>SKGS01000230.1 GCA_007117355.1 Lishizhenia sp. | reverse complement strand
TTTGGCGCAAGTGATGGAAGTATAAATTTGACTATCACAGGTGGTTCACCCAATTATTCTTATGAATGGACAGGTCCAAATGGATTTACTTCAGCAGCACAAAACATTTCAGATTTGGAAGAAGGAAATTATCATGTACTTGTTACCGACGAAAATGGTTGTTACGTAAATACTTCGATGGAGCTAGTTGAGCCAGCACCACTTTATGAGCAAATATCTTCTCATGAATACCCATCAGGTGATAATATTTCATGTAAAGGATTTAGCGATGGGAGTGTAAATCTAACAATTTCCGGAGGTTCACCAGGTTACACATACTCTTGGACAGGTCCCAATGGATTTAATTCAATTGACGAAAACTTGACCGACCTTAGCGCAGGAACTTATTATGTTACTGCGTCAGATTTGTTCGGATGTACAATATCAACTTCAATTGAACTGACTGAGCCAATGTCAATAAATGAGAATGTTACAGCTTTTGAATACCCTTCAGGACACAATATTTCGTGCCATGGACTCAGTGATGGAAGCATAAACCTGAATATTTCTGGTGGATCTCCTGATTTTTCATTCGAATGGACTGGTCCTTTTGGGTTTACGTCAAACGACCAAAATTTAAATGGTTTATCAGCTGGAACCTATAACGTTGTAATTAGGGACGTTAATAATTGTGATATTACATCAACTATTGTTCTAACGGAACCTGATTTAATAGCGCTTCAAGTTTATGTTTCATCCGATTATAATGGGCAACACATTAGCTGTTATGGAGCAGATGATGCTCAAGTTACCGTGCAAGTTTCTGGTGGATCTCCATCTTATACTGTTAACATTGATGGAAACCAGACAACGTTTAATAATTACGGAATTGTTGACAATTTGGGACCGGGACTGTTAACCGTGAATGTTACAGATGCTAATGGTTGTCAGGCGACTACAGCAGTTATGGTTAATGAACCGACTCCAATCGAATCAGCCATAGATGTTTTATCTAATCACAATAATCTTCCTGTTAGTTGTGCCAATAATTATGATGGTGTTATTGCAGCAAATGCAATTGGAGGAACGCCACCATATTTTTACAATTGGAATCACGGTAATGAATCCCATGGAGAAGTATTGGAGAATATCGGAGTAGGGGCATATACTGTTGAGGTAACAGATGTTAATGGTTGTTTAACCATAAGCACTATTGCATTGCAAGCACACCCGAATCCCACGATAGAAACCTCTGATCCACAACGTATTTGTCAAGGTGAAGAAGCCAGTTTTACGGTGTACTCTGACCATAATTTAGCAGGTTGTAACTGGACATTTGAAACAGGTCAGACTTTTACCTCGTGCAATGATATTTCACATCGTTTTAACACAACAGGATGTATTGACGCAACTGTTCAAGTGGTTTCCGTAAATGGTTGTATTTCTGAACTTCAATTAAGCGATTTCATTTGTATAGACCCTAAACCAATTGCAGATTTTGCCATGAATGATGATGAAATAAATACATTGAACAACACTGTTTCATTCTGGAATGAATCGCAAAATGCGACCGATTATTTCTGGGACTTTGGCGATGGACAAACTACAACAGTTGAAAATCCATCACATTCCTTTCCGAATAATAGCGCAGGAAGTTATATTGTAACATTATTCGCATACTCAGAATTTGATTGCGTGGACTCAATTTCAACTATTATTAAGGTAGAAGAGGATATGCGAATTTTTGTTCCAAATGCGTTCACACCCGATGGCGATAAATTTAACGAAGTTTTTTCGCCAGTACTGGATGGTGATTTTAATCGATTTGATTATCAGCTCTTAATATTTAATCGTTGGGGAGAGCTTTTGTTTGAATCAAGAGACGCTGAAGTTGGATGGAATGGAACTTATGGCGGTAAAGTCATGCAAGATGGCGTTTATGTTTGGAAATTACGGGTGTCAAGTAATGATGGTACCATTAACAAAGAATTGGCAGGTCATGTGACTTTATTGAGATAGGTGTTTTGATGTTTTGAAGTTACTGTTTATGTATCTCAAAGATAAATTTAAAACATTAATAACGAGGAAAAAGCTTCGGTCTTGAGCTTTACTTCATGGGGGTTGTAAAGACCAATTGGTCAAAATTAAATTGAAATATGATAAAAAGAAGTATCCCCAAAAATGGGGAAGATAAAAAATGCTGTATCCACTTTTAAAACATTTTATATCAATATTTTAATTATTGAAATATGTCAGATTGGTGAATTTCGAGTTAAATAAGCCGTAATTGATAATTCAGTCCAAGAATAAAATACTAATTTTATGGCGCTTAAAATATAATATTATGATAAAAAATGTTGCGGTTATTGGAGCAGGTACTATGGGAAATGGAATAGCACATGTATTTGCTCAATTTGGATATAATGTTTCACTAATTGATATTTCGGATGATTCTCTTGCTAGAGGAATGAAAACAATAGAAAAGAATCTTGATAGAATGGTTAGTAAAGAAAAAATCTCTGATCAAGACAAACAAGATACTTTAGCAAGATTAAAAACCTTTACCGATGTCAAAACAGGGGTTCAAGATGTTGATTTGGTCGTTGAAGCTGCAACAGAAAATATTGATTTGAAATTAAAAATCTTCAAACAATTAGATGAAATAACCTCAGAAAATGTAATTCTCGCTACCAATACTTCTTCTATTTCGATTACTAAAATTGCCTCGGTAACAAATCGACCTGACAAAGTAATTGGAATGCACTTCATGAACCCTGTACCGGTTATGAAATTGGTTGAAATAATTAGAGGTTATTCTACTTCTGATGAGGTAACTAATACCATTATGGAGGCTTCAAAATCATTGAAAAAAGTACCAGTTGAAGTAAACGACTATCCAGGATTTGTAGCGAACAGAATTTTAATGCCAATGATTAATGAAGCAATTATTTCATTGCATGAGGGTGTTGCAGGTGTTGAAGAAATTGATACTGTAATGAAGTTAGGAATGGCTCATCCTATGGGGCCATTGCAACTAGCGGATTTTATCGGTTTAGATGTTTGTTTGGCTATTTTAGAAGTGCTACATTCAGGTTTAGGAAATCCAAAATACGCCCCTTGTCCATTGTTAGTTAATATGGTAACAGCGGGTAAAAAAGGTGTTAAGTCTGGCGAAGGTTTCTACGATTGGACGCATGGAACAAAACAATTAGTTGTTGCAGATAACTTTAAGAAATAGGAATTAAATTCATATTTACAAACTATTTTAAAAAAGGTTGATTCATTTCGGCCTTTTTTTATTTCTAAGAATTTTTTATTGTATTAAAAATTACTATTTTTGACTCAAACTATTACTATTGTTATGTGCACTAATGAACTTTTAAGTTATCCGCTACATAGATTTTTTATAAAACCGTTCTTTGTAGTATTACTAAGTGTAATAGTTCATTTTTCATTGTTTTCGCAATGTCCAACGAATGGAACAGAATCTGGTGAAGCTAGCATCAACACTTTAGAATGTTCCTATAACTCAGTATCTGCAACTGAGGGTGTCGGAACTGGTTCAGAAAGAACCTACACTGGATTTACTGAAGGTACTGAAATGGATATTTATTTGAATCCAACAGATGCACCTATAGGTTGTGCTCAATACCAATGGAGAGATGCCCTTAATAACCCAGTGGCAGGTGGGAATTGGGAAACTATTTCAACTGACCCAATAAATCCTTCTGTAATTGTTGTGCCAGCTGGCGCAGATAGAATTCATTTAACTACATCAGCTAATCCACCAGGTGCTTGGAGTCCAAATTCAGCACTATTAAATTATCGACAACCAAACCCTGGGCAACCTACAGTCACTGTCCCTTCTGGTTTATGTTCTGGTGGAGAAATAACAGCATCTAATGTTGATGGTGCAGTAATTTATTTTCAAGGAACCAATCCAACGGGAACGGATTTGAGTGACCAGTCAACATCAGCTAATGTCTCGGATAATGGAGTATATTATTTTAGAGCATTAGGCCCAAATGGTTGTTGGGGGCTTTCAGGGGCAGGGGAAGTTTCCTTGAATGGATTAGCTAGTGTTGATGCGGGAGGAAGTACTGTATTATGTGCTGGTCAGTCTGTTCAATTAAACGGAAGTATAAATTATCCAAATTCCGTTCTTCCGATGCCAGGAGGTTACTGTGCCTCTAGTTCTAATAACACCGGTGATACAAGAATTGATAATGTAACATTTAACACGATAAATAACAATACTTCCATTGGAAATGAGTGTCATTCGTACAGAGATTTTACTTCGCTAAACACCAATGTAGTGAGAGGTTCAACACATAATCTTTCTGTTTCTCTAGGAACTTGTGGAGGGGGATTCTCAAAAATTGCATTTGCTTGGATAGACTGGAATAGAAATGGCGAGTTTGATGGCGGTGAATTAGTAATGAATGGTCTAGGAGGTGTTACTGGAAATCATTCTGTAACTATTCCTGTGGAAGTGCCATTTGGAGCCTCTCTTGGCGCTACTCGACTTAGAGTTATTGTAACAGAAGCCACATCTGCCTCTCCTTGTGGAGGCTATGCATGGGGTGAAACACAAGATTACCAAGTTACCATACTTCCAGAGGTTGATTTCTCGTGGTCAGGAACTCCAATTCTAAGTGGTGAAACAACATTGCAGCCTATTGTTAATCCGACTACCACTACAGTTTACACTTTAACGGCAGTTTCTCAAGGCTGTGAGATTAGTAGTGATGTCGAAGTGTCCGTTGAACCATTTGAATTAATCTCTAATATTCCTCAACCATTCTGTGTTGGTGATGAAGCAGAGCTAAATATTTCTTGTGAACCACCTTGGACTGGAATTCCAACTGGTGGAGATATTACAACAATTGGCAATGAAAGAATTCATACATTTACGGAAAATGGAACTTTCGAAACTACCCAACCAATTCCAGGTGCTAGACTTTTAGTTGTTGGCGGCGGTGGCGGTGGTGGTGGTCCTGACAATACAGGAACGAACCGTTGTTCTGGCGGCGGCGGTGGTGGTGGCTATCAAGAGGTTCTTTTAACCATAAATGATGCTGCTCATCCAATTGTTGTGGGTCCGGGAGGTGCTGGTGGAGGAAGTGCACAACCAGGTACTAATGGAGGAAATTCATCTGCAATAGGAATTGAGTCGATTGGAGGTGGTGCAGGAGGAACAACTTCTTTTGCTGCTGGTGATCAGAACGGTGCTTTTGGCGGTTCTGGTGGTGGGGCAGGTCAAAATGGTGCTGGTGGACTTGGAGTTTTAGGTCAAGGAAATAATGGCGGTGTATCTAATGATACCGAGTCTGGCGGTGGAGGCGGCGGCGCTGGTGGTGAAGGATTATCTGCGACTGCTGGTGGTGTTGGAGGTCCGGGACTTGCAAGTGACATATCTGGTGTTCTGACGTATTATGCTGGTGGCGGAGGTGGTTCTCGACAATCTGGTGGTGTTATTGCTGGTGGTATTGGAGGGGGCGGTCACTCCGGAGCTGCACAAAATGCACAAGATGGTTTTCCAAATACTGGAGGTGGCGGTGGCGGTGCTGCAAGAAGAGGAGGAACACAATATCAGTCTGGTTCTGGAGGTTCTGGTATTGTAATTATTCGTTATGCAGTTCCTAATTGGGTGAGTAGCGACCCTTCTGTTGCAACTATAAATCCTATTACAGGAGAGTTAACAGCAGTGTCTGTCGGTACTACTGAAATAACTTACACTTCACCAACTGGACAAATATTAACGCAAGAAGTTGAGGTAGGTGTTCCTGCGGAAATAAATTTAACTTCTACAGTCGCTACAACCAATCAAAGCGTTTGCGTTAATGAATCGATTGATAATATTACATATACAACAGTTGGTGCAACAGGAGCCACGGTTTCTGGTTTACCAAATGGTGTAGTTGGAGTCTGGAATAATAATGAATTGATTATCTCAGGCGCACCAACACAATCTGGTAGTTTTGATTTCCAAATTTCTTTAACAGGTGGATGTGG
>SKGS01000104.1 GCA_007117355.1 Lishizhenia sp. | reverse complement strand
TTTTTGATGAAAAGCTAGCGGAATTAGATTCAACAGATAGTAAAAAGAACGTTATTGGTGAATGGATGGAATTAGCCAGAGAAGATAAAACCGTTCTAAAAAATGACGAAGAGCTAAAAATTCCGATTGGCAAGAATGATGAGATTACCCTTTTTCTTATGGATAAATTTCAAGAGGATAAAGACCGTGTTTCTATCTTTTGCAACGATGTCCTTGTGGAACGTGACTTGGAAATTAAAAACGAAAAACAAAAAGTGGTTATTCCTTGTAAAGATAAAACTTGCCGAGTGAAAATCTTGGCACTGAATGAAGGTACAACTCCGCCAAACACGGTGGACATGGAAATTCAAACCTCTGGAAATAATAGTGGTGCTTTGATTTCATTAACAGGAAGGCTGCACAAAGGAGAATCATTATTTATTCAGTTTGAACGAAAATAGATGCTAAAGCTTAATCCAAAAACCAAACGGAGATTAGGTTACTTGATGTATGCAGGTATTCTAATCATAGGTATTGTGCTTTTATTTTTACCTGCTGACTTTTTTGATGAAGGTGATTCACTTTGCCTTTCAGTAGTTTTGTTTAATACCGAGTGCTACGGTTGCGGAATGACAAGAGGTGTTCAACATTTATTACATTTCAATTTTGCAACAGCTTGGGAGTACAATAAATTATCCATTATCGTTCTTCCTTTAATGACTTACCTCATCATTACTAGTTTTTGGAAATTTCACAAAGAAGGCCAACAAACAGACTCTGAGGATGTAGAAAAATAAATGGCTGGTATTTACATTCATATTCCATTTTGTAAGAAAGCATGTACCTATTGTGATTTTCACTTTAGTACAACTTTCGAAAAGTATAGAAGAGACTTAATTGACTGTCTTACCATTGAACTCGCTCAGCGCAAAGATTATTTACCGTCAACAGCGTTAGAAAGTATTTACTTTGGAGGAGGAACCCCCTCTTTACTAAGCAAAGAGGAGTTGGGTCTAATCCTTAAAACGATTACCCAACATTACACTATTTCACCATCTGCGGAAATTACGCTTGAAGCGAACCCTGATGATATAACAAAGGAAAAATGTGTGCTATGGAAAAATGCTGGCATAAATCGCTTGAGTATTGGTGTTCAGTCATTTTTTCAAAAAGATATGGACTGGATGAATCGAGCGCATACAACAAAAGACGCTGTAAATGCTCTAACATTAGCCAATGAATTTGGTTTTTCCATTTCCCTTGATTTAATTTATGGCCTCCCTTCTTCTACGCTTGATGAACTTAGGTTTAATATTAATGAAGCACTTCGATTTCAGCCCGACCATATTTCGGCTTATTGTCTAACAATTGAAGAAAAAACGGTATTAGCAAGTTGGGTTAACAAACAAAAAATAACTCCAGCTAACGACGAACAGCAAACAGAACAATTTACTGAACTCGTACATACATTAAAGAACAATGGTTACGAGCAATATGAAATTTCCAATTTTGCCAAAGCGAAAAAGTATGCTGTTCACAACAGTAATTACTGGAAAGGGAAGCCGTATCTTGGTGTTGGTCCTTCGGCGCACTCATTTAACACAAACTCAAGGCAGTGGAATATTTCAAATAACTCAAAATATATTGATGCAATTCGAAATAATCAAAACTATTTTGAACTGGAAGAACTTTCTAAAAAAGATCAGTTTAATGAGTACCTATTGACAGGGTTAAGAACAATTTGGGGTGTTGACTTAATTTACCTTAACTCCATCATTCCGCTGTCGTCTTCATTTCACAAAAAGGTAAATGAGTTTGTTAAAAGTCAATCCGTGATAGTGGAAGGAGAAATTTTAAAATTAACAGAGCAAGGAAAACTAATCGCTGATTATATTGCTTCAGAGATGTTTGAAATATAAGACGAAAGGAAAAATCAATTTAGTATTTCTCTAACAAGTTTTTGTAACCTAACTCAGACTAAATTGGTTCTAAGTTTATTTGAAGTCCTTGAGCGTTACGCACCCATAATTCAGAGTTAGTCAAACGAACTATTTCCCAATCATTGACAACTTCACCAATCAAGAAAGCTTCGTACTTTGTTCTAACACTGGCCTTATTATTTATAAATTCCCATGTACCTGTTGATGTACCCAATTCACCAGAAATGATGTAGGTATTGTCGTTTGTAAACTCATGAGTTGCCTCGTTATCGCCCGCTGCTTGCGAACCCGACTCATTTATAAACTTTACTGGAATCCATTTGCCTACCAGCCGTGCTTTTTTAGTTCGAAGAGAAAAACCAGGACCTTCTTCATACTTGCCACAAGCATTGAAAAGGACAAACAAAATGGTTACAAGAAATAATTTCGTTGCGCTTGAAAAATTCATAGTAGTATTTTTTTTGTAAAGATATAAAACTCTATGAAATATGATATATACTAAAATCGAATGCAATTAGCTGAAAATATAGTTCGACATCTTTTTCAAAGTTTAACACAAGCAATATTAAAAAATATTTTTGCTCATTTAAAAACAGTTTAAAATAGTATAATTTCATACTTTTGTCATCCCTTTTAATTGGCTCCGTAGCTCAACTGTATAGAGCACTGGATTTCGGCTCCAGCGGTTGGGGGTTAGAATCCCTCCGGGGTCACTGCGAGAAAAGCTCCATTTTTGGGGCTTTTTTAAGGTTGTAATGTTGTTGTTTCATTATGAGCTCAGCATTTTCTTAGAATTACACCACAAATTTTCTAAAAAAGAAAAAGACTCAAAATGGCTACGTACAAGTGTAAAAAAGCCTAGCTCTGAAAATAATATTGCTTAAAATTTGCAAAAAATGTATCTAAGTGAATACATTTGTATGTGTATTTAATTGAAAAAACAATCGAATTCGACAAGTGGCTAAAGAAATTGAGAGACAAAACCGCTAGAGCTAAAATATTATTCCGTCTTCAGCGAGTTGAATCAGGAAATTTAGGAGACGTAAAACCCGTCAGTCATGGAATAACTGAGATGAGAATTCCTCATGGAAAAGGCTACAGGATTTACTACAAAATTATTGAAAAACAGTTGATTTTATATTAATAGGAGGGGATAAAAGTTCGCAAGAAAAGGACATAGATAAAGCCAAGAAAATTTGGGATAACTATAAAAACAGGAATTATGAAAGCAAGTAAATTTGATATAGCAGAATATTTAGATGACGAAGAAATGATTAATCAATATCTAAATACGGTACTTGAAGAGGGAGACTCAAAAGATATTCAAGTGGCATTGGGGCACATTGCTAAAGCCATTGGTATGTCCAAGATTGCAGAACAAACGGGTATGAGCCGACCAAGTTTATACAAAGCGTTAGCTGAAAATGCAAAACCACAGTTTGACACAATTTTAAAAGTTTTAAGAGCTATTGGAGGTAATTTAAAGATGAAGCCTTCAATTTAATAATCAATGTATTATCAATCTAATATCTTTTAACAATTAGATTCATCAATAAATCGGATTAACTCTAACAAAGAATCTAGTTGTAAATCGGCTAGGACTAGTTTGGGATTTGGTGAATGAGTTCCGTCGGGGATTGCTACAACGTTCATTTTGGCAGCTTTTCCTGCTATAACACCATTTAACGAGTCTTCAATTACCAAACAATTTAGTGGATCAACTTCTAGTTGATTTGCTGCTTCCAGATAAATTGACGGATGCGGCTTACCGTAATCTAAGTGTTCTGCTGACAGTACAACATCAAAATAGGAGGACAAGCCTAACCGAGTTAATGTTGCATGGATTAACCTTTCGAAAGAAGAGCTAGCTAAGCCGATTTTCAACGATTTAGATTTAAAAAATTGTAAGGCCTCCGTTACGCCAGTCATCTCTTCTCCACGGTTTAAAATTTCATGTTCCATTTGAACTAAAATTTCATCCACCACCTCTTGTTTAGTCTTATTTTTCCACGGGTAAAGCCCAAACCAGTAATCAATCACCTCATCAATGCGAAGTCCAACCGTTTTTTCTCCACCAACGGCCTCAAAATCAATACCAACTGAGGCAAAAACTGCTGTTTCTACTTTCTTCCACATGGGTTCGGAATTGATTAACACACCGTCCATGTCGAAAATTACAGCTTGTATTTTTGAAAAATCAATCATTTAGCATACGGAATCTTATACAGTGAGGCCTTCCCTAAAATGGATTTTTCTGCTGTAATGTAAATTGTTTCATTCTGAAAACAGATACCTTCTTTTTGAGACGCACCATCAAACTCTAGTTCATCTAATTTTTTCCATTTACCATTTTGTAACCATTCAAAAACATAAATTTTACTGTAAGTCAGCAAAAAAATACGATTCCCATCCAAAAAAGCATCCGTTACAGAATCTTCTAACCAACTTGTAGCAGGCAAATTCAAATCAGGATAAGGAATTGCCTCGGTTGCTGTTTCTAAAAGTGGTACGGCATAAACTTTTACCACTCCATCGAAAGGCACTGTTCTGTTTTTAGTAAAAATAAAAATGCTATCGTTTTTATAAACCATTCCTTCTGCATCATAATAAAGCTCTGGTTTTTCAGGCGGGAATGCTTTTTGATCAGGATAGGAAAAAGAAAATTTCTTAGCAGTTGTGCTATTTTCATTCAGTACTTTGTCCAGCACTACTTCATAAATCGCAAGGTTTTTTCTATTGTTTTTATTGTTGCCAATATCACCAATAAACAGTCGGTTATCTCCATCAAACGCCATAGCTTCCCAATCCACATTTGGAGCATTTTCAATCAAGCATTTGTGTACCACTTTTCCCTCAAGATTAAAAACGAACAAGTAACTTTCGTTTCCTGAATCATTCAAGGTGATAAATTTACCATCTGGCAGACAAGTCAATGCAGATGTCTCATTTAAGTTTTTGGAAAACTCTGCAATTTGCTTTTGAGAAATTGTACAGTTGCTCGTTGAAATCAACAAGAAAAGCAGTATCGATTTGATGGTAAAACTAATTCTCAAAATAAATTTTATTTAAGCAATATTTGTAAAAACTTGCTGAATATCATCATCATCTTCGATTTTATCCAACATTTTTTCAATATCCGTTAGTTGTTCATCTGTAAATTCTACTGGTGAAGTTGGAATACGTTGCAAATTTGCTTTTGCTACTTCAATATTTCTTTCTTCTAATGCTGTTTGTAGCGAACCAAAGCTCGTATAATCGCCAAAGATTACAATATTTCCATCTTCTGTTGTTTCAATTTCTTCTAATCCAGCATCAATTAATTCTAGCTCAAGCTCTTCAGTGTCCAACCCTTCTGTTTGCTCAATGGTAAACACCGCTTTACGGTTAAACATAAATTCCAACGAGCCATTTGGCACAACAGAACCACCAGCTTTGTTGAAATAAGACTTTACGTTGGCAACTGTTCGTGTGGTATTATCCGTTGCACATTCCACAAAAACCAGAACACCATAAGGTCCTTTTCCTTCATAAAATACCTCTACATAATTTTCAACATCCTTTGCACTTGCACGTTTAATAGCCTTTTCAATATTATCTTTAGGCATATTTTGTGCTTTCGCATTTTGTATAGCTGTTCTCAAAGTTGCGTTCATAGCTGGATCTTCACCTCCTTCTTTTGCTGCCATAGTGATAGCTTTCGCTAATTTTGGAAACAATTTAGACATTTTGTCCCAACGTTTTTCTTTCGCTGCTCTTCGGTATTCAAAAGCTCTTCCCATATTTGATTTATTTCGCTGTATTTTTAGATTTCAAAGCTAACTATTTTTTGAATAAGTATGTCAATTCGTAATTCTAAATTAATTAAGAACGTATGTACTTCTTTCACATTTTATTTCATTATTTACTTTCCCTATGAAAAATTGCTATTGATACAATTATGTTTTTTCTAATATTTACTTTTTTACTTTTTTTATTCGCCTTAAAAGTTTTTCAAAGGTGCTTATGAGCTCACTTCGTTCGGTTCATTGCCAAAAATCCTTCGGCTATGCTCAGGACAGGCTTCAACAAAAAAGTCTA
>SKGS01000155.1 GCA_007117355.1 Lishizhenia sp. | reverse complement strand
TTTCTAGTTGCTCACTAAAATCGTTAAACCAAAGCATGAAATAGCCTGTAGCATGATTTCCTGTGTCGGCTATCTCAATGGAAATAGGTCCTTTAGCTCTCTGGTAAGTTGGTTGCTCGGCAAACCCATCCTGCAAAATAGTTGAAACTGTTTCTTCGGTTAATTCCAAGTCTTGAAACATATTTCCTTCTCCATCTAGACGTGTTATTTCAAAATACAAAAACGGGTCTATTTCATCAATTTTAATAATATCGGCTTGAATCCCTGTTGCTTCTCTTCTGCAATCACCCAAAATAGTTTCATTGTAAAACTCTTTTACTTTTTGAGCCAAATCAACCACCCCTTTTGTATTTTCTAAGTAATCACCTTTTCTACTGGTAACAACAGCATAAGCGTATGTGAACTTTTCACCAGCCATCAAGCTGATGGGATTTGTTGCGATATAACCTCTTTTGTCTTCATCGGGTGGATTCCTTTTTCCGTTTCCATCGATGTTCACTTCAGACCAGCCATTGCCACTCCAAGGTTCTCCGTGATAAATGAAATTTGTAGTAATATTACTAGCATCAGGATGGTCGTGGACTCCAGAGCCACCTACATGAATTGGGAAGCCATCACGATGTAAACCATTTATACAATGCCAGAAATTGATCGGTGTTAACATTGGTAAGAACATGCCTGAATAAGTGAAAACATTTATTGCATACGCTTCATGGTTTAATGTGGTTATTCCAACAGCTGGAGGGTTTTCCCCATAATGATTATCATTGTTAGTGGAATTATAAAAATAAAGCGTATTGGTTTCTTCGTGCGAACCTAAATAGTCATCAAACGCAAAGCCAACATCCCCATCAATGAAAAAAGCGCTTCTAAATTCAGGGTAATCTGCAGAGCCACGATTATACACTGTGACATCCACAAAGGTGGTGGAATCAATATAATCGCCATTATTTAGTTGATACACCATCAAATGCAGCTCCAGTCCCATTCCTCGCTCTCCAGTCAAGTCATGATTTCGTGTATTATCATTTAAAATAGTATAAACAGCTTCATCTCCTTTAAAGCAAGGGTACTCTCCTAATTCAGGTTCGTAAATGCCATTATCATTTAGGTCAACAAAAGGTGCTAATTGGTATGAGACACCCAAGGTTGTATCTCCATTACCGGGCCAAGTAGCAATGCTTTCAGGCATTTGATAGTTGGGGTGTTGAAAATTATCAATATGAAACGCGACTTCCTCTTGAGAGCATTGCCACTGGTTTTTTGCGTATTTTGAGAGGTAATCCGGTTCGTTGTAGCTATTAGTAGAAGAATAAGGACCTCTAAAATGAGCTGTTTCTGAAATATAATTATCCAAATTGATAGACGATTTTAGCTTATCGTCATTCGTTTTTCCCATAAACCAAAAATTGGAAAAATAGAGCAGATGATTTCCGCTATCAGCTGGCACTTCGTATTGCGGTGCATTATTCATTTGAGAATTGAATAAAACTCCTGATGGATTTACTGTTAGCTTTACCTCATTGTTGTTTAAGATCTTCTGAAAACTTTGCGCTTGGACATTAAGAAGAAAAACAAACGCTAAAAAGAAGAGAATAAAAGATTTTTCCATAAGCCAAAAGTTTACACCGTTAAAAATAAGCCATTTTCAGTTATAAAAAAAACTCATTGAGTGATTGGTGTAAAACGCTGTGGGAGTGGTCTTTTAAAAAATTTAACCGATATTAGATTAAATCGGTAGCAAGCTTTCTTGCTAACTTATCCGTATTTACAAAATCATTATAGATTGGAGTAGGAATAAATTCACAGTCCCTCATAATAGTTGCATTTATCTCGGCTATTTGCAGAAAACCAATTTTGTTTTTTAGAAATGCCTCTACAGAAACTTCATTAGCGGCATTCAGTGCACAGGCAGCTGTACCACCTTTTTCCATGGCTTCGAATGCTAAGTCTAAATTCCCAAATGTATTGCGGTCTGGTTGCTCAAAAGTTAAGGATGGATAATCCATAAAATTAAACCTTGGAAAGTTCGTTTTAAATCTGTCGGGATAAGTAAGTGCGAATTGAATCGGTAGTTTCATATCCGGCAATCCCATTTGAGCTTTCATGCTTCCATCTTCAAACTGAACAATAGAATGAATTATGGATTGAGGATGAACAATTACATCAATCTGTGATGGGCTTAATCCAAACAGCCATTTTGCTTCAATAACTTCTAGTCCTTTATTCATCAGGGTAGCAGAGTCAATAGTGATTTTTGCTCCCATATCCCAGTTAGGGTGTTTTAAAGCTGCTGCTGGTTGAACATCTATTAAATCTTCTCTCGATTTACCTCTAAATGGCCCACCTGAAGCAGTAAGGTAAATTTTTTCTATCTTGTTGTGAAACTCACCTACAATACATTGAAAAATAGCCGAATGTTCTGAATCAACAGGGTAAATATTAACTCCGTTTTTTATCGCTTCATTTGTAACCAATTCGCCAGCGACAACAAGCGTTTCTTTATTGGCTAATGCAATATCTTTTTTCGCTCGAATGGCAGAAAGTGTAGGCCTCAAACCTGCATAGCCAACTAAAGCTGTTAATACTACATCAATAGTATCAGCTTCTACCACCTGCGCTAAAGCATCTTCGCCACAATATACATGAATATCGTGATTCCAAAGTTGATCTTTTACTTTTTGATAGTGCACTTCACTTCCGATGACAACCGTATTTGGCTGATATTTTATAGCTTGTTTAATAAGTAAGTCCGCATTAGCGTGCGCAGTTAACACTTCTAATTCAAAATAATCTGGATATGCCTCAATTACATCAAGTGCCTGTGTTCCGATAGAACCAGTTGACCCTAAAATAGCTATTCCTTTCTTTTTAATTTCTGAATTATCCATGATTAAACCTTACAAATATTGCGTTTTTCCTTCTTTAAATAAAGGAGAACAAATATAAGCATTAAATGTGCTTTAATTTACAAAGAAAAAAAGGAATGATTAGAGATAAAATCTATTTTCAGCAATGGCTATATCTGGAACAGGCTAACTTCTTAAAATAACTTAACAATATATCAAACTAAACATTAGAAAAGTAAAATAAAGAAAATCATCTTTTATATCCTTGTTCTGGATTTAGTTTTAGAAGAATTATTTATTACCCATTGTAAAAACAACTCCGTTCCACCTCTTCCGTTTGACATGTTAGCTAGTTCACTTGTATTAAAATCATAAGACAACCCAATATTAACCCCAGAAAAGCCTAATAAGAATTTTGCAATTACGGCATCATTATTTCTATTAAATAGACCAATAGCAATAGAAGAGCCTTTATTGGCCGCACCTTGGAATTCTTCATCGAAAATGTAACGAGCATATCCCCCAATTAAAAACTCTCTCATGACCGCTTGACTATGAAAATAAATACCTGGTTCTATTGTGAAATCTAATGTTCCAAGTCTAATTACACCATTTGCAAAAATTGAAGTTCTCATAAACAACCGCTCTTTAGCTGTATTGAAAAATGAATAATTTGGTCTATTCCAATGATAGAGTGCAACTCCTATATTTACAGCATTGTTGAAGGTGCGTTTTCTATTGTTTTGTTCATAACCGTAAACAATGCCCCCTCCTGTATCAAAAAAAGAGAATTGAGGGTTTCCTATATTTTCCATTGTTGGGGCTAATGGGTCAAATGCCATTCCTGTATATTGCGTTCCCCAAGTTCCTTGATCTTTTAAGTTGCGTTGACCTAATCCAGCTGCAATTCCAGCGCTTAGTTTTTGTTCCTTATCTAAAAACACATGATAAGCAACATTTAATTTCAAGGAATTAGAAGCTACACGGTCATCCCCTGCTTGATCATTGTAAAATCCTAACCCAAAGGCTAAAAAGCCCGATTGCTGTGGTGGGTCTCCTGGTAACCTCATATCAAATGATGCCGCAGAAGTTGTATAGGGTGTTGCTACACTTCCCCATTGAGAACGATAATTAACCGTTGCTCGCATTCCTCCATCAAACCCAGTTAATGCAGGGTTTAGTTGAAGTGGAGAATATTCAGGTTGTGAGAAATGAATATCTTGACAAAAAGCAATATGCATTGTGAAAAGAAATAGAACTAAAGTAATAATATTTGTTTTTTTCATGTCTTACAAGTTTTTATCTTACTAATGTTATTGCTCCTGATTGTTCCACCTCTTCCCCGTTGATGCGGGCTTTCATCTTGTAAACAAAGGCTCCGGAGTTTAACGCTCTACCGTTAAATGTTCCATCCCAACATTCCTCATGATTAGATGTTTTGTAAACTAACTCCCCCCAACGGTTAAAGATCATTAAGTCAAATTGGGTAATACAGCCTCCATAAACACAAAACAAATCATTTATTCCATCACCATTGGGAGAGAACTTAGTGGGGATAAATAATTCTGGACATGCATCTTCAACAAATATGACTATCGTCTCACTTGCTTGACAACCATCAGGAGTAGAAACGGTAACAGTATAAGTTGTTGTTGTAACAGGAGAGGCAATAGGGTTTGAACAGTCCGAACAACTGAGGCCTGCACTTGGCTGCCAAACATAAGTACTACCCGGCGATGCAGGAGTAATTGCAACATTTAACTGCGAACTTTCTCCTTGAAGAATGTTAGTGTTATCTGCAAAAATAGTAACGTTAATTTCGTCATTGTCTTCCACTTGATAGGTCGCAGAAATACTACATCCATTGGCATCCTCCATGGTTACTTCATAAGTGCCTTGGGACAAGCCATCCAAATTATCTCCCTGTTCTCCTGATTCCCATGAATAACTGTACGGTGCAACTCCTCCTGATGCTGTTACTTGCATACTTCCATTAGTATTTCCACATCTTTCATCTTCTATCTCTGCGGTTAAGACCAACTGTGCTGGAGAACTAATCGAAATAGTTTCAGTTGATGAACATCCATTAGCATCCTCAACCGTTACTTGATAACTTCCGCTAGACATTCCATTTGCCGATTCACCTATTCCGTTTGCAGTGTTCCAAGTTATTTCATATGGTTGTTCACCTCCTGATATAGAAATTGTTATACTACCATCATCATCACCAAAACAGGTGACATCTTCTACTGATTCCACTGTTATTTCTGGACTATCAGGACTGTCTTCTACAGTAATAGTAGAAGATGAGGAAGTACAATTTGTTTCTATGTCAATTACCTTCACCTCATAGGTTCCAGGTGAAAGACCTGAAAAAATATTTGATGCTTGTGCTGCTGCTCCATCTAATGAATACTCAAGGTTTGCCCCAGTTGGAAAAATAACGGTAATACTTCCTGTAGGATTTTGACATGTGATTAGTTGTGATATTTCTAAAGTAGGCTGATTGGGCACATCTATATTTTCAGAAAGTGTTACAGTCAATACCTCTGATTCACATTCGTTGTCTATGTTTCTAGCTTTAACTTGGTATTCACCAGCATCTAGTGAACTAAACACATTAGAGGATTGATACGAGTTTCCTCCATCAATGCTAAACTCTAAATCGTTACCTAAAGGACTTGTTACGGTTATTTCACCATTAGCATTAGTACAAGAAGTTATGTCTTGTGAACTCACTTCTGGCAGTGGTAAACTTACAATCGCTTCCTCTATTTCAACATCAGCACTAGCGTTAGAACTACATCCTGTTGCTGTTTCGGTAACAGTAAAGTTATAAGTTGCATCGGCTGCTAAATCCGAGATAGTAGTAGTTGTTCCAGAACCTGAAATATTTCCGGGTTGTAATGTCCAATCTTCTACTGGTAAACCACCAAGTTCAACACTTCCTGTTGGTTCATCGCATGAGGGTTGGGTAATCGAAACTACAGTTGGGGCGGTTGGCGCACCCGGAACGGCTTCTATTTCAACATCAGCACTAGCGTTAGAACTACATCCTGTTTCTGTTTCGGTAACAATAAAGTTATAAGTCGCATCGGCTGCTAAATCTGAAATAGTTGTGGTTGTTCCAGAACCTAAAATATTTCCTGGTTGTAATGTCCAATCTTCTACTG
>SKGS01000243.1 GCA_007117355.1 Lishizhenia sp. | reverse complement strand
GTGATATGCGTCGTGTCAATGCAATTTATCAAAGTATTTGGCAAACCTATCGAACGGATATAGAAAAATATGCTTCCAACAGTAATGAAAAGCGGATCATCCGACATATTATAGACGTAGCACCTTTCTATTTTGATGAACGAATCAAGTTTCAAAATTTCGGAAATTCCAATTATCGTTCCAGAGAAGTAGCTGAGGCGTTTAGAAGTTTAGATGCTGCTGGATTAATTCGTTTATTGTATCCAACAACTTCTTTAACACCCCCGATTCAAAAAGATTTCAAGAAATCACCACGAATTCAATTCTTAGATATCGGAATCGTTAATCATGTGCGCAAAGTACAAGGGGATTTACTTCATTTAGATGATTTAAGTGATGCCTACAAAGGAGCTTTGATTCCTCAAGTTGTTTATCAAGAAATCACTTCAATTAATAGTCTAGAATCGTACAAACCCGATTTTTGGGTAAGAGACAAAACACAATCTTCCGCTGAAGTGGATTTAATCGTTCGACATAAAGACCTACTTATACCCATTGAAATAAAATCAGGAACAACTGGAAGCTTAAAATCATTGCATCAGTTCATTAACCGTTGCGACCATCATTATGCCGTGCGTATATTTGGAGGACAATTTTCTATTCAAGACCAAAAGACTCCTGAAGAAAAAGCTTACAAATTAATGAATTTACCCTATTATCTAGCAACGAAATTAAATAGTTATTTGGACTATTTTACAACCAAAGCATAATAAACATCCTTTGTTTTGTTACAATATTTCACAAAAACACCCCTTGTTTTGTTACAAAAAAAATGAAAAAGACCCCTTGTTTTATTACAAAATGAAAACGTTTTGATATACATAACACCAATATAAATAACGTCTATAAGGGTAATTCCACAAAAAATCGTGCGCCATTTGTATAATCAGGGTCAACTCTAATTGAAAAAAATTCGAACAATTCACATTCCGTTTTACCCGATCTATAGACTTATCTCAATCAATTCATCGCTTTGAATAATTGAATTCTTTGTGATTGTTAAATACATCCTTATTTTTGTATTCAACATAAAACTATTATGCGCATATCTATTTTGCTTTTTGTTGGTTCTCTTTTGGTGTTAATGGCATGTAAAAAAGAATCAACATCTTGGAACACCAACTGGGAGTTTCCTTTATTAAGAGACACTGTACGAATTGCTGATTGGATAAACGATTCAACTATCTCAGTAGGAAGCAATGGGGCGCTTCGGTTAACATTGAATAGAGAGTTAATAGACTTTGATTTATTTTCTTTAGTCAGTTTACCTGATACTATCATTGAGCAAGATTTCACAATTTCAGTGAGTCAAATAACTATTCCACCTGGGACAAATTACATAGACGAAATTAAAGAACATGAATTTGGTTTTGGTGGTGCCGCTTTGACTTCAACATATATCAAAAGAGGAGTAGCAGAGGTTACAGTTATTAATCCAATAGCAACTAAAACTATTTTTACTGTTCAATTGCCTGGTGTAACAAAAGATGGACAAACCTTTACACGAACAGAAGAAGTCCCTGCAGCAGTAGGTGGTGTTCCAACTCAAAAATCTTTCACCATTGATCTTTCTGAACATGCTGTAGATTTAACTGGTGCTTCGGGTAATTTTTACAATACTATTCAATCAAGAATGACAGTTGCAACAGACCCTAATGGTCCTTCTGTTAATGTTACTAGCCAAGATGCAGCTATTTTCAGAGTTGAATTTAAAGATTTATTGCCTAGTCATGCAAAAGGCTACTTTGGTTCAACTACCATTTCTGATACGGCTAATGTTGATGTTGAAGCACTTTCAAAAATAGATGCAGAACTATTCCAAATGGAATCTGCTTCTGTTAAACTTATTTTTTCAAATGGAGTTAAAGTGAAAGGTTCAGGAATAGTTTCTAAAGTAGAAGGTTTAAACAAAAACAATGAATTAGTTGCTTTAAACCATCCTGATTTTAATGAATCCTTTTTAGTAAATCCAGCACAAGGTTCATGGGAAAACCTTAATCCGTTTCAATATACACTCGACCTGAATAATGACAATACAAATATTCAGCCTTTCATAGAAAATTTACCATATCAATTTAACATAGGATATGCAGTTCACCTTAATCCTTGGGGTAATGTTTCAAGTGGAACAGATGAAATATTTCCAAATAGCAGACTGGGACTCCAACTAGAGACAGACATCCCGTTGAATTTATCCATCGACAAACTCCGCTACATTGATACCATCGAAACTAATTTTGCTGAACAAGAAAATGCATTTCGAATTCAATCGGGTGGTCTGGTCTTAAGTTCAATAAATAGTTTTCCTTTTGGGGCAAGAGTAGAAATGATCGCTTTAGATGAAGCCAAAAATGAATTATTTTTAGTCTCTTCTCAAGATGGAATCTCTCCAGCAACTTTCAACCTATCAGAGTTTATGCATGACGAAGTTTTAGATGAAGTTATATTAAATTTAACTGATGATCAAATTTCTCATCTTCCTAATGTCAAAAGTTTTATACTGAAGGTTATTGTGAATAGTTCAACATTGGATGGTAATCAACTCTACGAAAAAGATGAACTTAAATTATCGTTAAAAACACAATTTAAACTCAATACCAAATTATGATGAAAATACTGTGTTTTTTACTTTTATATTTTTTAGTATTAAGCGTTTCAGCGCAATCTCTCTTGCCTCTTAACTATGACACGCTTGAAAACAACTCACGAATTGAATTCCACGGTAGTGCTTTTCATCATAGTGCCTCATTAAGAAATGACTTTACAGGGAAGTTTATTTTTGGTGGAGAAATTACTGATGAAATAAAAGACAATTCTTTTGAGAACCATGATTCCTTTCAGTCAGTTGGTGGAGAAATCACAGGAGAGCTTAGCTACTATCATGACACACTTCGTGGGAGTGATAAATTAGCTTGGATGCTAAGAGGTGGGAGCACGGTGCAATTTGGAGCAAATTATCCAAAAGACTTATTCGGGTTAGCAATGTATGGGAATCAAAAATATTTAGATGAACCAATAAGACTTTCCAACTTACAAAGTTTCTTAATGCATTTTTCCAAATTTGGTGTCGGGGTTTATTCCAAAAAAACAAAATCGTCTATTTCTTTAAATGCAATTTTAGTTCACGATTATTTCAAGTTAAACTCAGGAAATACCACTATACGAACAAATACTGAAACTGGCTTTACAGATATTGTAGCAGATGTTATTTTTGATCAATTGGTTTCCGATGCAACTCCTGGAATTGGTGTAGGATTAGATATTGACTATTACCTACCCATTACCAATGAAGGGCTCTTTGAAGGCTTTGTTCAATTAACAGCTAGAAACATTGGTGCTGCATATTTCGACCAAATAAATCGAACGGATATGCTTGGAGGTTACAGGTACGAAGGTATTCTTCTTAATGAAATTCCAAATCTTTTTGAAGATAATGGAGCCTCTTTTATTGAAGAGATTAAAGACTCTTTGAATTTTAATGAGATAAGCTCAGGAAGATGGGTAGCTTTACCTGGTTTTGTTCAAGTTGGAAAAATAGTTGATGGAATGAGCGATAAGCAGCTACAATATTTCTTCGGTGTTAGAGCATATATTAATGCTATTTTCCGACCCATGGCATATTTCGGTGGACAATATGCTATCTCGAACAACTTCCATTTAGGAGGGAATATTTCTTATGGTGGATATGGTAACTTTCGCGGGGGTATTTATGCAGGTTATCAAATGAATAAACTAGCTATTTATGCCGGAACCGAAGATTTAACAGGTAGTTTTTTGAGTAGTGCCTTTGGCCGATCAGCTGTATTACGCTTAAATTGGAGTTTATGATGAAGCATTTGATATACATTTTTTTAGCAATAACTTTCTTGTGTCCAAAGAACTTAAATAGTCAAGGAGCAACAAGTTTTTACAACGTCTATTCAGCTGGTCCATTTGACAGAGCCGAGGGGGTTGTTCAGCTTCCTGATTCATCATACGTAATTACAGGAAGTTCAAGTTCTTTTTCAACTGGTACTTCTCAAGCTTTTCTATTTCGAATTGACAGTGTTGGAAATCGTATTTCTACCACATCATTTGGTGGGGATGGTTCAGACATTGGAAGAAGAGTGTTTTACCTACCCGAAGAAGGATTTGTTGTTCTTGGATATTCTAACAGCAATCCCAACGGAGATGGTGATTTTGACATTGCTTATTATCGAACTGATTTAGATGGAGGAATTATTGATACTAAATACTATGGCAATTCTGATTGGGAAAGACTTTGGGACGCAAAACAACTGCATGATGATGGTTTTATTTTAGTTGGAGAATCGGAAGGCCCAAATTCCATAGGAAAAGATATTTTTATGTTACGATTAGATTTAGCTGGAGATACCTTATGGACAAAAAAAATACAAACACAAGGTGACGATGTTTCTTACGACATCGTTTTACTTACCGATAGTACTTTCGCAACAGCCAGTGTAACACAAAAGGATGGCGTTGACCATGCAACATTACTGGCTTTTCATATTGATGGCTCTATTTTATGGGAACGTACCTTTGATGAATTCGATGGAAGAGGAGAATTTTACGCCATAGACTTTTACGATAATCATTTTTATGTTGCAGGTGGATTCATTCGAGAAGGCAGAGATGATTTTGATTTTTGGATGTTGAAAGTGAATATATTAGGTCAAGTTATTGGACAAGAGCTTTCTAACTACACAGACGACGACTACTTTACACATATTGATGTTAAAGGCTTTGGACAAGTTTATCTCAATGTTGAATCTGATTCTCCTGATTTTAACGTATTTATTGGAGGAATGGACTTGTTTTTTATGTGTTTTCATACAGACCTTTATTTTGTCGGACCTTCTCAATCTTTTAGTGGAATAAACGACGATAGATCCAATCAACTTATTCGCACGAATGATGGAGGCTACCTATTTGTTGGCTACGTTTCGGATGATAGAGCAAATCTTTCATTAGGTTCTGCAATTCTTGCTGTTAAAGTTGGACCAAACGATGAACTAACTACGCAACATAGCTTAAACAATCCTTTTCTATCAATTGAAAATAGTATAATGGACGGAGTAGCCCCTATATATCCCAACCCAACAGATCGAATTATTAACTTACCCTCCGAATTAGTAAATGAAAATTACTCCTTGTATTCCATTGAGGGTCAATTGATACAATCCGGGATATTAGAGAGTCAATTAGATTTAGAAGGATTGTCAAGTGGGAGCTACTTGCTATCTGTAGTCACTCAAAATGGCGCT
Source organism: Lishizhenia sp. (assembly GCA_007117355.1). Lineage (GTDB taxonomy): Bacteria > Bacteroidota > Bacteroidia > Flavobacteriales_D > Crocinitomicaceae > CSBr16-161. Next base: position 740 of record SKGS01000243.1, on the reverse strand, counting down.
GGAGTTTGGCGAGTTTATAAACGCTAGAAGAAATAAATGAAAATAATCATTTTAATTCCCATAGTTTTTGATTAAATTTCCTCTGTGGAACGCTTTATCAATATTCTTATTATTGACCCTGATACAACAAACAGGGAAGGACTTCGGGTTATCTTAACCGGTGGTGGAAATAATCTTATTTTTTGTGACAACGAAGCAGAGGCACAAGCTATTTTGCGAAAACAAACCATCGGAATCATTCTTTTAAACATTGAAATTGATAGAAAACAGAGCTTTGCTATACTTAACAAGCTGAGCAGAAATAAAAATTCACAGCAAGCATATAAACTTGTCATTTGTAATGACTCATACAGCGGATCAGAATTGATAAAAGGGATGAAAAAAGGGGCGGTTGATTTTATCTCTTACCCCTTTAATCCTAATTTAGTTAAGGCCAAAATAGAAGTTTTTAAGACGTTATATTTCAAAGATGTAAGGATAAACCAGCTGCTTAACAATATTTTCCCACAAAAGGTACTTGCTGATTTAAATGCAACTGGCACATACACGCCAAAACGATATGAAAAAGCCTGTGTGCTTTTTACAGATTTTGTTGCTTTCTCAAAAATAGCTAAAGAGGAAAAACCACTAAATTTAATTAAACGATTAGCTACATTTTTCTCCAAGTTTGATGAAATAGTAGATCGTTATCATTTAGAAAAAATCAAAACGATTGGAGATGCCTACATGGCAATTGCTGG
>SKGS01000017.1 GCA_007117355.1 Lishizhenia sp. | reverse complement strand
GCTATTTCAACCAAGCGAATTGCGACACATTTAAAAATCAATTAACCATCATTCCATTCTTCCTTTTCCAAAAAAGTTACGATATTTTCGGATTAAATTCCGAAAAAGTTGATATATTTTTGGATTCTATTCCGAAAAAGTTGTGTTTTTGAAACAAATACCTCGTTAACATGATAACTAGAACAATCGAAAATCAGATAAAAAACAAACTTTTCAAAGGTAGAGTTATTACGCTCATTGGTGCGAGACAAACAGGAAAAACGTCCCCAAATCAAAAACGTCCCTTATGCATGTCCTTATCCGCAGCGTATTAATTAAAAAAATGAACAAAAAAGAATAGCAAATCTTCGAACATACTCCTTACTCATAAAAATCAACCAATCCTGTTTCTACGTTGTACATTCCGCCAACAATTTTGATTTCTCCTTTCTCTTCCATTTCTTTGAGAATTGGACTTTTCGCCCGGATTTCCTCGATAGAGGCAAAAACATTTAGTTCGGCAACTTTTTGAACACTTTCATCGCTCGTAATATCAGATTCGCATTCGGCAACTTTTTGAACAGAAGGTTCTATCTTATGCAATAATTGCGAAATATGCCCCATCTCGACATGTTTGCATGCCGAACTCACAGCGCCGCATTTTGAATGACCTAAAACTAGAATTATTTTTGATTCAACGACTTTACAGGCATATTCCATAGAGCCAAGGACGTCTTCATTCACCACATTACCTGCCACACGAATACTGAAGAAATCACCTATTCCCAAGTCAAAAACCAAAGAAGATGGCGTTCGTGAATCAATACAACTCAGTATTACCGCATAAGGGTTTTGCTCATTAGCCGTTTCACAAACCGATTCCATGTGGTTTCGCTTTATGCATTTATCTGAACTAAATCGCTGATTACCTTCTTTTAATAACTCCAAAGCTCTTTCTGGCGTTATTTGACGTTGTAATTCTTTTGTTAATGCTCCCATCGTTAATTTCGTTAATTCTAGTACAAAATTAGAATATCCATGTGCCAAAGAGTGTAACAAAAGTTGAAATAAGATTATTAAGAACTCTAAATAGCAATTCAAACGTAAATCGATTACTAAAATGAAATTACGAGTTTAAACACTCTAACTTCGACCCAATCCTTAAAAACGAACCGTTTACAAAACTTTATTTTGATAATGAAATACTTTTGGGCACTTTTGCAGTCCAATTTTATACGAATGAAGAATTTCTGGAATTTAATTACTGTAGTTGCGATTACATTTACCATCGCAAGCTGCGGAACAAATGCAAACAAAGTAAGTAAAAAAAGCTCCAATGAGCCAGTAGCGGAAGAGGTAAGAGTTGCATCAGAGCGTGAAGTTGAAGAAATTAAACACAGACCGCACTACAACCCTTCTGCAACAATCTTGACGGATTTAATTCACACCACCTTACATGTAAGCTTTGATTGGGAAAAAAGTCAACTTAATGGTGTTGCAGAAATTACAGCGTCTCCCTATTTCTATCCAACAGACAGCATTATTTTAGATGCAAAAACAATGGATATTCATGCTGTAACAATGAATGACCAACCATTAAACTACATTTATAATGACAATTTGTTTTTGCGTATCGCATTAGATAGAACATATTCAAAAGACGAAGAATATACTATTGTTATAAAATATACAGCCAAACCAGAGGAGAAAGAAGAAGGAGGAAGTGCCGCAATTAGAAGTGATAAAGGTTTGTATTTCATCAATCCACGTGGCGAAGACCCAAACAAAATGCCTCAAATTTGGACGCAAGGAGAAACAGAGGCTAGTTCCGTTTGGTTTCCTACAATCGACCGTCCAAATCAGAAAATGACGCAAGAAATCTTTATGACGGTAGATGATAAATACGCTACCTTGTCTAATGGTAAATTTATGGGTTCTACTTTCAGCGAAGACGGAACAATGAGAACAGACCATTGGAAACAAGAATTGCCTCACGTTCCCTACTTAGCAGCTATGGCCGTTGGTGAGTTCAAAATAGTTAAGGATAAATACATAAAGCCAGATGGCACAGAAATTCCCGTTCATTATTATGTAGAGCCAGAATGGGAAGAATATGCCAAAGATATTTTTGGAGTTACTCCTGAAATGATTCGCTATTTCTCTGATTTATTAGGTGTAGAATTCCCTTGGGAAAAATATCATCAAGTGGTTGTGCGTGATTATGTTTCTGGTGCAATGGAAAATACTGGAGCTGTTATTTTTGGTGATTTTGTTTATAAAACAAGACGCGAACTACTCGACGCTAACGACCACTCTATTATTGCGCATGAACTTTTCCATCATTGGTTTGGTGATTTAGTGACTTGCGAAAGCTGGGCAAACTTGCCACTTAATGAGTCATTTGCAAATTATTCTCAATACTTGTGGGACGAACATTACAGAGGTCGTGATGAAGCAGATTACTACGCAGAAAAAGAAGCTAAAGGTTATTTTCAAAGTACTGGTCAATCGGGTCATCACGATATGATTTGGTATGATTATGAACAAAAAGAAGATATGTTTGATGCTCACTCTTACAATAAAGGAGGGAGAATTTTACACATGCTTCGAACGTATCTTGGAGATGAAGCATTTTTTGAAGCTACCAAACTTTACCTCACAACTCACGCCTTTAAACCTGTAGAAATTCATCATTTGCGTTTAGCTTTTGAAGAAGTAAGTGGAGAAGACTTAAATTGGTTTTTTAACCAATGGTTCTTTGCTTCTAGACATCCTGAACTATCAGTAGAATACGAAATTGATTCTCTTAATCCTGTGGTGCGTTTGACCATTAGTCAAAAACAAGATTTGGAAAAAGCACCACTGTATAAGTTACCAATGAAAATTGCGATTTTTGATGAAAAAGGAAAAGCTTCTTATCCTATCACCATTGATAAAAGTAAGGAGACTTGGGAATTCCCTGTTAATGGTGAATTAAAGAATATTATCGTTGATGAAGACCGTGTTTTATTAGGTTCAATTAACTTTAAAAAACCTACTGAATTTTATGTGCACCAATTTTATAACGCTCCTCTTTTTAAAGACAGAGAAGAAGGGATACTTTTTGGTTCACGCGATAAAACAGAGGTTGGTGCAACCCTGATTTTAGATGCGTTAGAAGATGATTTCTGGTACATCAGACAACTGGCAATTGGAAAGTTAGGGAAACTAAAGCGCAAACAAAGTGAAAACGTATTTCATGCAGCTTCTAAATTAGCTACAACTGATAAGAATTCGCGAGTTAGAGCCGCTGCAATTAATTTTCTAGCCAATGAGTATTTTTCTGGACCAACAGAGAATGAAACAAGAGGGATTTTAGAAAATGCCATAGTTGGGGATAGTTCATACATGGTTATTAGCCGAGCATTAGGTGGATTAACTAAAGGTACTAAAAAAGATATAGAGACAGCTTTAAAAATGGCTGAGCAAATGGAAAGTGAACGCTCTTCTGTGCTTCGCGCTCAAATAGCTCAAATCTATGCTTCTTTCGGAAATAAAGATAAATTAGACTATTTCACAGAAAGCTTACTTCAAGGCCATGTAACGGGTTACGAATCTATTGGTGTACTTGGAAACTTTACTGCTTTGCTTAAACAACAAGACGTAGAAACTCAAATGAGTTATTTACCAATTTTTGAAGAATTAAATGGTGCAGGAAGCCCATATATCAATGCTGTTTTACCAATGAATGTCATTATTCTGAAAAGAGAAGCAGAAAGTAACTTTGATAAATTAGAAGATAGAATAACGGAGTTAGAAAAAGACAACTTGGAAAAAGCGAACATTCTTAGATTTGAACAAGAACAACAAAAGGAATTAATCCAAAAAATAGACGCTTTATTAGAAAAAGTTATGCGTTAATCTACTGCATTAGATTTGCGCGATTGAATTTAATAAGTTTAATTCTATTCGCATCAATTTTATAATTTTGTACAAAGAAATTTTCAATTATGTCAACATACAAAAACCAGCTTTCGTTTGCACAAGAAAAAGACCAAAACGACCCGTTAAGAAAGTATAGAGAAGAATTTTATTTTCCTACTTTTCACGAAAAAGAGGTAGTTTATTTTACTGGTAATTCTCTAGGATTGCAACCCAAAAGAACACAATCCTACATTCAAAAAGAATTAGATGATTGGGCAAAATGGGGTGTTGAGGGTCATTTTCATGCGAATAACCCTTGGTTTTCTTACCACGAATTGTTAACTTCTAAAGCGGCCAAAGTTGTTGGTGCTTTAGATAAGGAAGTTGTGATAACACATTCACTAACAACGAATCTACACTTGTTAATGGTTTCTTTTTATCGTCCTACGAAAAAGCGTTATAAAATTCTTTGCGAGGCCAAAGCTTTTCCATCGGATCAATATGCATTAGAATCTCAAGTAAAGTTTCACGGTTATGAACCCGATGATGCGATAATAGAAATTGCTCCACGAGCTGGCGAGCACCTCATTCGTTTAGAAGATATTCTCACTACAATAGAAAGGAATAAAGATGAGATTTCGCTTATCATGATTGGTGGAATGAATTACTACACTGGTCAGTTGTTCGATATGAAAACCATTACCGAAGCTGGTCATAAAATCGGAGCAATTGTAGGTTTTGATTTAGCGCATGCCGCAGGAAACGTTGAGTTAAATCTTCACGATTGGGGGGTTGACTTCGCAGCTTGGTGTACCTATAAATATATGAACTCTAGCCCTGGTGGAGTATCTGGTATGTTCGTACACGAACGACACGCAAATGATGCTTCGCTACCTCGTTTCGCAGGTTGGTGGGGACACAACAAAGATGTCCGATTTAAAATGGAAAAAGGCTTTGTGCCTATGGAGGGAGCTGAAGGTTGGCAGTTAAGTAATGCACCAATCCTAGGTATGGCTGCACATTTGGCTTCATTAGATATTTTTGATGAAGTTGGCATGAAAGCAATTTCTAAAAAGAGAAACGATTTAACAGCTTATTTAGAGTTTATTATTGAAGAAGTATCTAAAGCTAGTTCTAAAGCAGAGTTCGAAATTATCACGCCTTCAAACCCTGATGAGCGTGGCGCACAACTTTCTATTCTTGCACATGGTCAAGGAAAAGCACTCTTTGATATAATGAGCGAATTAGGTGTAGTGGCTGATTGGAGAGAACCAAATGTAATTCGAATTGCTCCTGCGCCTTTGTATAATTCTTATGAAGACGTTTGGCGTTTTGGACAAATTTTAGCTGAGGCTATTCAATAAACCATAGAGAAGGAATAGGGTCTAAAAAGTTGATTCTATTTGAGAAAACTAAACGTTTACGTGCTGTTGATTTGAATAAAAGTATGTCAATAATATTCCCAGTTATTGATAAATTAAGACATTATGTCAGTTTCGCTCAATTGGCAATATGTTTGCATGAGCGAACACAGATTAAAATGTAACGAAATGGCACATAAAGAGGAAGAGTTGGAAAAAAATCAACAAGAGGAAGTAAAGGCTCAAAATGAGGAGCAGCAGACTCAAGATCAACAAGTGGAAGAAAAGTCTGACGAAAAAGCAGAGGAGAAGGTTGAAGCGAAACCAGCAGAACCGAGCACTGAAGATAAATTTAAGGAGTTAAACGATAAATACCTTCGTTTATATTCTGATTTTGATAACTTCAGAAAGCGAACCATAAAAGAAAAAGCAGACTTGATTTCCTCTGCCAGTGCTGGAGTAATTAAAGATTTGCTACCAATTTTGGATGATTTTGAAAGAGCAATCGCTTCCAATGAAAAATCAGAAGATATTGAAGGTCTGAAAGAAGGATTTCAATTAATACATAATAAGTTCAAAAATATTTTACAATCAAAAGGCTTGAAACCAATGAATTGCAAAGGAGAAGCTTTTGATATGGACTTGCATGAAGCTATAACTAATATTCCTGCTCCAACGGAAGAAGAGAAAGGGAAAGTTATGGACGAAGTAGAGAGAGGATATTATTTGAATGAAAAAGTTATTCGTTATGCCAAAGTAGTTGTTGGTCAATAATAAATACGAATTAATTATCTAAAAATGAGTTCAAAAAGAG
>SKGS01000163.1 GCA_007117355.1 Lishizhenia sp. | reverse complement strand
GTATTACAGTTTGGTAAATTAGTATTAACAGATGAACTAACAACGAAATCGGCATTCGCCGCATTATTCACATTTGTTGCTGGGTTTCTACAACAAAGTCTATAAGTCAAAGTCCAACTATCACAAGGAGGCAAAACGGCCGTTGCTTCATAAATATACTCTTCGTACCCTGGTAGGTTACCTCCGTTACAAGAACTGTTTTGAATTTGACTATCACACAATTGAGAAACTTCATTACCACTTCCAACTTGAGTCAAACTGAAACATGAAGATCCACCACCAAAAATACCACCACCACATGTTCCATTGGAAGGTGCCGGTAAACCGCAGTCGTTCGACCAAATCAATTCTGGCGGATTTAATGGTAAACCGAGAAAAGTTTCTGCATAATCAGAAGGTGATGTTGGAGCTGCTACACCACTACAGTCACGATAAAGTGTTAAACGAATAGTATATTCATTTGGATTTCCCGTACATTCAAAATTAATATAACCTCCGGCAATATGTGATGCGTGGAGCTCTGATAAAACACCTATAATTAAACTTATAGTTAATATTGTTTTTAAAACAAAAATTTTAATTTTTTTCATAGTAGCAAGCTATATTTAGCAAAAATAACTATTCGTTCATTATTTGCGCAATCTAACGAAATGAAAATGATAAGGGTTGTTTTTTTAAGGATAAAAAACGATTGCATGTTAAAAATACAACAACTTTAAAGAATAACTGTGAAAATACACCTTTCGTGCTATTTCGTTTAGTCAAAGTATTAATCAAATCATTTTCTGTGAATAAGATTTTCGTTAGTTTTTATCTAATTTAGAAAATAATCAATCAAAGTTACTTTTTAAAGTAACTAAAACATTGTAATTTTGAAAAATAATTAGTTTTTATGACCAAGTTTTCAATATTGCTACTTGCTTGTTTCACATATCTGGTGGCAAATACCCAATCTTTAATTTTTAAATCAACTCCTGATTCTATAGAAGCGAGTTCGTTCTCCTCTGTTTGGAAAAATTCTTGGGCAGGAGGCATGAACGCCACTCAAGCTTCTTCAATTGATGTTGATTTAGACGGTATTGACGACTTAATCTTTTTTGACCGCTCCGGAAACTCCATCTCTGTATTTTTAGTAAAGCAAACAGGGAACAATGTGAACTACATTTACACCGATGAATTCGACCATTTATTTCCGCCTGTTCGCGACTGGATGTTAATGTTCGATTATGACAATGATGGACACAAAGATATTTTTACCTATCAACCTGGAGGTATTAGAATTTATCGCAATACCACAGGGAACAATTCAGAAATCAGTTTCCAATTAATACGTCCTTCCAACACTCCTGTAGGAGCTCCTCTTCATTCTCTTTACACTAATAATTATGTCAATCTGTTCGTTAGTTCTGTTAACACCCCGGCACTCTATGACGTTGATGGAGATGGAGACATGGATATCTTGACCTTTGGCTCATGGGGAACAACTCTTCATTATCATCGCAACATGAGTATGGAGAAATATGGGCATGCAGACAGTCTAGACTTCGAACTTAGAAATCAATGTTGGGGTTGGTTTAGTGAAGCTTTTGCGTCAAACTCATTATCCTTATTTGACACATGTCAATGGAATGTTCCAAATCCTGAATTTAACCCTGATGACTTGACAGTTCAAGGTGGTAACAGACATGAAGGAGCAACACTATGCCCTCTTGATGCCTATAACAATGGACTAACTGATTTGATTATTGGAGATGTGGACTACAAATCACTTACACTTTTGAAAAATGGAGGAACTTTGACTAATGCAAGTGCCGTAGATCAAGACAATACATTTCCTTCATACAATGTTCCTGTCAACCTTCCTGAATTTCCAGGAGCATTTTATGTAGATGTGGACAATGATGGAATAAAAGATTTGATTGTCTCTCCTAATCAAACTTTAAATGCTCAAAACTTTGAAAGCGTTTGGTTTTATAAGAACATTGGAGAAAACAATAATCCAAATTTTCAATTTCAAAAAACCAACTTTATGCAAGAAGACATGATTGATGTTGGCGAAGGAGCTATACCTGTTTTTGTCGATATAAATCAAGATGGCCTGGAAGATTTAATAATTTCTAATTTTAAGTACTACGATGCTAACAATCCAAATAAGCAACAGTTTATGCTTCTTTTAAATGTTGGTTCCGAAAATTCCCCTGAATTTAAATTAATTGATGATGATTTTTTAAATATGAGTCAATACAGTCTTGGAAATGGAATAGCTCCAACTTTTGCAGACCTCAACAACAATGGAAAACCAGATATGATAGTTGGTGATGTGCAAGGACGACTACATTACTTTACAAATACTAGCTCGGGAAATGACATCTCATTTTCACTCACGGCATCTCCGTTAACAAACAGTTCAGGTGATATTATTGACGTTGGCGACTTCGCCTCACCTCACCTAGTAGATTTAAATCGAAACGGCAAACAAGACCTCATCGTAGGTTCAAGACATGGTAATATATGGCATTTTAGAAATAGTGGAAATCTCAATACACCAATTTTTACTTTTGTTACCGATTCTCTCGGTAAACTAACAACTGCTCCTCCAAATAGACCAAATAATGGCAATAGCACACCAATTATAAAAGAAGTTGATGGGCATTATCATCTAATCGTTGGTTCGCTTCAAGGAGAACTCTTTCACTACACCAATTTAGACAACAACCTAACAGGAGCATTCGACTTAAAGTCTTCTCAACTCATTACTTATAAAGGCACTAGAATTTATCCAACTGCTACACGTTTGTATGAAACAGAGCATTTAACCTTAGTATTAGGAAACCTCAAAGGAGGGCTATCTTTATTCACTCAAGAAGTACTTGCTGCTGATTTTGAGGTTGAAAATAAAGAAATTTGCGTTGGCGACACGATTTCTTTCACCGATTTAAGCTCCAGTTCTCCTCTGAGTTGGAATTGGACGTTTGAAGGAGGAATACCGGAAACATCAAATGAACAAAATCCCCAAATTACCTATTTGGAACCTGGTGTTTATGACGTTACGCTTTCTGTCAACTATCCAAACGACAACAGTACCATAACACAACAAGGTTATATAATTGTAAACGAAGTTCCAAACATTGAAATTAATGAGACAAACGCATTAATATGTGCATCAAATTGCGATGGAGCTTTAGAGGCTTCTGCAACTGGTTCAGAGCCATTTTCTTTTACTTGGTCAAATGGAAGTACCGTATCAGCTATTAATGGGTTATGCTTTGGAGAACACTCCGTTGTCGTTTTAGACGCAAACGGTTGTAAATCTTCAGCTACTTTCGAATTAATAGCACCTGAAGTTGTTTTGAATTATGATTTAACACTTACTCCTGCAAGCTGTGGTAACTTTGATGGATGCGCCGAAATTGATAATATTTCTGGCGGAACACTAGAACCACTAAGTGTTTTGTGGCCTGATGAAACAAGCGACAATTCATATTGCGACCTTTATGCAGGAGTTTATTATTTTCAAATTAAAGATGGAAATGATTGTGTTTTTGATGAAACGTTTGAAATAATCAACCCTAATGCACCAATAGTAACTGTAAACGCTAATGATGTAACTTGCGAAGGTATGTGCGATGGACAAATATTTACGTCTGTACAAGGTGGAACCAGTCCTTATACATATAATTATAACAATGGATTGAGTAATGGCCCAAATCATGGAAATTTATGTGAAATTGATTTTTCCCTGATTGTTGTTGATGATGAACTTTGTCAATCCTCACCAGAAAACATATCTATTGGCTATCAATATAAAAATCCAATAGCTAGTTTCGAAGCATCCGATACTTTAATTGACTTGATTTCTGTTTCAACTATTGACTTCACAAACACAACACAATTTGCAACAGACTATTTGTGGGATTTTGGCGATGGAAATACTTCCACTGATGTTAACCCAAGTAATACTTATACTGAGCCCGGCACCTATGAAGTCATACTTACTGCTGATAACGGAGCCGGTTTATGTGTTGACGTTACTTCAAGAACAATTATTGTTGAAAGTTCTGTTTCTGCGCAAAATATTCCAGACTCCTATTTTAAAATTTATCCTAACCCTAGCTCTGAGGTGGTTAATATAATTTCTTCTACAAATAATGAGATCGCCTATTTTCTATTTGATGTAACTGGAAAAATTATTGAAAGCGGTTCTTTTAAAAACAAAACGAACATCAATGTTAAAAATCTGGCGAAGGGAATGTATATAATAAACCTTCATTCTGCCAATAATACCAATGATAGTTTCAAGCTAGTTGTTGAATAATTAGTTCATTAAAAGAGTTTTTTTATCTTTGTTGAAAATTGTACTAATGAAAAAACTACTCTTCCTAACAAGTGCTATATTAATTATTTTTTCAATGAATAATTCTTTATCTCAGGTTGTATTAAAGTCTGAAGATATGATGAACACTGGAGATACTGTTAGGGTTTCAATAGCTGATGATAACAATATTGATTTTACCTCAACAGGCGAACTGGTTAATTGGGATTATTCCTACCTCAATGCGACAAGTCAAAGACTAGAAAGAGCGCGACCTGTTCAAAGTGGCGGTACTTTCTCAAACATCCAGTTCGGTCCTAACGCAGGAAGGTACGCATCAAACTACTTTAGAGATTTTTTAGGATTACCCATTGATCAACTTGGGAATTTTGTTCCATTACCAATAAATATTGAAGATGTTTACAGGTTCACTAAAATAGAAGAAGATTCAGTCTCATATACTGGTCTTGGTTTAGCTATTCAGGGAAATGTTATCCCTTTTAGATCAGACACAATTGAAGTAGCTTATGAACTTCCACTCTCCTATGGCGATGAATATTCATCAAGAGGATATACGCGCATTAATTTAAATCCTTTTTTCGACGCGCAGTTTATTCAAAGAAGACAAAATACTGCTAGTGTTGATGGTTGGGGCACCCTTCGTACTCCGTTTGGTACATTCAATGCTATTAGAATACATCATATAATAGATGAACAAGATTCTATATTTGTTAATCTTGATGGATTTTCGCAATGGATTCCAATAAACCAACCAAGAACACATATTTATGAATGGTGGACAAAATTTCAAGATTTACCGCTGTTAAAAATTGAAACAAGAGAACTTGGAGGAAATGAAACAGTAACTGAAATTGCTTACAGAGATGTTTATCTCGGACTAGACGCTTCCACCAATGAAGTGGAGAGCAATCAAGTTTCTATTTTCCCAAACCCTACATCTGACAAAATCCAAATCAGTAGCACATTTGAAATAGATGAAATCGAACTGAGAAATGCAGCGGGTCAATTGATCCTTCATGAAAGTATAAATGGAGGAGGTAATCACCAGCAAATTGAATTAAACTTAAATTCTTTCAACGCAGGAATTTATTTTCTGTCGCTAAAATCAAAAAACAGTTCCGTAATTAAAAAAATTGTTCTTCAGTAAATTCAATTTATTCAATTGTTTAAAACGATAAATTGGTAATTTAGAAGTAACTTTGTAAAAAGCAAACCAGTTTGTCGCTGTTCAATTTTTGAAGAGAGGAAAGTCCGGGCAGCATAGAGCATCGTACTTCCTAACGGGAAGGCATTCAGATATATCTGAATGACAGAAAGTGCAACAGAAAATAGGTAGCCTGAAGTTCGCTTTAGGTCATAGTGAAAAGGTGAGGTAAGAGCTCACCGCTCGAGTGGTGACATGAGAGGCAGGTAAACCTTACGGGCTGAAAGACCATGTAAACCAAGGGTGTCTCATTCAATGAGATGAGAGGGCTGCTCGCCCGACTTGGAGGGTAGGTTGATGGATCTCGAGAGTGATTTCGAGACTAGATAAATGACAAACATCGTTTTAAACGATTACAGAACCCGGCTTACGGTTTGCTTTTTTCTTTTCATTATTTAAATAATCTTTTTTTGTGTTCAACTACTTTTTATCTTAAAAAAAGGAATGAAATTACACCTAGAATATTGAGCCTAGAATACATCAAAATATTGTTTCTTATTAATTGAATTTTTAATTTGACTGCTGTTAAACTTGGTTTTAGAAATAATTTAAACTTATTTTGCAGCTTTATTTCACGAGAAATAATTCAAAACAAGTTCAAAATATGGCTAAAAATTTAGTAATCGTAGAGTCCCCAGCAAAAGCAAAAACCATTGAAAATTATCTAGGTAAAGACTTCGTGGTAAAATCGAGTTACGGTCATGTTAGAGACCTTGCTTCAAAAGGGTTAGCCATTGACTTAGATAATAACTTCCAACCAGAATACGCTGTAAGTGCAGATAAAAAAAATGTAATCTCAGAACTAAAAAAATTAGTAAAAGATGCAGATATTGTCTGGCTCGCAACGGATGAAGACCGAGAAGGAGAAGCGATTTCTTGGCACTTATACGAAACTTTGAATCTTAAAAAGAAAGAAACTAAACGAATTACTTTTAACGAAATTACAAAACCAGCTATTCTTAAAGCAATAGAGAATCCTCGAAAAATCAATACGGAATTAGTTAATGCGCAACAAGCACGCAGAGTTCTAGATAGACTGGTAGGTTTTGAACTCTCGCCAGTATTGTGGAAAAAAGTAAAACCAAGCCTTTCAGCTGGTCGAGTTCAATCTGTAGCCGTACGATTAATTGTTGAACGCGAAAGAGAAATACTAGATTTTGAGGCATCATCATATTTTAAGTTGACAGGAAACTTTTTTAAAGAAAATTCTTTGATAAAAGCTTCTCACTCAAAAAATATAGCATCAAAAGAACAAGCAAAAACATTATTAAATGATTGTTTAAACACCAAGTTCACTGTTAATGACATTTCAAAAAAGCCTGCACAAAAAAATCCGAGCACTCCATTTACTACTTCTACCCTTCAGCAAGAAGCAAGTTTAAAGTTAGGGTTTAGTGTCTCAAGAACAATGAGCGTTGCGCAAAGACTCTATGAGGCGGGTCATATTACATACATGAGGACGGATTCGGTAAACTTTTCAGATACGGCAATTGAAAGCGCAAAATCTGCAATTTTAGCGAACTTTGGTAAAGAATATTCTAATCCTAAAAAATATCAAACGAAAAAAAGTGGGGCTCAAGAAGCACACGAAGCAATAAGACCAACAGATTTTAGTGTTTCTGAAGTCAGTATGGGAAGCGATGAGGAAAGATTGTATGACTTAATATGGAAACGTTCAATCGCTTCACAAATGAGTCCGGCAAAACTTGAGCGCACAGTTATAAAGATTGGGAATCCTAAACACCAAGATTTATTTGTTGCTAGAGGAGAGGTTATTTTATTTGATGGGTTCTTAAAGGTTTACTTAGAATCCTCTATGGATGAAGACGAGGAAGATGAAACAGAAGGGCTTTTACCTACTGTAAATAAAGGAGATGTACTGACTGTTGATAAAATCACTGCAACTGAACGTTTTACAAAACCTGCTCCTCGATATGTTGAAGCGTCATTGGTTAAAAAACTGGAAGAACTGGGCATAGGAAGACCTTCTACTTACGCCCCAACAATTTCTACCATTCAAAAGAGAGGGTATGTAGAAAAGAAAGACCGTGAAGGAGTTGAAAGAAATTACGATATCTTAGTTTTGGCAAATAATTCTATTGCAGAAACAGTAGCAACTGAAGTTACAGGAAGAGATAGAAACAAACTATTTCCAACCGACATTGGAATTGTAGTCAATGATTTTTTAGTTGAACATTTTGATAGAATTTTAGATTATAACTTCACTGCCCAAGTAGAAAGCGAATTCGATGATATCGCTCAAGGTTTAAAAGAATGGACTGAAATGATTCGTAACTTTTATGACCCATTTCACAAAAACGTTGAGGACACGCTTGAAAATTCTGAACGTGCATCTGGTGAGCGCATTTTAGGAAATCATCCAGATACCGGTGAAACAATATTAGTGCGAATTGGTAGATTTGGTCCTATGGCTCAAATAGGTGACCCTGAGGCTGAAGAAAAAAGATTTGCAAGTTTACTTCCACATCAATCTATAAATTCAATCACACTTGAAGAAGCCTTAGACTTATTTAAGCTTCCAAGAACACTTGGAGAATTCGAAGGCAAAGTCGTAAAGGCAAATATTGGCAGGTTTGGTCCTTATGTGCAACATAACAGTAAGTTTGTTTCGCTAAAAGAAGATGACCCGATGCAGATAAACCTCGAAAGAGCGATTGAGTTAATCCAATTAAAAAGAGAAGAAGACGCTAAAAAACTTATAAAGACTTTTGATGAAGATGCTACTATGCAAATATTAAACGGTAGATGGGGGCCTTACTTAAAAATTGGCAAAAACAATTTTAAACTTCCAAAGGACGTAAAGGCTGAAGAGCTAACTTACGAGGAGTGTTTGCACATTGCAGAAAATCAACCAAAAAAAGCAGTAAAGCGAAAGAAAAAATCGTAGTTTCTGCATTTTATTCTGTTATTGCGAATTGATATTAAGGAGTTTTCAACTTTGTATGTTTGAAAGTAAAAATAATACTGCTTCTTTGCGTATTTGCAATAGTATTAATTTAGCAGAACGATTTTTCTTTAAACATGACAGACATTTCTATTTATTTTCAACCAGTTGATTTATCCGAACTAAACTTTAGAGACCAAACGGTAGGTTCACACATCGTTTGTTTTTCGGAGGAAGGCAACTTCCCTGATTACAAAGACGAAGGTGTAGCTATTATTCATGCTCCAGAATACAGAAGAGGAGTTGAAAAGTCAATCTCTAATGAATTTCTTTTTCGAGAAAAATTGTATCATTTATTCCTCGGTACAAAATGGGATAAATCCATATATGATTTTGGCACTATTATTCCTGGAAGCAGCATAGATGATACCTATCATGCCATTCGAACAGTTTGTGTGGAATTAATTAAAAAAAACATATTACCCGTAATAGTCGGAGGAACTCAAGATATTACCATTCCTTTGTATCAATCTTATGAATACTTAGAACAAATGGTAAACATCACCACTATTGACAGTCATTTTGATATTGGAGAAGAAAAAGAATCCGTTACATCAGACAGTTGGTTTTTGCCTATTTTAACGTCCAAACCATGCTATCTTTTTAACTACAGTAATATCGGACTTCAAGGACATTATTGTCCACCAAAAGAAATGGAACTCATTGAGAATCTATATTTCGACTTTCAGAGACTAGGTGAAGTCACGGAGAATATCACATGCGTTGAACCAACATTGCGCAATACAGACTTACTCTCTTTTGACCTTAAAGCGATTCGTAACAGTGATATGAATGGCGATAACTATATTCAACCTAATGGACTATTTCATCATGAAGCTTGCAGAGTTATGCGATATGCAGGAATCAGTGACAAATTATCCTCAATAGTTATAGCTAATTACTTTCCAGATAACTTCTGTAATTCACAACATGAAGCAATCGCCCAGTATATTTGGTACTTTATCGATGGTTACATGAATAGAAAAGGAGACTTTCCCGTTGCTAGCAAAAAAAAGTATATAAGTTACAAGGTTCAATTAATAGAACAAAATGAAGAAATTACTTTTTATAAAAGTAATGTATCTGACAGGTGGTGGATGGAAGTTCCTTACCCCGTTAACGAATTTGCGAAATACCAAAGACATTATTTAGTACCATGTACTTACCAAGATTATCAAGAAAGCATGAAAGGTGATTTACCAAATCTATGGTGGAAAACATATCAAAAATTAATTTAGATTCTCTATTGGATATAAACACGCAAATGTGGAAAACGAAAAATTATCTCAACATTTTTTCCTTTTTTTAATAAAATTAACTAATTTAGGCGCCTGACAGAACAAAGTTTTTGTTCTATCGTGCTAAAACTATAAGATAAAAAAGTAATCTTTATGAGGACAAAATTACTGATTATTAGTGCCTTATGCTTTATCACAAGCATGTCATACGCACAACAAAACAAAATGTTGACCCATTTTATTTTTGATAAAATGAGTGTCAACCCGGGAGCGACTGGTGTAGGAATGTCTAACACAGTTTGCGCGACTACTATTTATAGAAATCAATGGGATCGTGTTAATGGAGCGCCGACTTCTGCATTATTGAATTTAGAAGGTGAGTTGTCGCGATTTTTGCCAGGTGGTGTTGGTCTTTCTTTTTACCATGATGCCATAGGATTTGCAAGACAAAACAATGTAGTATTAAATTATTCTTATCACTTTCCACTTCCCAATGGTACTTTAGGAGTTGGAGCTGGTTTAGGATTAGTGAGTTATGGAATGAATCCTAATTGGGTAACTCCTGATGGTAATCCTGAAGACCCTCAATTACCACAAGGCGTGACAGAGGCTAACTTTGATGCTAACTTCGGTGTTTATTACCTAGATAATGCTGGTTGGTACGCAGGTTTATCAACAACTCACATTCCGGCTTCTGAATTAGAGCAATTAAACTTTAATACAGCAAGGCATTATTATGCAATGGGTGGTTATTTATACAAGTCAGCATTTGATGTGACAAATTTAGATCTCGACTTTAATGCAATGTTGAGAACTGAACTTGTTAAGTTTAGTGGAGAGCTTAATGTGAGAGCTATTTGGCAAGATTTATTTTGGGCTGGTGCAACATACCGAGTAGAAGACGCAATCGGTATTATGGCTGGAGTGCAATTTAGCAGCTTTAGAATTGGTTATTCATATGACATTACAACAAACGCTTTACAAACCATCTCAAGAGGTTCGCATGAAATACTTCTGAAGTATTGCTATCCGATTCCTCCACCCCCTGTTACAATTAGCAGAAATCCGAGATATTTGTAAATTATTAAATTAAATTGTAACTATTTGCATATAGATTTCGTTATATCATCCCAAGCAATATTGATCCTGTAGAAAGTTAGTGATGATTCAAAACGATAAACTGAGGTAGAATGAAAAAATTATTGGTAATAAGTTTAGTGAGTTTGATGCTGTTCTCGTGTAGCACAAGAACAGGTCACTTAACTGGTGTACTAGGCAGAAAAGTCTATTATCCAGAGATTCCACTTGGAATGGTTTATATTCCATCTGGTTCTTACACCATGGGGCAAAATGATCAGGATGTACCATTCTTGCATCAGTCGCGAGCAAAAACAGTTTCGGTTCAGTCTTTTTATATGGATCAAACTGAAATTACAAATAATGAGTATCGCCAATTCGTTTATTGGGTAAGAGACTCTATTGCGCGTGAATTAATTTATGAAATGCTCGAAGAGGATAGAGATGCTGAGCGCTACATCAATTACGAGCGTGAATATTTCGATGAAGCAGCTCTAGAATGGGTGGAATATGACCCAAGTGATCGTTTTGAAAACCGTGATGTTTTTAATTTGAATTGGGATCGTTATATAAATTACCAAGATGAAGAAATAGTTCCAATTTTGGCGGATATGTATTACCCTCAACCAGAACGTTTTTTTAAGCGTAAAGAGATTGATACTAGAAAATTGAAATATCGTTATTATTGGGTTGACTTAGTTGAAGCAGCACGTAAAGGTGATTACCACATCATTCCTGATGGATATGACCCACAAGGTAATAAAATGAATAATGACCACAGAGAACTGCGTACTCCTAGACATCCGTTTACTGATGATCCTCAGGGATTGGATACTGACTTGGGACACTTCAACAAAAAGGGTCAAAATAATGCGATTAGAGGACATGAGGACAGATCAAGGTTCATTATTAATGAAGTGATAAATGTTTATCCAGATACTTTATGTTGGGTTAGAGATTTTACATACTCTTTCCATGATCCTATGACTAATATGTATTTCTGGCACCCAGCATACGATAACTATCCTGTTGTTGGTGTTACTTGGATGCAAGCAAAAGCATTTAATGTTTGGAGAACACAACTGCTTAACTCTTGGTTAGAGTCTATGGGTGAGATATATGTAAATGATTTTAGACTTCCAACTGAATCAGAATGGGAAAGAGCAGCAAGAGGGGATTTAGAATTATCTGCTTTCCCTTGGGGTGGTCCGTACATTAGAAACTCTGCGGGATGTTTCCTTGGAAACTTTAAGCCAATGAGAGGTAGATATTTTGAAGATGGTGGTTTCCACACTGTAAAAGCATATTCTTACAATCCGAATGGATGGGGGCTTTACTGTATGGCAGGAAATGTAGCTGAATGGTGTGAAACAGCTTACGATGAGGCTATGTATGAATATTCTCACGACTTAAACTCTGATTACAGATATGATGCTATGGATTGGGATCCACCATCAATGAAAAGAAAGGTTATTCGTGGAGGTTCGTGGAAGGATATCGGATACTACCTTCAAAATGCAACACGTAATTATGAATATCAAGATACTGCCAAGTCTTACGTAGGCTTCAGAAGTGTTGCAACACACCTTGGTAGAGGTGGTCGTGACTTCACTACAGAAGGAGGTGAAGAATTGAAGCAAGATATTCAATTGAGATAATAATGCTTTAAACATAAACAGCAAATCAAAACAAAAACAAATAAATCGTTAAATTAAAACCCAAAAATTAAACTATGAAACCAGGAAGTAAAAAATGGAAAGCCTTTATGGCGAAATTGTATGGATTCGGTGCAGCAATTGTAATTATCGGAGCGATGTTTAAGATTATGCACTGGCCAGGAGCTGGACCAATGCTTGTAATCGGATTAAGTACAGAGGCGATTATCTTTATCTTCTCTGCTTTTGAGCCAATTCACGAAGACCCAAATTGGGAACTAGTTTATCCAGAATTAGCATTAGGTCATGACGATGATTTTGACCCATCATCTTTACCAGCTAGTGGAAATCGTAATGGTGGAAGCGGCTCTGGCATTACGGAAGAATTAGACAAGATGCTTGAAGAGGCAAAAATAGACTCGGCGCTATTAGAACGATTAGGTGATGGAATGAGAACGCTTGGAGAAAATGCTGCTCAATTGAAAGGAGTTACTTCAGCAGCAGCAGCAACTGATTCTTATGTAAATAGTTTGCAATCTGCTTCTGATAAAGTTGCTAAATTATCTGAAAGTTATGAAAGAGCATCTGTTGCTATTTCAGGAATGACGTCTTCACAAGAAGAAGGTCAGTCGTTCGGTGAACAAATGCAGAAAGTATCTAAAAACTTAGCTGCTTTGAATAATGTTTACGAATTACAATTAAAAGGTTCGTCTGCACATTTAGAAGCAACCGAGAAATTCCAATCTCAAGTTACTGATATGATGCAAAATCTTTCTGATTCAGTTCAAGATACTAAATTATATAAAGAAAATATGGCCTTGTTGAGTAAGAACTTAACGGATCTCAACAACGTTTATGGTAACATGTTAAAAGCCATGACAATCACAAAAGGTTAATTTAATTAATCAACTTGGATTGTATTTAATGTAACTAATACATTAATAGTTAATTATAATAAACAATTAAAATTAAAACATGGCAGGAGGAAAAGAAACCCCAAGACAGAAGATGATTGGTATGATGTATCTCGTACTGACTGCTCTTTTGGCACTAAACGTGTCGAAAGAGATCATTGCGGCCTTCGTTACCATCAATGACAAACTTGCAATGAGTGGAGAATTATTGCAAAACAACACATTGGACACTTATAATGAGTTTGAAAAGAAAAGACTAGCAATTAAAACTCAAGGAGGTGATTTGGCTATAATCAATTTATGGCAAGGTAAATCGGATCAACTCTCCAAACGCACAAGGCAAGTTATTGGATTCATTTTGAGTGAATCAAACGAAATGATAAAAATGGCTGAAGGTGGTCAAGACTGGGTAGCAGATAGAGATGAAGACGGTAATATCAAAGAATTACGTTCGCTTTTCGATATAAATGCAATGGATAACTACGATATTCCAACAAATAGGTTCATTGGTGGGAATCCGATGCAGCCAAAACAAGAAGGTCTTGCGCTAAGAGATTCTGTTCTTAAATTTAGAGACTACGTTACAGAATTAATGGGAACCTACACAGTTGGTGATCGTAAATTTGAATTTAAGGCACCTGAAAATGAAGAAGATTTGAAAGCAGCATTAGCTACTGCAAATCCTGATGATACGGTAAGAATTGCACAAATTTATCATGCTCTTTCGTTGCCTGAAATGTTGGAAGTTAGAGATGCAGGTAGATCTGTGCAGCGTCCTTGGCCGTCTGTAATGTTCGACCACGCTCCTATTGTAGCTGCTGCGGCTATGCTAACAGCGTTAAAAGTAGATATTTTAAATGCAGAAAGTGTTGCGGCAGATTTTATGCTTTCAAAAATTGATGCTCCTTCATTTAATTTCAATAAGATTGAACCAATGCCTTTCGCACGTTCGTCTTATATTAATCCAGGGGACTCATTAAATCTGCGGGTTATGATTGCTGCTTATGACTCTACTGATATTCCAGAAATTAGATTTGGAATTAACGCCGATACAATTCCTGAAAAATGGACAACAACAACAGGAAGTATTCCATTGAAGGGAACTTCATCTGGTGACTTCATCGTAAAAGGACAAATTGGTGTTAGAGAAAAAGGTCAGTTAACGTGGAAAGATTGGAGATTTAGATATACAGTAGGTAGTCCTTCTGGTGCTGTATCGTTACCAGAATTAAACGTTCTTTACAGAGGTTATCCAAACAAATTGACAGCAGCTGCTTCTGGTTATCCAAGTTTTAGAGTTACTGGTGGCGGTAACGTAGATATACGTCAGCAAGGACAAGAATATATTGCCTCCCCAGGTTCTGGAAGAGAAGCAACCGTAAACTTAGTTGGTGTAGCAGAAGATGGTTCTACAGCGAATTTAGGTTCTTTCAAATTTAGAGTTCAAAACATGCCAAAACCTGATTTAAGATGGGGTGCGTTTTGGGATGGTGATAGTGCGCCTATGGCTTCTTTAGGTTCTTCTAATAGAATCGGCGCAATGTATCCACCTGCTATTCCATTAGAGGCAACATTTACTATAGTAGATTGGGAAATACAAATACCCGGTGCAAGATTAATTGCAGGTAGAGGTTCGCAACTTTCTGAAGAAGCTATGCGTTTAATACGTCAAGCACCGAGAGGTTCTTTAATTACCATTGCGACTTCGTACAGAGGTCCAGATGGTAAAACGTTAAGAAAGAACGGATCGTTTAAAGTACAGTAATTTAAAAAATTAGGAATATGAGTAAAATAGTTTTAATTCTAGCAAGTGTATTCGCAGCAAGCAGTTTGTTTGCGCAGCCGGATATTAATGGTGGTCCTATAAATAGTAGGGAATCAGGAGTAATTGATGGGGTTGTTCTTTCTACTCATATTCCTACAAAGCGTCTTATTCCTTATGAACCAGTAAGAGAAGCGGATGTAATATGGAGTAAAAGAGTCTGGAGAACAATCGATCTTCGTGAGAAAATGAATCATCCGTTGTACTTTCCTCTAGATAAAGTAACCGATGATACTTGGGTTAGAGATGCTACAAGATGGAGTCTTTGGACTATTATGAGACATCACATTTTGGAAGGAGACTTAACAGTGTATCAGGTTCAAAACCCAGCGCAGTTTACGATACATGATGGAGATCAATTTAAATATCCTTTAGTTCCAGAGGATGGAAAAGATTATTACACGGATGAAGATTATCAATTAGCATTGAAACAAATCATTGCCAAGTTAGGTCCTAGACCTGAAAACCCACTTCAAACCATTTACTTTGAAGATTCATTGGATGCCGAAGGCAACCCAGTTTATCCTCCGAGACCGGTTTTCTGGTATGAATCTAAAGATATTATTCAATATCGAATTAAAGAGGATTGGTTCTTTGATAAAGAAAGATCAGTTCTTGATGTTAGAATTCTGGGTATTGCTCCAGTTATTTATGACCAAGATGATTTTGGAAATATTTCTGGATCTAAAGAATTATTCTGGTTGTACTTCCCTACTGATTGTCGTTATGTTTTCAACAACTACTTCGTATTTAATGAAAAAAACGGTTCTCAGTGGATGAGCTTTGATGATTTCTTCTGGAAGAGAAGGTTTACTTCATTTATTCACAAAGAAGAAAATGTCTATGACAGAAACATTGAAAAATACAGAGTAGGTGTCGATGCCTTAATGGAATCGAGAAAGATAACCGAAGATATTCGTACTTTCGAGCACGACGTTTGGAGTTACTAGGTGAACACCAAATAAAATTTTAAAGGATGGCTTAGGTCATCCTTTTTTTTGTGAATAACATTTGATAAAAACAAAGATTCAATAAAATGAAATAAAGTAACTTTGAAACATAAAATATCAGGTTACTAAGATGGAACAATATAAAAAACTACTTACACATATTTTAGAAACAGGAGTTGATAAATCTGACCGAACAGGAACAGGAACTAGGTCTGTTTTTGGGTATCAAATGCGTTTCGACTTGTCTGATGGTTTTCCATGTCTTACCACCAAGAAACTTCATTTGAGGTCTATTATCCACGAACTTCTTTGGTTCATTTCAGGAGATACGAATATCAAGTACCTTAAAGAAAATAAGGTTTCTATTTGGGACGAATGGGCCGATGAAAATGGAAACCTTGGACCGGTTTACGGATATCAATGGCGTTCGTGGCCAACACCAAATGGTAAAAATATAGACCAAATAACACAGCTTGTTGATCAAATTAAAAACAATCCAGACTCGAGAAGATTAATCGTTTCGGCTTGGAATGTTGCGGATATTGAAAATATGGCACTTCCCCCCTGCCACTGTCTATTCCAATTTTACGTTGCCAATGGTAAATTAAGTTGTCAGCTATATCAACGTTCGGCTGATACATTCTTAGGTGTGCCTTTTAATATTGCAAGTTATGCCCTATTCACAATGATGTTAGCTCAAGTTACAGGTCTTGAAGCCGGAGAGTTTATTCATACTTTTGGAGATGTACATTTGTATTCTAATCATTTTGAACAAGCAGAAGAACAATTGACAAGAGAATGCAGACCACTTCCTATAATGAAAATAAATCCTGATGTCAAATCTATTTTTGACTTTAAATACGAAGATTTTGAACTCGTAAATTATAATCCACATCCACATATTAAGGCACCTGTTGCAGTTTAAAGAAAATGACAAATAGTTCTACAATAGCACTAATTGTTGCAATGGGCAACAATAATGAAATTGGAAAAAACAACCAATTGCTATGGAGTTTGCCAAAAGACATGCAGTTTTTTAAAAATACAACCAATGGACATGTGGTAATAATGGGAAGAAAAAATTGGGAATCTATACCAGAAAAATTCAGACCATTACCAAATCGCGAAAACTACGTTTTAACTAGAAATAATAATTACATAGCTAAAGACGCTTTGGTATTCACTCAATTGGAAGATGCTATTCAACACGCTACAAGCAAATTTCCTGATAAAGTGATTTTTATCATCGGAGGAGCAGAGATTTACAATCTAGCTCTTGAAAATGTAACTATTCATCAACTATACATTACACATGTACAATCATCATTTGATGCCGATACCTATTTCCCAAAAATAGATTTGTCTGCATGGCAAAGTGAATTGATTTTTTCGCATGATGCTGATGAAAAAAACAAATATCCATTTACCGTTAAAAAGTACTGGAAAGAATAACGAATGAAAGTTTGTATTGCAGAAAAACCAAGTGTTGCTAAGGACATTGCGCAAATTCTCGGTGCTAACCAACGAAAAGATGGTTATTACGAAGGTAACGGATATCAAATAACGTGGACTTTCGGTCATTTATGCACTTTAAAAGAACCTGCGGATTATCTTCCTGAATGGAAATATTGGAATCTTCGCTACTTACCAATGGTGCCATCACGATTTGGCATAAAACTAATTGATGACTCAGGCGTACAAAAGCAATTTCATGTTATCAAACGATTAGTAGAAAATGCGACCGAGGTAATTAACTGTGGGGATGCTGGTCAAGAAGGAGAAGTCATTCAACGTTGGGTTTTACATCTCTCCAAATGTAAAATACCAATTAAAAGATTGTGGATTAGTTCACTTACTGAAGAGTCCATCAAGGAAGGTTTCGCAAATTTAAAAGACGGAAAAAAATACGATAATCTTTATGCCGCTGGTTCGTCAAGAGCCATAGGAGACTGGCTTTTAGGGATAAATGCCACAAGGTTATTCACAAAAAAATTTGGTCAACAAAAGCAAGTACTTTCTATTGGTAGAGTGCAAACACCGACTCTTGCAATGATTGTTAATCGTACGCTTGAAATAAACAATTTTAAACCTGAAGATTATTGGGAATTAAGAACAATCTATAGAGAGACTGAATTCAATAGTGTATTAGGTAAGATAAAAACAAAAGAAAAAGCAGAGTATGCACTTTCTAAAATTGCTCAAGAACCTTTTAATGTCAATTCCTTTGAGCAAAAAGAAGGAGTTGAAAAGCCCCCACGATTATTTGATTTAACGGCATTGCAAGTAGAGGCTAATAAAAAATTCGGGTTTTCGGCAGATCAAACTTTAAAACATATTCAATCCCTTTATGAAAAAAAACTTGTAACCTATCCGAGGGTTGATACAACGTATTTACCTGATGATATCTATCCAAAAGTTCCGGAAATTCTTTCCAAAATGAGTTATTATTCTCGTTTTACAGAACCTTTATTAGGGAAGAAAATTAGAAAAAGCAAACAAGTTTTTGACGATAAAAAGGTAACAGACCATCACGCTATTATTCCAACCGGACATGTACAATCAGGAATTTCGCCTGATGAAAATAAAATATACGATGCCGTAGCCAAACGTTTTATAGCTGTTTTCTATCCTGATTGTAAGGTAAGTAATTCAACAGTCATTGGAGATGTTCTAAAACTAGAGTTCAAAGCTACTGGTAAACAAATTTTGGATCTAGGGTGGAGAGTAGTCTATGCCACAGAGAAAAGCAACTCGAAAACTGAAGAAGAAAAAATAATGCCTCTTTTCAAAGAAGGAGAATCAGGTCCACACGAACCAAGAGTTGATCAAAAGCAAACAAGTCCACCAAAACCATATACCGAAGCAACACTTTTGCGAGCAATGGAAACCGCTGGTAAAAGAGTCGATAATGAAGAAATGCGTGAACTTCTGAAAGATAACGGTATTGGAAGGCCTTCAACAAGAGCGAATATTATTGAAACCTTATTTAAAAGACGCTATATTGAAAGACAGCGGAAAAATATTTTAGCTACTCAAACTGGTATTGACTTAATTCAAGTAATCGACAATGAGACACTTAAATCAGCTGAATTAACGGGCGACTGGGAGCGAAAGCTGCGGCTTATAGAGAAAGGTGAATTCCATCCGGAACAATTTAAGAAAGAACTTATTTCCATGGTTGTTGATTTAACGAATGAAGTTCTTTTTAAATCACAAGACAAGTTTATAACGATTACACCAGAAGAAGAGGAAGATACCAAGAAAAGTAAGAAAACCAAAACCGCTACAAAAAAACAGATTAAAATAGAGGAATTGACATGCCCAAAATGCCAGAAAGGGCAGTTAATGAAAGGAAAGAAAGCGTACGGATGCTCTAATTATAAGTCAGGATGTAATTTTGTGCTTCCATTTGTCTTTTTGGATAAAAAGCTTACGAACAATCAAATTTCCGATATCATACTTAAAGGTAAAACGAGAAAGATTTCTGGATTCACCATTCCTAATGCTTCTGAAAAAATTGACGGCTCAATAGAGCTTATGAAAGATTTTTCACTTAATTTAGTAAAATGAAATTTAATAAACTAATTGCTCCCGTTCTTTTATTTGCGGCATTGATTGTGATGCATAAAAGCATTTGGCATACGTTCTTTATTTACTTGAACTTTTCGTGGACAGCATCTTTTATTGTCCCTTATGTGCTACAAGTTGCTGCAGCGGTGCTCTTAGCTATTTCGCTAAATGGTATCCTCAAAAAGAGAAATGTAAAACTTTCAAAACCAATTAGTATATTAGCACTAATAGTTTGTTTATCTATTGGTTTTTGGGCTAATCCAATATTTGAAGGTGATATTTCCAATGACCTTGAGATGGTTCATTTGGATAAAAGTCGAATAACATTGAACGAGGGGCTAACAATGGTTGCTCTTCCAGGTTGTAAACATTGCGGAGGAATGATTCCTTCATTAAATTTTCTGCAAGTTAGAAACCCTTCTCTTAAAGTTCAGGTTGCTTTTGTACAAGATAGTGAAGAAATGATAGATGCGTATAAAGGAAGACTGCTACCTGAAATAGCTGTTTTTTACACTGAAAAACCAAAGCTCATCGCTGAGCTTG
>SKGS01000088.1 GCA_007117355.1 Lishizhenia sp. | reverse complement strand
TTCCCCAACTTGTCTCTGAATAGTGAGTAAACTTGCCCTTGTAAGTTTTTTGATTGTAAGTTATTTCACCTTGAAGCATGCTATCAAAACTGAGAACTTCGTGTTTACAATCAACAAACGGCACAAATTTTTTGAGACCTATAAAAGATGTATTTATCGTACTTGTTGAAGTTGATAATTGCCTGCAATTCATTTTTATATTTGGCAAATTCAAGAATACCTCACTTCTGTTAAAGAAATTTTCACCAAGTCGAATGGTGTTTTTGGAGATTTTAAGTTCATCGATTGAGAATTTATAATAATGAACCTGTCGGTCAACAGAAGACGCAACTTGAATAAATGCGTTTTTCTCGTTTCTATGTGCTAGATAACCGAAAATTAGAATAAAACTAGTTTTGTTTTCGTTACAAGTAAATTTGTGATACCAACCTTCAAAATATGGCAGACCGAGAAACTTATTAAAAGAGGAGGTTTTCGTTTGTTTATCTTGTGAAATATTGCTTAAATGCCAAGTCATGTGGTTCAAGAGTTTTAAAAAAAACAGATTTAGTCGGGAAAAGTTTTAATTTGTTCGAGAAATCAATATTTTATTTATGCCTATTCAGCCTTTTAAAAACCTCATAAGCCACTAAACCAAAAAAGATAAAGAAAGTCCCGTAAATTGCAGGTTCATTACCATTTGCTAAAGTGACTAAAAGAAATCCAAGAACACTAATTCCAAAAATGAATGGAAGAATAGGGTAGAGGGGCATTTTAAAAACGTATGTTTTTACTTTTAAAAAACTACGAAATTTTACGACAGCGATTCCAGCAGCACCTAAGAAAATCCATTCTAAAAAAGTCACATAATTGATTAAGGCTTCGAAAGTTCCCCAAAATAAAAGTAAAACAATGGACCATACCGACTGACTAATTATGGCGTTTGCAGGAGTATTATATTTTTTATGCTTCTTAGCCATCCATGAAAAGAAAACATCATCTTTTGCCATTGCAAAATATATTCTCGGTGCTGACATAGTAAAAAGAAAGGCGGAGCCAAAGGTGGACAAAATTATCAAGGAGTTTACAAAAATATTTCCGGCATTACCAAAAACTGCGAATACGGTATCTAATGCCGGTTTTTCCGACTGCATTAGTCCTGATAGACCCAAAGTTGATATGTAAGCGTAATTAACTAGTAAATAGATGATTGTAACTAAAGATACCCCAGCTAACATTCCTATTGGAACAGATTTTTTTGGATTTATAGCATCGGCCGCAAGAAAAGTTGCGTGTTGAAATCCACCAAAAGACCAGAGAATGGGAATCATAGCCATTCCAATAGCTGTTATTGGTGAACTGTAAATTGGTTCTAAACTGTTAGAATCTACAATATCAATGCTGTTGGCAAAAAAAACTCCGATGGCAATAAGTGCTAATAATCCAATAATTTTTAAACCCGTCAATACATTGTTAAATACTTCTCCGATTTTTATTCCCAAAGTATGAATGAATGTATTGAAAACAATAAAGCCTGCTGCTAATAGTATTACAGCCATCGAATTCATTGGATTTCCTAAAAGTTGGTTGGTATAAGTAGCACAAGCTAAGGTAATTGCAGCAATAGAGCCAGAGGTGATTACGGTTAAAACGCTCCATCCATAAAGAAAAGCCATGCGCTTTCCAAAGGCTTCTTTTAGATAAACGTAAACTCCACCAGCGCCAGGAAACAAACCAGATAATTCGCTATAACAAAGTGCTCCTGTTAATACAATAATTCCACCGATAACCCAAGCAAGCATGATGAGGAATTCTTGCCCAACAAAAGCCGCAATCGATTGTGGTGTAAGGAAAATTCCAGATCCTATACATGCACCAACAACGACCATTATAAGACCGAAAGTCGAAATTTTATCTACTTTTTTATCGTTGGAATGTTTCACGAATTAATTTTTATCAAAGAAACAATAAATAATTTTTGTTAGCGTTTTAATATAAAAATAAATAATTGCTTATGGTAAAAAATTACACTTCAATTCCTGAGGATATGGAAGTAAAAAAAGGTCCTAGTAATTTAACGCTTCAATTCATTCTAAACTATTCGAAATCAGTTGAAGCAAAGAAAACAAAACAACAAGTCGTCTTATACGCCTTGAATTAAAACAGAGCCGTCGAAAGACGGTTTTTTTTATGCCTCATTTTTTCCTTTCACTTTCTTATTGTCAAGAAATAATCAATCGCCAATTTATAGCTGTCCAATCCAAAACCGAAAATACAGCCTTCACAAACAGGACTTAGTAAACTTTCATGCCGGAAGGATTCTCTTTTGGCAATATTTGAAATATGCACTTCAACAACAGGAATAGAAATGGCTTCAATGGCATCACGTAAGGCAACAGATGTGTGTGTGTAACCACCTGCGTTTAGAATGATTCCATTCGCATCCGTACTATGCAACTTGTTGATTAATTCTCCTTCGACATTACTTTGAAAATATTCTATCGTTGTGTTTTCATAAGACAGATTAGATAAGAACTCTTCCATTCCGATATTTCCATAAACGTCTGTCTTTCTTGTACCTAACAAGTTGAGGTTTGGTCCATTGATAACTAGAAGCTTCATAATTTTATTAATATTTTGCTAAGTTAGCTTTTTATGGTGAAAAAATGGTGGGGGGGAGATGTTAAGATTTTAAGACATTAAGACGTTAAGGTTTTAAAACGGATCTTACATTCTTTCAACTCAGCGAGTCCAAATTCAAATTCCTTTACTTTTTTTAATAGCTTCGTAAGCTTCTTGAATTTTTTGGAACTTTTCTTTTGCGACTTTTTGCTCATTTTCATCCAATTGATTCACTTTGTCAGGATGGTATTTCAAAGCTAGTTTTCGATATGCTTTTTTAATTTCTTCTGGAGTTGCACTTGCGCTTAATCCTAAAGTTTCATAATCATTTGCTGTATTGCGGTAATATTTGCTTTGAACGTCTTCAAAATTAGTATTAGAGACACCAAGAAATTGTGCAATTTGCTCTATGGTTTGCTTTTCAATACTAGAGACATTTCCATCTGCTTTTGCAATATTGAAGAGGTAATGGACAATTTGTGTTCTGGTTTGGGCATCAGTCACCATGCGCAATTCATTGCAAACATCTTGAACGGGCAAGTTCGGTTGGTCAATGTAATGCTTAAGTTTCTGGAGTACTTGAGAGTTGTAATGAGGCCCTAATTGCTGTGCCAAAAACTGTTTTACAAAATTCAATTCTGACTTTAATACTTTATCATCTGCTTTCATTACAGCGGCTGATAAAATCAAGATAATACTTGGGAAATCATAACGTGGTTGGCGTCCTTGAAATTGAGCAAAAATATCTTGTGGCGATTGGTATTGATACCGCTGACGATACTGACTGTTTTGTCGGAATTGACTTTGCTGATTCGAGTTTTGATGTTCGTTTAAATATTGAGCTGCACGTTGGAAATTATCAATAAATCCGCCAATTATAAAACCAAGAATCCCACCTAAAAAGCTGCCTCTTGATAAGTATATTCCAAGTCCAAATCCAATCCATTTAAACAGTCCTGTCATGATAAAAAGGGGCGAATTTCTCCGCCCCAAAAGTATTTATCTTATTAAATTAATTCGATACTTCTATTCACAAATTCCGTTAAAGATTCACCCTTTAACATTCCCTGTGAAAGTAGCGCTAAATCAGCTAGTTGTTTCGCTTTTTTAGTTTGTAGCTCTTTTTCTTTTTCGTTTAGTACATCTGAAATTTTAGGATGGTTGCTGTTTACCACCATGTTATATGTTTCAGGAAATGCACCGTAAAAACCAGCTCCACCTAGTTTTTGTTGCTCCATCATTCGGCGAATAAACTCTGGTTGCGTAAGAACAATCGGAGCTTCCGTTTCAGACATACTATCAAACTCAATCTTGAACTTTTCTTTATCTACAACTTCTTCGAAAACAGGTTTTAGTTTTTCCTCTTCTTCTTTCGTAAGTTTCGATGGAATTTCTTCATCTTTTTTGATGAGCTTATCCAATGTATCAGCATCAACACGAGCAAAAGAAACATTTTCTAGCGTCATCTCGATTTTCTGTATCCAATGAGAAGCTAATGGTCCAGAAAGTTCTAAAACACTATACCCTCTATCCTTTGCTGCTTTAACAAAACTAAATTGAGCCTCTTTGTCATGCGTGTAAAGGAAAATAGTTTTTCCGTCTTTATCTGTTTGAATAGCAGAAATATGTTCTTTATATTCCTCTAATGTGAAATATTTTCCATCCGTAGTTTTTACAAGTGCGAATGATTTAGCTTTCTCAGCAAACTTCTCATCAGAAAGCATTCCGTATTCGATGAAAATACGTAAATCATCGTATTTCTTCTCGAAATCTTCACGGTCTTTAGTGAACATTTCTTTTAACTTATCAGCAACTTTTTTGGTGATGTGTGTACTGATTTTTTTCACATTTCCATCTGCTTGTAAATACGAGCGAGAAACGTTTAAAGGAATATCAGGAGAATCAATTACTCCATGTAGTAAGGTTAAAAATTCAGGAACAATCTCTTCTACATTATCAGTAATAAATACTTGATTAGAGTATAAATTGATTTTATTTCGTTGTACTTCAACATTTTCTTTAATTTTTGGGAAATACAAAATACCCGTTAAATTGAATGGATAGTCAACATTCAAATGTATGTGAAATAACGGCTCATCGAAAGTCATCGGGTAAAGCTCACGATAAAAAGAAGAGTAATCTTCATCTTTCAAATCTACAGGTTTCTTAGTCCAGGTTGGTTCCGTATTATTAACCTGATTTGGAACTTCATATGAGATTTGCTTTACTTTATCGTTTTCATCTTTTTCACCAGAAGGGTCGTCTTTGTACTCTGTTTTAGTTCCAAAAATTACTGGAACAGGCAAGAATTTACAATATTTGTCCAATATTCCTCTAATTCTGCTCTCTTCTAAAAACTCTTCTGAGTCTTCAGCAATATGTAAAATGATATCCGTACCTCGGTCAGCCTTTTCAATATCTTTAATGCTGTATTCTGTCGTTCCATTACTTTCCCATTCAACAGCTTGAGCGTTTTCATGTCGAGCTAACGACTGAATCTGCACTTTTCTAGCCACCATGAATGCAGAATAAAAGCCAAGTCCAAAATGACCAATTATTTGCTCTGCTCCATCTTTACCCTCGTATTGCTTTACAAATTCTTCAGCACCAGAAAACGCAATTTGATTGATGTATTTATCAATCTCCTCAGCATTCATACCGATACCGTAATCGCGAACTGTCAGCGTTTTTTCATCTTTGTTTAAGATTACCTCTACTTTTAAGTCGCCAAGTTCACCAGAGTACTCTCCTTTTTTAGCCAAAACTTTTAGTTTCTGTGAAGCATCCACAGCATTTGAAACTAATTCACGAAGAAATATTTCGTGGTCAGAATAAAGAAATTTCTTGATAATCGGAAAAATATTTTCCGTTTCTACGCTTATATGTCCAGTTTTCATACTCATTAAATTTGTTCTTTAATGTTGCTTCACTAGTCAAGCTTTATGCCAATAAGAAAAAACTGACAAAATGTCAAATGGTAGCTTAAACATAGAAAATGATGTTGAAGTTTACAGTATTTAAGATTTCTTAGAACACTTAATATTTTCAACTTGCAAAAAAAAGGGCTTAATTAACTACTCCATAAATGACGACCTAAACAATCTTAATATTTCATAAGAATATTCTTCTCCTACGATTTCTTTCAATTCTGTTAAACCGAGTTCTAAATCTTCTTTTTTAATTTTCTTACTTAACTCTTCTAAGGTTTCCGAAGGTAGTACATCTTCAATATCAACTAACTTTTCTCGAACAAGTTTATTCATGTGCCCATAAATTGTACCTATGGTAAATTTCCTTATTTCTGAGATTTCCTCTATTGATTTACCATCTTTAAAGAGTTCAAATGTTTTGAGGTGAGTTGGTTTCTTGTCTTTCTTTTCAGCTTTGGATTTCTTCGAAGATTTTTGTCTAATAGTTGCATTTTCAATTAGCTCAAGGTGCGGGAACTCTTGTTTTATCTCATTTTTAACTTGTTGAATTTTTGCTTCCTTGTACATTTTTATATCGTCCGTCCAAATATTGGACTTCACCAATTCTTCTCCTTTTTCAATAGTTTCTAATACTTTTTTAGTACGTTTTAATTGAAGAACAGTTTCCATCAACAAATCATCGATTTCTAAAAGGTCATTCATGTAGAGCTTTGTGTTTTTCTGTGCGCCAGTAATGAGGATGGTTTTTATCGTTTTCCTAACCATTGGCTCATAAGTTTTCATAAAGTAGGAATAAGCAGAAAGAAAACGACTAGTTAAAAACGATAAATCGAAAGCTTCAGGTTGACAAATTTTCATTAATTGGCTTCGGAATTTTCTTGCAGGTTCTAATGTTTGCATTAGCGCATGCGTTTGCTCAACTACCCACGGTGTATTTTTTGCCATTTCACTCCTTGGTCCGGCAGTTTTATGAGCAGATTCTAATTGTAAAAATTTACTTGCCAAAAACTCCCAATTGAAAGTTTGAACTAAACGCTGCTGTAAATAGAAAATAGTATTTTGAGAAAGCTCCGTATTTAATTTCTCTTTAGTTGCTTTATTTTGTGCATAATTAGTAACGTCTGCGTCATTTTTAAGTCCGTTTAAACGTATTTGACTTAATAAAACTAATCCTTTAAAAGAGCGCAAACGTGAAAGGGCAACATAAGCTTGTCCAGGAGCAAAAACATTAGATAAGTCCAATACGGCTTTATCAAAAGTTAAGCCTTGACTTTTGTGAACAGTTATTGCCCAAGCTAATTTTAATGGGTAATGCACAAATGTGCCAAGTACTTCTTCTTGAATTTCTCCAGTTTTATCATTAGTAGAGTATTTTATGTTTTCCCATTCGTATTTTTCTACAGTGATTATTTTATTCTCTTCTGGAAATGAAACCCTTATTTCATCAGATAGTAAACTGTGAATTTTTCCAATTTTCCCATTATAAAACTCTTTCTCCATGGAAAGATCATTCTTAATGAACATTACTTGAGCTCCAACCTTTAGTTCAAGCGATTCTTGAAGCGGAAAAATATGTTTGGGAAATTCACCATTAACTTCTGCTTTGTATCTTTTAGATGTTCCCGACAAACGCTTCAATGCTGTTTCATTCATTTGATCAGCTTTTGCGTTGTGAGTGGTCAGTGTGATATACCCTTCATGTTGTGTAGAATCGAAATTAGACTTTACATAATTGTTTAGTAAGTCAACATGTTCTTTGGATATTTGATTGTTTCTTAACTCATTAAGTAAATCAATAAATTGTGTATCTGTTTGACGGTAAATTTTCTCTAGTTCAATGTACAAAGGTTTTGTTTGATGAACAACATGTGCATTAAAAAAGAAAGCACCTTGATAATATTTTTGAAGAACACTCCACTCTTCGCGTTTAACAACAGGTGGCAACTGCAATAAATCGCCAATAAATAATACTTGAACACCACCAAAAGGTTGATATTTTCTGCGAATATGTTGCAGTGAGAAATCTATCGCATCTAATAAATCGGCCCTCAACATACTCACTTCATCGATGATTAGAAGCTCTAAATTTCGTATTGTTGCCAAACGATTTCCAGACATGCGAATGTGTTTCTTTAGCGTGTCTTTTGTTTGTATAGAAAGTTTATCAGAAAGAAAAGGTGGCTGTCCATCTATGGGCAGAAATCCACCAAAAGGAAATTGAAAAAAAGAATGTATTGTTACCCCGCCTGCATTTAATGCAGCGATTCCTGTTGGAGCAACAATAACGGTATTCTTATAGGTAGAATCAATAATCTTTTTTAATAAAGTTGTTTTTCCTGTTCCCGCTTTTCCAGTTAGGAATATATTCTTATTCGTTTGATTAATGAATTTCTCAACAAATTCTTGTGGTGTGGTGATTGGTTTTGTAAGTGTTTCCATTTTTTAAATATATTATTTTTCTCAGGTTTAATTTAAAGATAGTGAAAAATATGAATTAGTCAACCACCTAAAAGAGATTTTTTTGAGAAAAAATATGGAAATCTATCTTGATATTGTCAAATGATGCTTTATAAAAACTAGTAAATGTTAACTATTTCTTGAAAGCAATTCGAAAAAGACTAAGCGGTAATACGAGGAATAAAACACCAATCCCGATGAAATATAGAAAAGCAAAAGAGAGTTTTAACAAAATGATAAAAACAAAAAGCAATACTATCAAAAAGGTTATCCAAACGATTAACTTCTCCACAAAGACTTGTTTTCGAGTTATAAAGCCCATATTTACAAGAAATGCCATTGCAGCTTGAACGAAAACTATTGATAGTAATAATGGCCAACTTGTTTCAAGTTGAACCGGATCAAAAAGAGCTACAAAATGTATCAATACAGGTATAAATGTAGAATAAGTTAAAAGCGATTTTGCTAAATTTTTGTCGGTAGAAAATTGATTATTAAACCAACCATATAAAAATAGCTGGAAAGATAAAAGCGAAAAAAAAGTGAAGTAAATAAATAAATATGTTGCTAAAGTAGGCTTAATGACAAAAACAACCAGCCAAAGCAAGCTAAATATCAGAAAAATACCTGAAAAGCGAAAGTTCCATTTTTTGCTATTTCCCATCGCTATCTAATAATTGTTACATGACCAGTTCTATCATATTTAACATCAAATTCGGCATCTTTAAATTGGGCTTTCCAAATATATGTTCCCTCTGGAACTGGTCGTCCTTTGTAAGTACCATCCCATTGGAAATCATGATTATTTGATTCAAACACCACTTCTCCCCATCGATTAAAAATTTGAACATTAAATGTAAAAATGTCGATTCCGTTTACGTATAGTTTCCAAGTTTGATTGAATTCATCTCCGTCTGGCGAGAATGCATTAGGAGCGAAAAATTGCGCCCCTTCAATTATTCTAACTACCGATGTTACCGTATCTCTACATTCATTTGCAGTTGAAACCACGAGCATTACATCATGATTCATTTCTTCAGCTGGATATCTGAATACAGGGGTCATCTCATTCGAATAGGAGGGTATAGCATCTGGCGCAAACCATTCATAACTTATTACATCTGGAGTTCCTTGACCAAAACCTGTGACCACTGGGTCATATATTGTAGCTGGCGTTGGATTGAAATACATTCCACCAACAGGAAAAGGATATGCACTAATCAAATCTTCATAAGTAAATGAATACCTACAACCTTCTGAAGAAATAACTTCCATTGTAACATCATATAATCCAGGGTTTTCGTATGAATTAAACGCAGGGTTCAAACTGGGAATTGTATCAATATTTCCATCTCCATATTTCCATATTGTGAAAGCAACATCATCGGATTCAGTTATGTTATTAAAATTTATTTCAGCTGGAATACAAGTTCCGAGTGTATCAGCCTCAAGCATAGGATTTATAAAATCTGGGTGAGTAATAAGCATGCACTCCTCTGCTATTGGAGACCCGCATTGTTCTGTCAAACGAACACAAATCAACGTACTATCTGATTCTGTTGAGACTAATAAAGTATCTCCTTGACCTAATAGTTGACCTCCATTGAACCAAGTGTAAGTATATGCCGATGAACCACCAACACCTTGAACAGTCAACAGAGCAGTATCTTCTCTACAAATTATTAAATCGCTAGTTAAAAAAGAAATTTCAAGCGGGTTTGGTTCGTCTAATTCAACATCGAATTGAGTTTGGCAACCATTGTCATCGGTGATTAAAACTTTATTCACCCCAGCTACGAGTTGTGAAGCCGAAGCAGATGTTTCTCCTGATGTTTCCCAGAAATAAAAGTAAGGAGCTGTTCCTTGTGTAACTTCAATAGATGCCTGGCCGTCGTTTCCGCTGTTGCAAGTTACATCCTCACTGTTGATAAGTCCAACAACCATTTCAGGAAGTGGCTCCACTTCAATATCAGCAGAGTTTACGCATCCTTCATCTGTTTCTACTGTAACAGTATAAATCCCAGGTGATAAGTTAATAGCTGTACTAGTGGTTTGTTCAGCTGGGTCATTCCAAGAATAAGTAGCTCCAGACGGAGCAGGGTCTATCACAACAGAGGCAGTTCCGTCTTCTGAATCAATGCAGCTACTTGGGGTAAAAGACATTATTAAATCAATAGGTGTATCACCGATATTTACCGTAGTGGTTGCTGTACAGTTCAGCGCATCAGTAACAGTAACTTCATAAGTACCTTCAGCCAATCCTTCCGCAGTTTCTGTTTCTTGACTATCTGGGTCATTCCATAGGTAATCATAAGGTTCAATTCCATCACTCGCTATGACGGTTGCACTACCTTGAGCATTGGAACAAAAATCATCTTCACTTTGTGTATCTAGTGAAATATTATTTATAGTTACCCAAGTCGTGTCACTTGTTAACATATCATTCACTGCACAAGATGAATAGTTGATGTAATATCCTATTTGGTTTGACCCAGCGGGTGCAGTTGGTGAAACAATCAAGTTTTGTCCTGAGGGTGTTAATTGTGCACCGAGTGTATTCATCCAAACAATTTGAGTATTACCAATCACATAGGCGCGATATGGAATATTTGAGACAATGTAATCGTTAGGTCCATTTGGAACCCATGCTTTTCCATCTAATGTAGCAGACCATTGTGTTGGAAAATTTCTACCAGGTACAGGATGCGCAATCGTTCCTGTTGCATTTTGAGTTGCTTGAATTGATGCTCCGTTATTCCAAGTTGGCACAACTGGTTTTTCGTCTAAAAAAACTTCAATTTTGTTCGAGCCTTCGTGTAAAACAATACCGGAGCAACCTTCCGTTGGATCTCCAAACATAAAAACTTCTTTAAAAACAACGACAAATTGTCTGTTTGGAGCTGTACCTATTGTAGTATAACCAATTATTCCTCCTAGGTTTGGATTATAATCATGCCAAGGCCCCATTATGCTGTTTAATGGCGTTCCAAGATTTGGAACAGCATTGTTTATTGCCCAAGGAGAAAAACCGCCAGCTGACCCCAGATTAAAAGTTATATATCCGTTGGAAGAAATCAAACATTGTGAATATGTATTTCCATAATATTGAAAATTAAATCCAATATTTACAGCTTGAGAATATTGATCATCACCTAGATTAACTGTATTTATATTTCCCAAAAAAACAACATTTGTATCAACTGATTGACCTTGACATGTTTGTATTGTAACCTGATCGCCCTCGCAAATTGTTAAATCCTCTCCAATACAAACCTGATTTTGTGAATAGCCTACAGTGGCATACAAAACTGCAAATACGGAAATTATCCATGGAATAGATTGTTTAGTTTTGTTTAAACAGCTTAAGTTCATATATTTTTTGAAATCTCTTTTAAAATTTAACAAAAGCATCAAACAAATGCTTTATTTTAACAAACGATTTATCAACTCTTTTAGTTGCCTTATTTACTACTATTCTGACGAACGAATAAAATCTAATATTGTTTGTTCATAATTTTCTAACCCCATAAAGGTAGGAACAGTTTCATGTCCACCTCCCTCAACTCTTGCAGCTCGCTTGTATGTGCTTGTGTGATTTTGATAAACCACTTCTCCGTGTGTGTCAATGGCTAAAAAATCATCAGCAACTCCATGTAGCCATAATAAAGGCGACTGAACATTGCGTATTTGCTCTGCATTGTCTATTTTTAAACTCACAAAAAATGAACCAGGCATGGCTAATTTTGTAGCATCTTGAATCATTACTTCAGCACTAGCGAAGGGCGCTTCTAATATTATTTTTGATGGAGTTAAAGGGTATCCACCAGCAGCGATTTTGCAGGTAGGAGCGGAACCTAAAGAAAATCCAAACATAATTAAACGTTCATTGGTAACACCATTCATTAACAACCAGTTTAATGCGCCCTCAACTGCTTCATACATGTTTTCCTCCGTAGGTTTACCTTCAGATAATCCATAGCCTGGATAGTCAAGCATTAAAACTCCATAATTACCCGTACCGCCTAACATGCCATAAATTTTTTGTCGCGGCCAATAAAAATCCATGTGGTCTCTATTTCCATGACAATAAAAAATGATAGTATCTTCAGAAATAGTTTTTGGATCACCAGTATAAATAGCGGCAATTTGTAGCGTTTCACCTCCTTCTGATTCGATAGGGTAGAAAAATTTGTAAATCAATGAATCAGGAATAAAATAATTAGAGGGCAAACTTAACGAAGTCTCACCACGGTAATCATCCAATTGATAAGAAGTAATTGTATTATCGTCGTTGAATAAAAAGTCATCTAATCTTTTGTTACATGAAAAAAAAGTAATGCTCAAAGCGACAACTATAGTTATTTTCAATACGATATATCTTTTGGTTTTTTCCATACTTAAAACCTTTTAGTTAATCCAAAGTAAATCCCTGTAGCGCCGTTATTTCCTAATAAACTAATGTAATCTACTACGATATTCTCATTGCTTGTAAATGGAGCTAATAATTTAATTTCAGAGCGAAAAGTCCATTTATTCCAATTTTTGTCATGTCCAAAGTGAAACATTGGTAGCAGCCTTGTTTGTTGCGTTTCTCCATGTGCTCTTGTTGACTGAAGCTCAAACCAAGAGCCGAAACCAAAATACATCATGTTGGGAATATGTTTTCTTCCTAGCACTACATCTTCTTGATTTTGAGTTTTTACATTGTACTTCCAGTAGTAATTTGCATCAAAAGTTGGCCAAAACTTAAAATTATAATCGAAAATGTCCATTGCTGTATTGAATCCCGGAGTAACAGAGATTCCTTTGTTATTGTCAACATCCCTCCAAATGCGTTTTGTTATGCCCGCATCTAACTGAATAGTACCAAAAACAGCAGCGGTGGTATGCCAGCTTCCATAAACGGTCAAGCTTTCTTTGAGCCCTCGACCATAAGTTATGGAAGTCAATGGAATAGGAATAGGTGCAATTCCAGGGACATTTACGATTGGACCACCCAATGATGCAGAAATCGCTTGCTCTCCTTTTTTAAGAGGTGAAACAAATCGAGATGGACCACAAGCACTTGTCGCTACTAACAAACAAGTTATTGCTATACTGTAAACAAATTTTTTATTCATTAGAATGCGAAGATACGGAATTTTGAAGAAGAAAAAGCTATGTTGTTTGTGATTTATAATTCGTTGATTTTGGAATACTATCAATCAGTGCAAGCTCAAAAACTTATTCATCAAGTGCTATCAATTCTCCTTCTCCTTTAATTTGTGTTTCTAATTCAGTGTATTGTCCTGTATATTTCACATTTCCATTGCGATTTATTATGACGTTTAATTTTGCTCCGTCAGTATTTACTAGCATATCACCGCCTGTATTGGAAAGCACTTTTATCCACTCTTGAATTTTTAGTTTTCTGGTGTCACAAAAGCTATTTGTATTACATGCCAAGTAACAAGCATTAGCTTTTCCTTCTATTTCAAAATTACCAACTCCATGAGAGACAGTTGTTTCAAGGTAGCTCGCATTAACTTTTAGTTTAACGGGACCAGCTCCATCTCTAATAAATACGCGCAACGCTCCACTTTCGACAGTGTCCATCATCGTGAATGAACTAGAACCCTCGTAACGCAAATAATTCAGTGTTGGTAAATAAATCTGAACTTTTATTCGTTGGGATAGATTTCTCAAAAAATTACATTTATTTTCATTGGATATAGTTAATTTTCCGTTGTCTTCCTGAGCGTCAATAAAAGAAATAACATTTTGCCCTCCTTCAATATTTATTTTAGCTTCTTCGCTTTTAAAAAATTCATATTCGAGGTTATCAAATAAAAATAAAGAGTCGATGTTTGGATTAATTTTAAATTCTAATTTGGAATTTGTCCCAGAAGATTTAAAGCAAGCTCTTTCATCAGCCTTTTTGCAAGCGAGCAAAACAAAAAACAAACAAACTACGATTTTTAGTGCTTGATTATGCATCATTTATTTTTACCTAAATTTGATTAATTTATAAACTAAACCGTATTCAAAATAATCCGCTCGACCCCAGTGCGACTTTAACGAAATATTTGCCCACAAACGTTCTGAAAGCTGATATCGTGTGCCAAATCTATGGTACATCCAACCATCTGGATTAAAATCGTTTTTAATATAACTGCCCATCCCAATGAAAAATGAAAACTTATTAATTGGTAATACGTAAGCCGCAAAAATACCCATTTGTAATAAATCCCATTGGGTAAACGAATCAGCATCTAAACCTCTGCTGTGCGATTGATTAGAGAAAATATCTAGCATTAATTCTAATCCAACTTTACGAGAAATTCGCTTGTGTAGTATTCCGCTTGCACCTGCAACAAAATAATTACTGCCTCCTGTAGGATAAACTTGTTTTGTTGAAAAATTTCCAAACATTCGAAACTCCAAGTTTTTATTTGCAAAAGCCAAATTCTTTTTTCTTTCTTGAAAATTTAACGTTTGGAGGTAATAGCTCATTCCAATATTTAACGCTGGAATGTTTAATCCCAAGTTTGGCATTTTTGAAGCTCCATTGGAAAAATGAGTCATATCTAAACCAATTCCAACACCAAAATTATCCCATTGACGATTGACGGTTATTCCCATTTGAACCAAGCTATTTAAATGCGTACTAATGGCATTGTTTTTTGGATTTTTTTGTTGATCAAATGTTTTTGTCAACCAACTAAACCCCAATCCTGTTCGCCAGTTCAATTTCCAATCAAGTAATTCAATAATTGGAAGTTCTCCAAAAGCGAACAGTCCAAAACTGCGACCTAGAATTTCGTCATTTCCCAAGTCAGCATAATATAAAGAGAATCCATTTCTTGGGAAATTGTACCAATGATGCCAGTCTTTTGAGCCATCTGACTGATTCACCAAGCTAATTTCAAATCCCGCAGAATGACCATTTACCAGATGATGCATTACTGGTCGATGAGGTAACAAAAAACCAAATTTACCTCGCGTTTCGATACCAGAAAAGTCGTTTAATAACTGCCCCTGAACAAACGACGCAATTAGAAACCCTATGAAAAACAAAGCAATGTTTTTTTTCATGCCCTAAAATTAATTCATCTCAATGGTATTCATTCAAAATTAAACTAAAATCTTAATTCTCATTTTTGAGAAATGAATACTTGGAAATAATTAGTTATAAATGTTTCATCAAAATTCGTAACTTTAGGCAATGTTTTAATTCTTCAGTTGATGGGATTCTCAAAAGCTCGATTTTTAAAGTTTTTCGTTCTATTTTATGTTTCAATGACATCAGTAAATTATATGCATGCACAGCGCACGTATGATTCGGATGTAGTCGTTGGAATTACTGCCAGTCAAATTAGTGGTGATGGCTTGTCGGGATTTGAACAATTTGGCTTTCATTTTGGCGGACTTGTAAACACATCTTTAGGAGACCAATGGGACCTTCATACTGGATTGATTTGGAATCAAAAAGGTTCTCGGTCTTACAAATCAGACGATAATATAATTGTTTATCGTTTGCGCGCTAATTATTTAGAGGTACCAGTTCTATTTAGGGTAAATTTAGAAATAGCTAGATTTGAAATTGATTATTTTTTTGCCGAAATAGGACCTACTTTTAATTTTTTGACAAATTATCGTGAACGCACCTCAGCAGAAACAATTTCGAATAGACCATTTAGACCATTCGAATTAGCAGGAGTAGCAAGTTTTGGTTTTCATTTATTAGACGATTTATCTTTAGTTTTACAGTTACAAAACTCCATATTGCCAGTTCGTCCACACCTCGTTGGAATGTCATTACCACCAAGTAATTTCGTTATTGGAGATTGGCACAATAGACTGTATGAACTAGGACAATACTTTACATCGTTAAGCTTACAAATTCGTTATCGTTTGTAAAAGTAGATTCAAAATTGAGGTAAATCGGTTTTTTATTGTGTTATTATTTAGAATTCCACTTTTTCACCTTTTCCAACATCCCACTATTTCACAAAATAGTATCTTTGCAAAAAAAATAGTATTTATGATTTTACCTATAGTAGCTTATGGTGACCCCGTATTAAAAAAAGTAGGGGAGGAAATAGATGAAAATTATCCAAACCTTTCCGAACTTTTGGAAAATATGTTCGAAACCATGTATGCTGCATCAGGTGTTGGATTGGCTGCACCTCAAATCGGTAAATCAATTCGCTTGTTTATTGTGGATGCTTCTCCTTTTGCTGATGATAAAGA
Source organism: Lishizhenia sp. (assembly GCA_007117355.1). GTDB lineage: Bacteria > Bacteroidota > Bacteroidia > Flavobacteriales_D > Crocinitomicaceae > CSBr16-161. The sequence continues at coordinate 4,086 of SKGS01000088.1, read as the reverse complement.
GGAAGGTGAGCCAGACCCGAAAGCCAAGGGGTTAGAAAACTTTAAAAAAGTTTTTATCAATCCAATTATCGAAGAAGAAACGGGTGAAGAATGGGCTTTTCAAGAGGGGTGTTTAAGTATTCCAAAAATTCGAGAAGATGTTTATCGCAAGGAAAAAATAAAAATATCTTACTACGATGAACAATTTAATTTTCACGAAGAAGAATATGACGGTTATGCGGCTCGGGTTATTCAGCATGAATATGACCATATAGAAGGTGTTTTGTTTACCGATCATTTGTCACCATTGCGCAAGAAGCTTTTAGGGAAACGCTTACTCAAAATTTCTAAAGGTGAAGTCGAAGTGGATTATAAAATGAAATTTCCCTTGGTTAAAAAAGGACGTTAATTATTTTAAAAAAAATATCATGAAGTGGTTAGCAATTATTTTTTTAGCAGTTGTATTGGTTGCATGTAATAACAGTGGCGAACAAGAAACCAGTTTAGAAAATACGCCAGAAATAAGTCTTCAACGTATCAAAGAAATGGATGATTCATTGAATGTATTAGTACAAAAATCTATGAATGAACCTGATTTTGAAATTGACAGATTAGCTTATCACGAGGCGGCAATGAGAAGTATAGATTTCTATAAAAATTTTCCAGAACATGATTTTGCTCCAGAGGCATTAGAAAAAGCTTCTGCAATGTATATGGCAATAAATTTAGATCAGAGAGCAGCAGATTGGAGAGACACACTGATTGAAAACTATCCTAACTTCATAAGAATTTTGGATATTCTCGAACTACAAAAAGCTGTTTACGATAATTTTGACACTTACAATCCTGAAATGATTAAAAAGTATAGCCATATGATGTTGGATTTAGGAGATAAATTACCTGCTAAAAAGCGTGAAGAAATCGAATTTAGATTGGAACATATTGAACTTGATTTTCTTGAACTTGCGATTTTACAAAATCCAGATTTACCACTTTGATATTCATAGAAAAATAGTTTAACGCTAATTATAAATCAACCTCTAGAACGGATTTTATGAAGAAAACAATTTACATTCTTGCTCCGTATCCTAGAGGTGAAGCACCTTCTCAACGCTTTCGATTCGAACAATACCTTTCGGAATTAGAAAAAGATTATGAGATTTTATTTCATCCTTTCATTGATGTAAAAACATGGAAAACGCTATATGCAGAAGGTAATGTTTTTCCAAAAGTCATGGGGATGTTAAGAAGCTTTTTGCGAAGATGGGCGCTACTTTTTAAATTGCGTAAAGCAGATTTTATCTTCATTCACAGAGAAGCTGCTCAATTGGGTCCTCCTATTTTTGAATGGATAATTGCTAAAATACTAAGGAAAAAATACATTTACGATTTTGACGATGCGATTTGGCTACCTAATTATTCGGAATCAAATGCTCGTTTTCATCGCTTAAAAGCCTATTGGAAAGTTAGATATTGCATGAAATGGGCTCATCAGATTACTGCTGGAAATAATTATTTAAAAAACTTCGCTTTACAATATAATCCGAATGTTAAAGTAGTGCCAACAACTATTGACACCGTTAATTATCACAATATTACAACCGATTACTCTAAAAAAGAATTAATCATTGGTTGGACAGGAACGCATACCACGATGCATTATTTAAATGAATTAGTGCCAGTATTAAAGCGTTTAGAAGAAAAAAACTCATTTACTTTTGTTGTTATTTCTAATCAATCACCTGATTTTGAGTTAAAATCGCTTCGATTTGTTCAATGGAATAAAAATACAGAAATTGAAGATTTAGCAAGGTTTTCTATTGGAGTTATGCCGCTAAAACCTGATATTTGGTCTTCTGGTAAATGTGGTTTTAAAGGATTGCAATATATGTCTTTAGGTATTCCGACTATTATGTCACCTGTTGGAGTAAACACGGAAATTGTTACACATAATGAAAATGGATTTTTAGCTTCAACTGAGGCAGAGTGGGAAATAATCTTGGAAAAGTTACTTGAAAATCCTGAATATCGAAAAGAAATTGGACAAAAAGGACAAAAGACAATTCAGCAGCGTTATTCGGTTTTATCTCAAATGCCTGTTTATAAATCTCTTTTCAATCAATAAAAGTGGGGCAGGAGGAGAATCTATTTTATTTTCATAGGTTTAGCCAGGATGTAAGTGAAATTGAACTTCCTGAAGAATTTACTTTCCCTTTTTGTTATGAACCGCACCCTTTGGCTGAAATAGCAGCGAAAGAGCTGCAAGACTACCTCGAAAAACAAACAGATTTTCAGCATAATTTTGGACTCAGTAACAACGATGCTGGTTTAGAAATTGGAAAGATGTTCGGTGTTTTGGTTGTCCAAAATAATCAAAACGAATTAGGTTTTCTTTGCGCTTTTTCCGGGAAATTAGCGAATAGTAATCATCATAAATATTTTGTGCCTCCTGTTTTTGATTTATTAGATCTTAATGGTTTTTTTCTTGCTGAAGAAGAGGAGTTAAACGAACTAAATAGATGCATTGCTTCAATGGAAGAAAGCAGCAGTTTAAAAGTGTTAAAGGACCGATTAAATAGTCTTAAAAGAACATCGAAAAACGAATTAGCAGATATTAAAAAAGAGGTTAAAAATCGAAAAAAAGAAAGAGATGAAATTCGAAAAAAACTTTCTGAAAATGAACTGTTTGCAAAAGAGGAAGAACTCAAATCACAAAGTATAGCAGATAGCTATAGGGTGAAAAATACGAAAGCTAAGTGGCAAGAAAATATAAGTAGAGCTGAAAAAGAAATCGCGTTAATTCAAGATGAAATAAATCATTTAAAAACGATACGAAAGTCGAAATCTGCAGATTTGCAAAATCGTATTTTTCACGCTTACTCTTTTTTAAATTTTAATCAAGAGGAGCGAAGTTTGCTTTCTGTTTTTCAGCAGGATGTTATTGGTTTTCCGCCAGCTGGAGCAGGGGAGTGTGCTGCGCCTAAATTATTGCAGTTTGCTTATTTAAATGAATTAAAACCTATTGCAATGGCGGAATTTTGGTGGGGTAAATCACCACTTTCCGAAGTACGTCAACATAAAAATTTCTACCCTGCATGTAAAGGGAAATGTGAACCAATTCTTGGTCACATGTTGAAAGGTCTGAAAGTGGCTCCTAATCCATTGCTTGTTAATCCTGCGGAGAAAAAAGAACTGGAAATCATTTATGAAGATGAGGTTTTAATTTTAGTCAATAAACCTGCAGAATTTTTGTCTGTACCAGGGAGAACTATCTCAGATTCTGTTTTATCTCGTTTGAAATTGCTATATCCTGAAGCTACAGGACCGATATTGGTGCATCGTTTGGATATGTCAACGTCAGGAATTTTAATAGCTACCAAAACAGAAAAAGCGCATAAATTTGTTCAAAAACAATTTATCAATCGCACAATTGTCAAACGCTATGAAGCACTCTTGGATGGTAAAATAGCCAATGAATCAGGAGAAATAAGGTTGCCATTGGAGCAAGATTATTTAAATCGTCCACGCCAAAAAGTCACTAAGAATGGTAAGCTAGCAATTACACTATTCGAAACTATCACTTTCGAAGAAAATAAAACACGAGTTTATTTTTATCCAAAAACAGGAAGAACGCATCAGTTGCGTGTGCATGCAGCGCATCAAAATGGGTTGAATGCTCCAATAGTTGGTGACGATTTATATGGAACAAAAGCCCATCGCTTGTGTCTTCACGCAGGATATGTTAAGTTTATTCATCCTAAGTCAAAGGAATGGATTACTTTTGAAGTAAAAGCAGACTTTTAAAAGTGGAAAAACACGAATTAGTTGAATTAGCAAATATGAAAATGCCATTTGGTAAATTCAAAGGAAGTCTTTTGGTAAATATTCCAGAGCCTTATTATGTTTGGTATGCCTCTAAAGGCTTTCCCACAGGAAAACTAGGCAGGCAAATGCAACTTATGCATGAAATAAAAATCAATGGCTTGGAACATCTTATTCGACCATTAATTGAGAAGTAGGGATAAGTGTTTTGTAAGATTTGAATAAAACTAATAGATATAAATTAGGATATTAACCAATACGGTCAACCCTATTTAGGGAAGTACA
>SKGS01000278.1 GCA_007117355.1 Lishizhenia sp. | reverse complement strand
TAATTGTTTCAAAATTAGCTAAGGTTTTAACTACCAAGCACCCAAGGTTTCGATAAGGGCAGCAAGGAATAGACTCTTTGCGTCCCTTTCGATAAACTCCTTTCTACTATGCTATTAGAATCACTCAAATAAAAACCTTTGTAAAGATTACACAACTAACTTTGAACTAATTGATATTCAATCAAATTTTGGAATTAACGCTTTACAAATGAGAATAAGAATCTAAAAAGATAAAGAAAACAACCCTGGTTAAAATACACTTATGTAACATTTACCGCTCCTCAAAAGTATTGTTATCGTAAAATATAATTACTTTTGTAACTTTTTTATTTTGTTGTTTTCTTTCATTTTCCTTGTTCTTTAAGTTATTATTCACTTCTGATTGTAATTTAGAATCTTCTACAGAATTTTGTCTATCTAATTCTTTCGTTATTCCTGTTATCAACCAATGTGCATTTACCCTAGGAAAAGTCTTTAAAGTCTTCTCTAAGAAATCTAAACTAGGTTTGTTTCTGCCTGTCATTATGTGAGATACACTTGATCGTTGCACACCAATTTTATCAGCAAAAGAAGAGGCTGTTAAGTTGTGCATTTTAATTACCATTTGTAAACGTTCTTGAATGTTCATTACATGTTCTTATATTACAAATATAACATAATTTCTACATTTGTAATTCACTTATGTAAACAAAAGTAATTAAACTAATCTATACATATGTAAACAAGTAATTTGAAAAAGAAGGACAAGATATATTTTTTGGGCTTGCATTTCTTGGTGTTTTAATAACTTACTTAATTTGTTAGTTAATGCGTCAAAAAACGTGTCGAAGCACTATATTCTTACCTCCCCTTCTTTCATTGTATAGAATGACCAACCAAAGGAGAAGACAACAAGCTTTATTACTTGAAAAAACTTGGGTTATGGGCTATGTTTGTTTTCAACACTAATTAAGTGGTCAGGTCACTAAACTGAAGTTTGATATTTCATAACAAGGAGTGCAAGTTTCTTTAAGAATTATTCAAATCATGCAATAATGCCTCTTGAATTCAGCAGTTAAAATTAATTCGTTTCATTTTATTAAACCAGAGTAAAATAAAAAAAGGAAAGTAAACACTTTCCTTTTTTACAACATTTAGTTTAGTTGACTAATATTTTAGTTAAGTGAAAACCCGAAAAATATACTTTTTGTTGAAGGTTGCTTCATGTCATGCATCTGGTTAATCGTATCCATAAGTGAGGCAACTTCAAAAACACTTAATTTACTCGCCGTTCCAAGTTTAGCATGGCGCTCTAATTGTCGCTTTGCTAAAGTAATTGTATTGTTTATCATAAATTTGTTGTTTAGTAACATATTATCTCATTATGAGACCTATTACGGCACTATAAAATTTTTGGTTTCATTTTTTTGAAAAAAAATTACATTTCTCAATGAAAGTTTCAATAAATTTCTTAAGTAAAGAAATTTATTGATCACAATATCAATTGTTTAACTAAATTTATTTGGGTTCACATAATTATCTTTCTTTTTTCTTCTGAAATAGTCCACAAAAAGAATTATAAGGTAGATTGGAAATAATATCACTTTTTTTCGAACCTTCTTCCCTACTCTTTTCGATGTGAAATTTGAAAATGAACGCTTAATTTTTTTTCTGATTTTACGAACTTCTTTTCGTTCTTGTTGTAATGAAAAAAATCGAATAGCTCGATCAAGTAAAATTGATTTCAATCCTTTCTCCTGAATATTTGTCCAACTAAATTCAGAAAGACTATTTAGCTTTATGATTAAGTAATAAATGATTTTACTTAATATATTAAGTGAACCAGCACCAATTTCTGTTAACTTGTTTTTTAATTCGTAAAGTTCTATTTTATCTTCTTCTAAAATTGTATTCAGCATAATTACACGTTTAATTGACCAATACAAATATCTCAGTAAATGAAACTTTTTGTCGAATAATTAAGTAGAATTATTGTATTAAGAAATATATTAAGTAATTTAGCAACATTATTTACTTAATAATTAAGCGGTACTAAATTATTAATGCGTCTATCAAGTACATATCATCCAATAGTATTTCTACTCATGAAAATCCCTAATCTTATTCCTGGGGTAGAGAATGCAGAAGCTTGTTATAAAGACGAAAACGGAGACTTAATTTTTACCCCTAGACCTAATGGGATGAGCGCAAAGGAAAAATCAACTTTATTTGATTGGCGAAGTAAACGTATAACTTGTTATTGGGTTGAGTCTATTTCTAGTATATTCAATGTTTCCAAAAGTGCTTCTCAAATGTCTGTTCTTGACGAACAAGATTTAAGAACCCTTATTATCACCTTTCCTAATGATAATGACGGTCTTAATGATTTGATATTTATTTCATTTCACGAAAAAATTGGTTTGAATAATGTCGATTTATTTTTTCATAAAATAAGTACTTCAGAAAAACGCATAATTTCTCATTTTTGCGAATTTGTTCTAAGAAATATTTTTGAACAAATACGCGAAGAAGAAAAGTTGTTGAAAGGGTTTCAATTGACTACTGAAAATCTTAGAGATAGGATAAAAACGAATGAACTACGATTAGCGCAGTTAGAAAATGTTTATTCTTCTACACTTTTGCGTTTTATTGAATCAACATTATTGGAATGCAACAAACGCTATAATGCTATATTTGAATTTCAAGAGGATGCCTTAAGTCTGTTGGTCAAATCTCAAAGAAGCTTAGAAGAAATTAAAAATGTTATCCAGAAAGCTTGTGCAATAGCTTTTCATTTATCGTTAAATAAAAATAAAGTTCTAGTTTCTCCTGATTTTATTCATTGGGAAAATCAAAGCTCGACTTTTGAAACTAAACTGCCTACTTCGTTGGCTTCTGTTGAAAAAACGATTGAGTTACTCGATAGATATGAGGCTGGTGCAAAGCGTGTGGAGCAAATAGGAATCACGATTAATGGAAAAAATGTTGCTAAAAATATGGATCCAGAAATAACACCGCCCGCAATTACAGATGCTGTAAAAAAGCATAAGAAACAAATTGCAGCATTACTTCAAGAATACCCTGAACGCTGGCTGTTAGCTCGGAAAAATATAAAGCCAATAGCAAACTTGGATGGTTTTATTTCTCACGGCTTTGGAAGTAAGTTTGCTTGATGCAAAAGATCCACAACATATTTATACATATTAATTTCAAGCAATATCTAAAGTAGATCCGCTTTGTTTTTGCAACATTTATGCATTAACACGAGGTTAGTCTTATATTAATCCTATTAAGTAGTTAAATTTATACCTTTTATCCAATTTTTAAACCCCGCTTATTTTTTATGCAAATAACCAATTATCTTTGTCGCTCAAATGAAACTTATACTTGCAATAATTTTACTTGTTTTCGTATTGCCCGTGGTGAATGGACAACGAGAAATTACAGCAAGAAAAACAAGTGGTCACATTAAAATTGATGGTTTTTTAAATGAACCTGATTGGCAAGTTGCAGAGTCAACAGGTGATTTTACGCAAATAACCCCGGACGCAGGAGCTAGAGCCACACTTCAAACATCAGTAAAGGTGCTCTACGACGATGAAGCTTTATATGTTGGCGCTCACATGTATGGAAGTCCTGAGCAAATCTCTAAGGTGTTATCTCAAAGAGATCGTTACAATACGAATACAGATTATTTTTCTATTTTACTAGATACATACAATGATCAACTGAATGGTTTTGTCTTTTCGCTTTCTACAATGGGAGTGCAGTACGACGCAAAAATTTATGCGGGAACCTACAATTCTAGGTTAGATATGATATGGTTTGGAGAAGTACAACATTCTGACAGTGGTTATACCGTAGAGATAAAAATACCTTACTCCGCCATTCGTTTTGCTCCCAAAGACAAACAAGATTGGCGTATTAACTTCACGCGTCACCATAGCTTAAATAGAGAAGAGTCAACTTGGAACCCTGTGATTCCCGACTTAGATAATATTGTTGCTCAAGCTGGAAAGTTGAAAGGTATTGAAAATATTTCACCGCCTTTGCGATTGTTTTTATCACCTTACATGTCTGCTTACGCCGATCATTATCCGAAACCAACAGATGAGCTTAATGATTGGACAGGTAGTTACAATGGTGGAATGGATATTAAGTATGGAATAAATGAAGCCTATACACTAGATATGACTTTAATTCCTGATTTTGGACAAGTTGTTACAGACGATGTCATCCTCAACTTAACCCCTTTTGAGGTTTTTTTTCAAGAGAATAGAGCTTTTTTTAACGAAGGAACTGAACTCTTTGAAAAAACGAATCATTTTTACAGTAGAAGAGTTGGATACAATCCTATACTTAGAAATCAAGTAACAAGTCAATTGAATGAAAATGAGATTATTATTTCAAACCCAAATATGACTCCTTTGATAAATGCTTCAAAGTTATCAGGAAGAGGAACAAATGGACTTGGCGTTGGAGTTTTTAATGGAATTACGGCACAACTTAATGCATTAATAGAAGACTCTACAACGCTTGAGATGAGAGAAATAATGACCTCTCCCCTTTCGAATTATAATGTTTTTGTATTAGATCAAAACTTAAAAAACAATAGCTCTGTTACTTTAACAAATACCAATGTTTGGCGCTCTGGCTCAACTTATGACGCTAACCTTACTGCTTTAGCTTCACAATTTAACACTAAATCAAACACTTATTTTGCTAGAGTTTCAGCTGCTTTATCTCAAAAATATGCTTCGGAAGGCAATGAGTATGGCCACATGCTTGAAGCGGCAACAGGAAAGCAAAAAGGAAACTTTATCTTCAACGTGAATTATTTAGAACAGAGTGACACATATGATCCAAATGATTTAGGGTTTTTATTGGTAAATAATAAGCGAGTGATAACAAATGCTGTTGGTTATAATATTTACAAACCATTTTGGAGATTAAACCGATTTTGGTCTCGCTTTGAAAACACGTATGAAAGGTTATACGCACCTGACGAATACATAGGAACAAGTTATTATGCTACGCTGGGTGTAACAAACAAAAAGTTTCATTCAGCAGACATCTATGCACGAGGAACTTACACGGAGATAAATGATTTTTTCGAGCCTCGAAGACAAGGGTATTATTTTATTCAACCACAAAACACACAAATCGGCGGTTGGATTTCTTCCAATTATCAAAAACCATTTGCTTTAGATGTGCATCTTTCTAATACAAATTATCACGCTTCCGACTGGAATACTTGGATGTATTCGATTTCACCTCGTCTTCGCTTAGGAAATAAAATATTTTTAGTTTATCGTTTCGAAGAAGAACGCTCAAACAATGAATTAGGTTATGCCATTCCCTTCAATTCTGATACAGGAAATCAACCAGAAGGATTGCCACCATTATTTGCGCAAAGAGATGTCATTACTACGACTAACACAATAGATTTAGCTGTAACATTAAACAACAAAGCAGGTTTCACACTGCGTTTCCGCCATTATTGGTCAAGAATAAATTCAGAAAATTTCTATACGTTGCAAGAAAATGGTCGTTTAGAGAATTTCACCTTGGATGAAATATATAATGCTAACAACGACCCTATTTATAATACTAACTACAATGCTTTTAGTGTTGATTTGGTTTATCGATGGATTTTCTCACCAGCAAGTGAAATTAATATTGTTTGGAAGAATAACATTTTTACTGATAATCCTCAAGCGCAAATGGCATTTATGGAAAACCTCAACCAAACACTACGTACCGATCAGTTAAACTCTTTCTCCATCAGAGTTGTTTATTTCCTAGATTATTTAAACCTGAGAAACTTTGCTAAAAGCTTAAAAAGGTAGGAAAGAGATTAAATTCCCTCACTCCTGAGACCTCCTGCGTATTGTAATCATCCAATTATTTGTTGGGTGATTAAACAAGGATACTTCCATTAATCTCTTATTATTAATTTCCCCTAACCATACTTGATAGGAACCATGTGTTGCTGGTAAACCAAAATTCTCAATAATTATTTTTTTAAATTCATCAAAATTATGCGAAGAATCAGCAATTAGAACTATTGATCCAGCATCATAACTGTTGTGTTTATCAAAAACTGAAATGTGGTCAAAATGGGTGTTTACTTCTTCCAATGACTCTTTAAGATTTGATTCTTTGCCTTCGAAAGAATGAATAATATTCTCAATAAATTCCGTAATTAGTGTTGCTGATGATTGTTTCGAAATCGTTTCTGTAGTAGCATCTTTTTCACTTTCGTTACAAGCAAAAAATACTAAACTAAGAAAAAACAATGTTCCCCTCTTCCACCAAAGCATCGCCTTTCATTTTAATAAATAATTGAATCAATGCGACTACATCCTTTTCGCAATAGACTTTAATTCTTTCTAAATCATTTTCTTCGTAGTAAACTCTTGCTACATCTGCGCCAGAAATATCATCTTTCGGTGTAGGAATATTAAAAATATGACACAATAAAGCCAAAGAGGTAAAATGTTTATAATCTCCAAACTTCCAAAGCTCTAACGTATCCAAATGATTTACCTCCCATGGTTTTTTTCCTGCGATATCCAACGGTGGAGGTAGTGGAATTCCCAAAACAAGCATTCTTCTTGCAATAAATGGAAAATCAAATTCCTTCGCATTGTGACCACAAAGTAAATGATAGGGACTGCTGTAATGCTCTTCTAGTAATTTAGCGAATTGCCGCAACAAAACCTCCTCATCATCGTGATAAAAGGATTTGAGTCGGATTTCTTTGCCGGTTCTTGTCTCTCTAACAAAGCCACAAGAAATACAAACAATTTTTCCGAATTCAGCAAGAATCCCCGCTTTATTTTGATATACTTCTGCCCCTTCTAAGCCCTTATTCTCTATGGTAAATCTTTCTTTGTGCAAGAATAATTCCTTCGACTTTTCATTTAAATCATCAAAGTTATACTCTTGAGGTACAGTCTCAATATCGAGAAATAGAACCTTTTCTAGTTGAATTTTTTTTAACATAGGATTAGTAAATTAAAGTGTTTAACATTTATCTAATTTACTCAAAATTTTCATTCTAATAAAAAAAAGACTCATTATTCCTTAGGTAAATAATTTGAATAAGATTGGTCTTCATCAAAGAAGAAAATATTAACTTCTGCTGTATCATTAAGGAAATCAATGTTTCCAACTTCAAAACGATTTATTTTTAATCCTGTTCTAGCTTGCAAATCTGCGAGCATTTCGTTGTAATTTTCAGGTTTAATTAGTTCAATTTTTTCATAAATAATTGTCTTTTTCGTCTCATGCTTTATTAACCATAAAAACTCTAATCCAAATGTCAAAAGTGCAATAACTACATTCAAAAATAAAAGTTCCATGAGGCTTAACTCACCGTTTGAAAGACCGTTGATAACAGATATCCCTATTATGATGAATAAGTAGGTCATTTCCTTTATTTCGACTGTTGTAGTGCGGTAACGGATAATTCCAAAAATCGCAAAAAGTCCAAGCCCCATACCTAGGTCTAAATCCATTTTCTTTAAGGCAAAACACAAAAAGAAAGTGATTAACCCAATTAGAAAATAGGTAAATAAATAGTCTTTTCGCCTTGTTTTAGGATAATAGATAAACCTGATAATGACCAAAGAAAAAAATAAATTGATCAGTAATCGAAAAGCAAGAACGTATATGTCATCAGAAAACCATGACAAATCTAAAAAATCTAAAGCTAAATTAATTGGCATTATTAATTTGATTTAATTTGATTAATTTCATTTTAAAATTATTCCTTTTGATAGTGCTATTCGTATGTAAAGAAGCAACACCAACACAGTATTTACTTATTCGAAATGGTCTTATGCGTAACTCCTTTACTACATTGTAAAAAACAGAATTACGGTCAATTCGTGCTTGTTTCAGTTCTGCAATTGCAACATTATCAAAGTTAATCGAATCTTCATTGTTGTAAAATACTAAACTTGTGTCGAATGTAACTCGCTCCTGACCGTTTTTTGCTATAAGGGTAAAACGCCGGTAATCACTCCATATTTTAGGAAAAAGAGTAGCTTTTTTACCTAATTGATTTGTAACAAATGAATTTTCTTTTGTAGCAAGTTTTTCAGACAACTCATCTGTTCGAATACGCGTTTTACTAACTATTCTATTTTGACGTTCTTTAACTTCTAAAAAAGACAAGTTTGAATCTACATATTGACGATAGCGCACTTTATGACGATGTATTTTTCCATTGTGATGCTGTCTGTAAAAATCAAAGTTCTCTGTATCAAAATACAAACTCTTGTAATTGAACCAATTCTTATTGTCAATAGTTAGAATAGTGTAATCATCACACAATTTTTCGATAATTTCTGCCAAAGTTTCTTTGTGAAAAATAAATTTTGAGTCAATTCGTTTCATAAGTCCTGCTTCTCGAATTTCTTCAAGTCCAATGGTATCAAAACGATTGAGAATATTTTCCACTTTACTTTTCATACATCAAATTCTATCGAGAACATATTGAATCAAGTCTAGCATTGCTGTATCGTAATCTTCTGCAAATTCTTTTTTTCTTCTATTAGCAAGTCCAAGGCAAATAGCTGTAGCCTCGTGTCCAAGTGCTTTAGCTAAAGCAAATAAAGATGAGCACTCCATCTCTAGATTGACTAATGCTTGGCCATTCTCATCCATGTTGTGAAATGACTCTAACATATTCTCAGCGGCTAATGGCAAGCGCAGTGACCTTCCTTGCGGGCCATAAAAACCTGAACTTGTAACAGTAATTCCTTTAAAGGTTTTTTCACTTTCCAACTTTTGGTTTAGAAAAGTCGAAGCTTTCGTCAAATAAGGTATAATTTGTTTTGGTAATTCAATTTTAGCCACAATATCCTCTAACAAGGATTCCGTTTCAGTGTCTTTCACTCTATCGTAGTAATGCGCCACGTTATCAATTCCCAAAGCGTGCGTTGAGAGTATGTAACTTTTCAAAGGAATGGAATCTTGTAATATTCCACAGGTGCCGATTCTAACAAATTGTAAACTTGTTTTTTCCTCTTTTATCGTTCTAGTAGAAAAATCAATATTTACAAGAGCATCTAATTCATTTATAACGATATCAATATTATCGGTTCCAATTCCAGTAGAAATAACCGAAAGACGTTTTCCGTTGTAAACACCTGTATGACACAAGAATTCCCTGATTTGAACTTTGTGTTCAATCGTTTGAAAGAATGCAGAAACTTTTGCCACACGCTCTTGATCACCAACAAGAATTATTTGATGCGCAATTTGATTAGGTTTTAAACCTAGGTGATAGATCGCTTCTTCATCGCGCAATATCAATTCTGATGGCAAAAGTTTGTTCATAAAAGCTTTTTTCTTAAAAATAAAAACTTCACTCTCTTAGTGAGTAAAGTCTTTAAAAATTTATAGTTTCGGAACAAATATAGTCCTTAATTTTAAGCATTGCTAGGCAGAATGGATATTTTTAATTCCTTGGTTTAGTAAAAACCAAAATTAAATGAATTTTACTCTAAAAATTTAAACGTAAAATGCTTCGATTCAATTTCCTTTTCAAATAAATGTGGATAGTACTTTTCCATTTCATCCCTCATTAATTGTAAAGGCACATCATCAAATTCACCATAAAAGTGAATGTACTCCATGAATTGTTTGGTGTCGAGATAAGGTTGAAACATCGAGTCGCTCTCCCCTTCCCAATCCAACGGTGCAACCCCAGAAATCTTGCAAACCACAGGGTCAAATGCTGGGGTAGCTTTAATCCATCTATCCTCTAAATATACATCTACATAACCATGAAAAACGATTTCTTCTCTGCGCAAAAATGCGATCAACTTCTCTACGCCAATGTGATTAATCACTATTCCATATCCTAAACGTGCAGGAATACCTAAACCTCGGAGACACGCAGCCATTAAAATAGCTTTTTCAACACACCAAGCCCGAGGCTTTTCAATGATTGTACTAGCTTTTAAACCGCTTTTCGTAAGCTCTATGTGATAAGGGTCATATCGAAATCCATCTCTAACTTTATAATAGCATTTGACTGCCTTTTCTTTATTGGAATCTAATTGCTTGAATTCATCAATAAATTGTTGAATATTTTCCGTAGAAAAGTCTAAAAATTCAGTTTCTTTTAAATACTTATTTTCCATGCTTAAATGGTAGTTTCAACACCATGTTTTGACCGAGAAGGATATCGTCTAAATGTCCAACTATTCGATTGTCCTCTGTTCTAACATGCATGTGCAACTTGGTGCTATGGTGACGAATTACACCTGCGTGCTCCGGTGCATAAAAGCCGATGATTTCAACTGGTTCATTAATCCATGTGCTGTAAGCACCTGATTTTTGATGTTTTTCATGTGTATGAATCGTATCGTTTATATCCCAGTTTACTATGTGCCAAGTGATTGAAGATGCAACACCTTGAATTAAAAAAGGAAATGGATCTTTCTCATCTTTTGAACAAATCGCAACGAACTGAGCTAAATAATTTTCTAAGTCCTTTGATGTTTTTACCGTCAATGGAATCGTGTGCTCTTCCCATTTTTCGACATAAGAATAAATGAAAAAATTCGCTTTTTCACTCCATGAATTTGTTATGATAACCTCTTCATTTTCAGCAAAACTAATATATGGTTTGCTATTAATTACTGTTACTTCACCTTTTAAGTTTTCTCTAGCTCCTAAACCATAGAGATTCGCCTTACCCTTAAAGTCTTTCAAATCTACATGAGCACTTAAATCATTGTTTTTCATCGCATTTTTCAACGCTCCGTGTACATGAACTTCAGGACAATTCTTTTTAGAATCTTGACAAGAAAAATACACTACGGAAAAAATAGTAAAGAACACTAAACGGTAATGCTTTTTCATACAATGTTGTTTTACTTTTACAAATTAACCTCGTAAATCTCTTTTAATGTTTTAACAGTAAAGTCAATTTCCTCTTTTGTATTGTAGCGAGAAAAAGAGAATCGTGCATTTGGTCTTGAAACGTCTGCATTTATAGCTTCAAGCACATGAGAACCTTTATTACTTCCTGAAGAGCAAGCTGAACCGCCTGAACATGCTATTCCTTTTAAGTCTAAAGTAAACAGTAACATTCCTCCTTTGGTGGTTTCAGGAAGACAAACATTAAGAACAGTATATAAACTCTTTTCAGGCTCGATATCACCATGAAAAGCTACTGTGGGGAAAGCTAATTTTAATTGCTCAATCATATAGCTTTTCAACGATTGAACATGTTTTTGATGACTTTCTAAGTCTTCATAAGCTAATGCTAACGCTTTTGACAGACCAACAATGCCATAGATGTTTTCTGTTCCTCCACGCAGCCCTCTTTCTTGAGCACCTCCATGAATAAAAGAACTCACCTTAGTTTTTCGATTTGCGTATAAAAAACCAACGCCTTTTGGTCCATGCAACTTGTGGGCAGCACAGGTAAGAAAATCAATATCTAATTCTTGTAAATCAAAAGCGTAATGCCCCATTGTTTGCACGGTGTCTGTATGAATATATGCATTATATTTTCTGCAAAGTTCACTCACCTTTTTTAAAGGAAGTAACGTACCAATTTCGTTATTGGCGTGCATCAATGACACAAGCGTTAATTCTTTTGAAGATGAGAGAAGCTCTTCCAGTTGATTTAAGTCCACATGACCTTTTTCATCTACTTGAACTAATTTTAATTCCGTATTGTAATTTGAATCTAAATATTCAGCAGTATGAAGCACTGCATGATGCTCTAGAGGAGATGTGATAATTCGTTTTACACCTAATTCTCTTACTGCACAATGCAAAGCCATGTTGTCAGCTTCAGTACCACCAGAAGTAAAAATAATTTCTGATGGAGAAGCATTTATTAATGAAGTGATCTTTCTTCTAGATGTTTCAAGTAATGCTTTAGCTTGACGCCCATAAAAATGTGTTGATGAAGGATTTCCAAATTCATTTTTTAAAAAAGGAATCATCGTATCTACCACTTCTGGTGCTATGGGAGTTGTAGCAGCATTATCTAAATAGACCTTCATTATAACTTATATTATGGCTTCTATTTCATTTATAATTTTCTCTGCCAACTCATTAGCTTTTTCTTCATTTTCACTTTCAGAATAAATTCTAATGATTGGCTCTGTATTACTTTTTCGAAGGTGAACCCATTCTTTTTCAAAATAAATTTTTACACCATCCGTGTTATCGACCTCCATGTTTTTATACTTTTCCTCCATGTTAACTAAGACCTTATCCACATCAATTTGCGGGGTAAGTTGTATTTTATTTTTGGAAATTGTATATGCTGGATAACTATCACGAAGTTCAGAAGCCTTTTTACCAGATTTTGCTAAATGCGTTAAGAATATTGCGATACCAACAAGTGCATCTCTTCCATAATGCAATTCTGGTAAGATAACACCTCCATTGCCTTCCCCACCAATAATAGCATTCACAGCTTTCATTTTCTCTACAACATTCACCTCACCTACAGCAGAAGCATAATATTTATGTCCATGTTTTTCGGTTACATCACGCAATGCTCTGGTTGATGATAAATTAGAAACTGTTGCGCCACCTTTTTGAGATAGCACATAGTCAGCAACGGCTACAAGCGTATATTCTTCTCCAAACATAGAACTATCTTCACAAACCATTGCAAGACGATCAACATCTGGATCAACTGTTATTCCCAAATCTGCATTCGATTCTTTGATAGCACTTGACAAATCGGTAAGATGTGCTGGCAAAGGCTCGGGATTGTGCGCAAAGTACCCTGTTGGTTCACAATGTATTTTTTCAATTTTATTGACACCAAGAGCAGTTAACAACTCTGGTACAACAATACCACCTGTCGAATTAACAGCATCAACAACGATTGTAAAATCAGCCTTTTTAATTGCTTCAACATCAACGTATGGCAATTTTAATACAGCTTCGATATGTTTTGAGGTATAGGTGTCGTTTTTAATCAGTTTACCTAAATTATCAACATCAATAAACTCAAAAGAATCTTTCTCAGCTAATTCAAGTACCTCTGCCCCATCTTTAGCTGAAATGAACTCACCTTTTTCATTTAGTAGTTTTAGTGCATTCCACTCTTTTGGGTTGTGACTGGCAGTTAGTATAATTCCTCCATGTGCCTTTTCCATGTCAACAGCCACTTCAACTGTCGGGGTTGTGGATAAACCAAGGTCAACAACGTTAATTCCTAAGCTGCGTAATGTTGAAACAACAAGATGATTTACAATGTCACCCGATAATCGTGCATCGCGACCCACAACAACTGACAATTTTTTAGCGTTGTTTCTTTTTTGTAACCAAGTACCGTAAGCCGCTGAAAATTTCACTACATCCAATGGAGAAAGTCCTTCACCCGGCTTACCTCCTATCGTACCTCTAATTCCTGAAATTGATTTTATTAATGTCATAGTTTTGAATTTAAACGGTTTTTAAATGAGACCATCTTTAGACAGGCTACTGCACATTCTATACCTTTATTTCCATGTTTACCTCCAGAGCGATCTATCGCTTGTTGTAACGTATTATCTGTCAGAACACAAAAAATCACCGGAGCGTTATATTTTAATCCAACATTCATAATTCCGTGTGCTGCTGCATCACACACAAAATCAAAATGTTTTGTTTCTCCTTGAATTACAGATCCAATTGCCACGATACCATCTACTAGTTTTTCTTCTAATAAATGTTGACAACCTAGCGGTAATTCAAAGGTTCCAGGCACAAAATGAATAATTACATTATCAGTTTTAACGCCATGTTTAAGAAGCGTTTCCTTAGCTCCTTCTAATAGATTCAAAGTTATATTTTCGTTCCATTCAGAAACAACAATGCCGATTCTAAAATCGGCACCATTTGGAACATCATTTACCGCATAAGCGGATAAGTTTTTTGTTGATGTAGCCATCTATAAAGCGTTTTTTTTTTTAATTTAGCGTTCTATCTGCTCTCGTAATATATTTATCAATGTTTTTCTGATTACTAAACATCGGATATTTATCCTTAATAATCGTGTAGTATTCTTTAGCTTTTTCAAAATCTTTTGCTTCTTCCGCGTTTAATCCTGCTTTAAAATAATACCTAGGAGTTGTAGATTCATTATCTACACGCTGTGCTGCTCTAACGTAGTATGTAACAGCCTTTTCATAGTCACCAAGTTCAGAGTAGCAGTCTCCTTGAGTTCCCAATGCCTGAGTCATTAAATAAACATCATCCAATTTAACTTTGCTCAATGCGTCTAGTGCCTCCTCATAACGACCTTGTTTAAAGAAAATATTTCCTAAAGAGTAATTCGCAATGTGAGCTCCTTGATATCCCTTATATTGTGATGCAACAAATTCAAATTCTTCAATTGCTAATTCTAGAGAATCTTTTTCCATCCAATTGATACCATTAGCAACCATGGCTTTTGATTCTTCATTTTTAGGCCCTGAAATCAATCGATTATAGCCTATTACGATTATCCCAATTGCTACAGCAACCCCAACAATTGTTGTGGTGGTTTTAAGAATTTTATTCCCTTTGAATTGTTCTATTAATTCTTCTTTAGTAATTCCTTCGCTCATATTTGCTTAATTTTTAGCGTGGCAAAAATACATTTTTTTTTGTTGGTTTAACAAGTTTTTGAAAACAACATTAAAATTTAAAGTTTAACATATCCCAAACGATGTCTTCTATTTATATTTCCATATAAATATAGCTCTTTCGTTTCTGGCATAAAAATGGATTTTTTTGGTATAAAAAGTGTTCTTAATTCCCTTCTTCCCCCTACCATTTTGCGCAACTCAATGCCATTGGATAAATCAATGAAAGAGACACCGATAACATTTTGGTTTCCAGTTGATGCGTTAAATGGATATCTATCTTCCATTTGATACTTTTTTGTACTGTTATCATAATTTCTAATGTTGTCATTGAAAAGTACATAAACTTCTTTGTCTGTAATTGCGACTAATGAAGAGCTAGATTTGCCATCATCATTTTGTGAACGTTGTGATTTTGGAATTCTATTAACCCAAAGAAGTTCCCCTTCTTTACTTAATTTATAGACGAGGACATCTTCATAATAATATATGTAATCTAATTTTTCATTGCTGGCATTTTCGTTATTACTGTTTTTTAGTCGGGCCTCAACTTCTTGGTGTTCAGCAACCACAATATATTCTCCATTTTTGGTTTGTTGAAATTCCAAAATTTTAAAATTATTGAAATTGGTAACCCTATTGCGGTTGCTTCTAACCCTTTCCCAGTAAGACTTTTCCCATGCTGCTTTTCCCGTCTCTATAAATTCTCTTGAAAACGGAGAGCTAGTAACCTTTCGAATTTCTAAAGTCTCACTATCCAATGTAGCAAAGAAAACACCTCGAATATCCGCACCCGGACTTTCAGCGTAAAAACCTGTTAGCAGAAGTTGATCTTTTTCCTCTGTGAACTTTATATCTTGTGGAAAAAAGGGTAATTCAGTCATGGGTATTTCTCTTAAACCTCTTTCTTTCTGGTGACTAAATATTCTTGTTCTAAGAACAGTCCCTTGAGTTGTAATTGATGGGGTGTAAATGTTTCTTCCAGAGAATTCCTTTCCAATCATAAAATAGTTACCTTTATTCGTAATAAAATGGTCATAAACATCTAATTCGTTCATTTTGTAAGGTAGCACAGTCAAATTTTCTTCTGACTTACCACGAATTTCATCGAATAAAAGGTAACCAAATCCCGGGTAATCATTTCTTCCTACTGGAATAGAATAATGAATTACTGCCTTTGAATGGTCCTCAGATAGAGCGACTCCAGTAAAAAGCTCTGACTTTAATCGACTTGTTCGATTGTATTCAGTAATCTTTTGCCCCTGAACTTTTCTATCAGTGCCTTGCTTGTTAAAATAGTGATAATACACCGTTTGTTGCCTTTGAAAAATACCTGAGCGCTTTCCAATGGTTAAAAGATCGTTATTACCAATTGGTAGCACATGCGTTGGTGTTGTTCGTTTTTTATCGACTTCGAGCTGAAAAGTTGTTGCATAGGAATAGGACAATGAATTAGTATGTTTTACTAATAGCTTTCCAGCGTTTCTAAACAAAGGATGAAAGAAAGATTTTTGCAAACTCGCTAAAGACGGATTTCTTCCAATGGCATCTATTATGTGAAGCGCATCAATCCTACCTCTAAAGGTTTCACCCCACACAATTTGAAAGTTGTTTATTCCAAATTGTGCATTCAATGAGAGTGTTAAAAAAAGGATAAATTGAACGGTTATTAAATGTAAAAACTTCAAGTGCCTCTTCATAATTTATTTATTGATTTTGACAAAATTAAAAGTATTAATTGCTTGTTGCAATTTGCTTCTTGAAAAAAAATAGTGGTTTCGTGAAAGAAAACGAGGGTTTCGTGAAAAACTTTAAAAATTCTCAAATTACAACTTTACATTTGACGCAAAACTACAAAAATGAAGATTTTATATTTCATAATGATACTGTCCTGTTTATCGGCATGCCAAAGTGAAAGTCCGGATAACTTAGCAGAAGTTATAGTGGAAACAAATGATACTTTGCAAAGGGCAGTAGAAAAGGAAAAAGTATCAGCCAATGAAGGAGAAAATAAGATGGATGAAACAAAGGAGGATTTTGTAAAACAAGACGTTCCAGATTTGAATCAAGATTGGGAAAACTTTAAAAAAGCTGTTGTTAACTCTGAACCATTTGATTGGGAGACATTCGTTCAAATTGAAGGACAGCGAGGAGAGGATTATGCTCACCTATTTGAGCACCCCAAAATTGTAGAAAACATCAAATCCAAAAAGTTCATAGATTTAGATAGAGTTATTTTTGAAGGAGAACATGCTTATCGCTATCGTGTTAATGTTATTGATAAACCTAATGTGGAGACGTATGATTTTTTCTTTTTTGAAGATGTAGAAAAAGGACTGAGAATGATTGGTTTTGAATTATTTGAGCACCCTTCTAATTAAATTACAATTTTAAAATTCTATTACAGATTTTTAATATTTGGTCTTACTTCATTTTTTGTAGAAAGCAGTAAAAGACCCAAAATACATAGTACACCATTTATGCCGAGTAATTCGTGGCCTGTTTCGTAGTTTTTGAATAAATCTGATTCATACGTTTTATACAAAAAAAGTAAAGCGGGTACAATTAAACACACCAACCATGCTTTTTTATCTGACACCACTCTTTTACTAAAAATCCCAAAGAAAAACAATCCTAAAAGTGGACCATAAGTATAGCCTGCCATTTTAAACAAGGTATTTATTACATTTGTTTCTTTAAAAGCGTTTGCTAGAAGAATAACCACAAACAAAATGACTGTCATTCCGATATGAATATATTTTCTTGCTTTTTCTGCTTTTTCTTTATTCTTCCACTTTTGAATCTCCATAATGTCAACACTCGTAGAGGTTGTCATTGCTGTTAATGCAGAATCAGCACTGGAATATGCTGCGGCAATTAAACCGAGTAAAAAAGTGATGCCAATGAATTTTCCCAACCCTCCTTCTAAGGCTACTAATGGAAAAAGTCTATCGTAACGCTTACTTTCTTCCATACTTATAAACACCTCGTTTAAGGGTTGATTTTGTTCTAAATAGAGCAATAACAATCCACCGAGAACTAAAAAAATAAAGTTTACAAAAAACAGAATTCCAGAAAACCATATCATGTTTTTTTGCGCTTCTTTTTCATTTTTACATGTTAAGTTTTTCTGCATCATATCTTGGTCTAATCCTGTCATTGCCAAGGTTATAAAAAAGCCACCAAAAACACCCTTTAACCAATAGTGGGAGCTATCAGGGTTATCCGTAACAAACCAATTCACCAAGCCAAAATCCCGAAGTCCGTCGGTGGCTACTGAAACACCAACTAAGTCAGAAATGAGATAAACACTCACACCAAGAGATAAAAGCATAAAAGTAGTTTGCAAGGTGTCCGTCCAAACGATGGTTTTAATCCCTCCTCGATAAGTGTAGATGTAGATTAATACCAGCGTTAAAAAAACAGAAAACTCAAAACTAAAACCGTATTCAGAAAGCACAAAATAATCCAAAACATCAGCGACTAAAAATAATCTGACCGCCGAACCTAACATCCTAGATAATAGAAAAAAACCAGCCCCAACTTTATGTGTTACTTTTCCATATCGTTGTTCTAAATAAGCGTAAATAGATGTGAGATTTAAGCGATAATATAAAGGTAAAAGAACAAATGCAATAACAGCATAGCCTATCAAATAACCAATAACTATTTGCATGTAGGAAAACTTCTCGGCAAAAACCATCCCAGGGACAGAAATGAAAGTAATTCCTGATAGTGAAGCGCCAATCATTCCAAAGCTTACCAAGTACCATTTAGATGAACGATTACCTGTAAAAAAAGCATCGTTTTTAGCTCCTTTCGATGTGAAATACGAAATTGCTATAAGGACCAAAAAATAAGCGAGTAATATACTTAAAATAAAAATTCCAGACATGCTTTAAATTTTGAAAAGCAAATATCACGAATTTAAAGCTTTATGAAAAAACCAAATAAAATAGTTTTAAACACAGATAAGTTAAGCTGAAAATTAATCAACTAGCTGAACTAAATAGTTAAGTTTTAAAGCTATTTAGGGTACAAGCTTCACAACAAAAAGTATAATGAACAGGATTTGTTGAGCCAAACAAAGGTTATGCACCGATAACGCGTCTCAATTCTTCTATGGTACTTTGCCAATAAAGTTGTGTTTCTTCAAGTTCGTCTTCAAAGGCAAAACTAGTAAGTCTAAAAACCACCTCTTTAGTCATTGGGTCAACTTCAAATCGCATTTCTAAGTAAGAATTAATTCCGTCCTCTTCATCTTCCAACCAACGGAACTTTATAAATTCATTGCGTTTTTTAGAAATCAAACGTGCTTGTTCTTCGCTTCCATCCCAAATAAACGTAAAAATATCTTCTTTAACATTTACATCGTCCGCCATCCATTCACTTAAACCACTTGGCGTCATCAGCATGTTATTTAAGACATTTGGAGAAGTCTTTAAAATATATTCCTGTTCAAATTTTACCTTAGTTGACATATTTAAATTTCGTTGGTAGCAGCCTTCTGCTATTTGGGGCGGCAAGTTACTAAAAAATGAATTACTACATTTAATAATGTTGACAATTATTAATATTAGCCAAAAAATTAGCTATAAGTGAGTAATTAAAAAGAAATTTAGGTATTTTAGTCTAAATTATAGTTATATCTCTAAAAAGAACTCGAAAGAATATGCATGAAAAGGCGGACATGTTGCAAAAATTGCAGGATGAAATATCTCATCATCAAAACATTATTGCTTTTTTAGAAGAAAAAAAGAACTATTTGTTGAATACTGAAAAATCAACATTAAATCAGTTTTATGCTAAACAAAAGGAGTTTGAGAAAAATGTTGGAACTTGGAAATATTTGCTGCATAAAAGCGAGCTTCATTGGTCGGAAAAGTTATTTGAAATTCTAGAATTAGACCCGAACTATACTTCTTTATCAAATAAAATAACATACCTTAGTTCTTTAGATAAAGTGGATCTAGCTAGACTTGTTGAGATTGTAAAATCCCTCAAAAATGGTGGTCAAAGTTTTGAATTTCGTCACACCTTACACCTTTCAAACAACAAACATAAAGAGGTTGATTGCCTAGGATTTCCAATTTACAACACAAACAACGAATTAATAGGTTATGAAGGGCTTGTTACTGAGGCAAACCCAAGTTCAAGCAACAAAACTGGACTTGAGGATTTCTTTGAAGCTTCTGTCGATTTACAATGTATCGCTAACGAACAAGGATACTTTATAAAAGTTAGTCCTTCTTGGTCTGATTTATTGGGATATACAAACGAAGAATTATGCTCTAGACCTTTCATAGAATTTGTTCACCCTGATGATTACGAAAAAACACTGTTTGAGGCTAGCAGAATGAATAATGGTGAGCTCTCTATAAATTTTGAAAACCGTTACAAAACTAAATCAGGAGAAGTTGTAACTTTAAACTGGAATTCAAAGATTGACAGGGTTGCTAGACTTATTTATTGTACTGCACGAGATGTTACTGAAGAGCGAGCTGAACAACAAAAGTTGCGTGTTAACCTCTCTGAGAAAGAAATGCTACTGCGTGAAATTCATCATAGAGTAAAAAATAATCTTCAAGTTATCTCCAGCCTTTTGTCACTTCAAGCAAACATTAAAGGTGAGAAATATCCTGCATTAAAAAAGCTTTATGCCGATAGCCAAAGTAGGATAAACTCTATGGCTGCAATTCACGAGTTGTTTTATCGCTCCGAAGGTCTTAAATTAAT
>SKGS01000109.1 GCA_007117355.1 Lishizhenia sp. | reverse complement strand
TAATTCATTAAATCAGCTGCATTCAATAATATAACTTTGAAAATAATTAATTCAACGTAAACACAGGTGTGTAATCGTCTGGAACTTTTTCAACTAAAACCCAATTGTATGTTTCATTTCTAGTTTCGCACGACTCACACTCACTAACTACAATATTGTATTCTACAGTTTTTTCCTCACTATCCAAAGTCACTGTTCTTAGAAATCCAGAACTACATCTCGCAGTAACTGGTAAGCACATCATAGAAAACTGACTAAAATCCACTGGGTCGTAGAAATAGCCTCCATCTGCTGAGTATTCATACTCCAACCCAAACACCCCTTGTTGCCTAATCAACTGTGGGCTAGGTCCTGGAGGATGACCTATAACCCTAACTATTACATCTTTGATAATAATCCCATCATCCATGCTCGTAGGATCACATTTGTTACATGAAGTAAGCGACAAAGCCACAACCAGCATAAAGACAAATAGATAATGTAGTTTCATTGTATTAATTTTAATGTTCTTATGAAATTACAAAACTTGTATTAAAATTTAATAATTTCCTTTTTCAGGTCGGAAAAGTACAAAAAAAACTTAAGTTTTAAAAGAGTTTAATAATATTTTCTCTTTAATTGAAGCAATTATATTTTACTTTTGTTTTCTCCTTAACTCAAAGTTCTGCCCAAGATAAACTTTCCTAACCTGCTCATCTTCTGCTAATTCCTCTGCTGTTCCTGCTTTTAAAATACTGCCCTCGAATAACAAATACGCTCTATCCGTAATTGAAAGAGTTTCTTGAACATTGTGGTCAGTGATAAGAATTCCAATATTTCTATTTTTTAAATCTGCGACAATACTTTGAATATCTTCTACTGCAATAGGGTCAACGCCTGCAAATGGTTCATCAAGCAAAACAAATTTTGGGTCAGTAGCTAAAGCTCTAGCAATTTCTGTCCTTCTCTTTTCTCCACCTGACAAACTATTGCCTAAGTTTTTCCTTACATGATGCAAACTAAATTCATCCAACAATTTTTCCATTTTGAGATGACGTTCTTTTTTTGTCAAATTTGTCATTTCTAAAATAGCCATAATATTATCTTCAACACTAAGCTTACGAAAAACAGAAACTTCTTGTGGCAAATAACCTATACCAAGCTGAGACCTTTTGTACATTGGATATTTTGTGATGTCAATATTGTCTAAATAAACTTTTCCAGAATCAGGTTTTACCAAGCCAACAATCATGTAAAAAGAAGTTGTTTTCCCTGCTCCATTTGGGCCTAGCAAACCTACTATTTCACCTTGTTCTAATTCAACAGAGACATCTTTTACTACTTGGCGTCCTTTGTACGTTTTGGCTATTTTTTGGGTATAAAGTTTCATTTTCGTATAAAATCGGTAATCTCTCAGCTATTAATTTCTTTACAAGCGTAAATGTAGTAAACTTATTAAATTAAGCAGAGTTTGAATTAAGAGTTTGAATTAAATGCATTTTATTGAGGCATTAAATCAAATCCGATTTAACCTTAAAAACAGTAATAAATTCGTTTGAAGCGTTCTTAATTAATTTATAAAGCAGTAAACCTCGCTCATCGTAAATTAATTGATATTCTTTTTGTTCTTCATCATTCTCATAATACTTCGCAGAATTGAGGTTGTTTCCGTCATCGTATTCAAAAGTAATCTTCTTATTCTTCCCTTCACCTGAAATAGAGGACTGACTTATTTGCTTTAATTTTCCCTTATTGCAATATTCGAATGCTGTTGTGGAACTTTTCATTGTGCGATGAAGTCGAAAAACCTCTTTTTCTAATTTCCCAAAACTATTGAAATATTGAATTAAATCGGCATAAGGCTTTCCTTCTGAGTTAAAGAATGTTTTTTTTACTTGATTATCAAAGTCTTGATAAACGTAACTTTCTTGAACTGTGAACCCGCTTTCATTAATAGATTTTATCTCTTCAAGATGCTTGACTCCGTATTTTTGAAATTGCTTAAACGAAATTACTCTATCGTTATCATCAAAAGAATAGCGTTTTACGAACACCCCGTAAGGATTTAATAAAATCTCACTTTCAATTTGACCGGAAGAATGATAAAACCAATAGGTCAACGTGGTATCTAAAAAGCCATTTCGTTCAATATACTCTTTGAGGTGAACTAACTGACCTTCGGAATTAAAGTATAATGTTTTGGTAGTTGGGGATTCTCTGATGATATCGTCCTTTTTCTTTTGCGTTACAGAAATATCTAGTTTAGAAATATTCAAGCTATTAATTTTCTCTTTAGGAAAAACAACATGATAGTCTATAAAATCAATAAGATTTAGTGAATTTTGTGAAATAAGAAAGTTAGAATAGAAAGCTAAAAAGGCAGAAAAAATGAATATAAACGTTTTCCGCATCAGAATAAACTAGACCATTAAATTACTAATTATTCTGCTTGCGATGTTTCTTTCTGCTTTCATCCTCGTCATTGTTCGGGTCGGTGATAAAATCATCTTCGTCATCAGAATCTGTAGGTCGCTTTCTTTTATTTTTTGGTGTATCTCCATTATTGCCTGAAAAATCCCCATCCGAAGAAGTGCCTAAAGTCGTCATGTCATCTGTTTCAACCTTTTGTTTATCGCAATCACAAGGTTCATTAGAATCGGTATTTTCAAGTTGATTATGCATAATTATCTCCTCCTTTTGACAAGATACAGTCAAAAAGAAGATTGTAATAAATATGTATATTGCGAATTTCATGAATTCTATTTTAATCGTTCAAATATACAACAAAGGTTCTATTTGTCCAAATATTGTTTCAAAATTTTAAACTTAACCATGGTTCCTTTTACTGAATTGTCGTTTTCATTGATTTGGTGGGGGCCGATTAATTCTATTGATTTAGCGGAAATCTTTTGAAGGAGTTCTATCCGACCTCTTGTTATTAGTACACCTTGTGATTCGTGATCTTGTTGTACATCTTCTTTTTTACGCATACTTTTCTCAAAACCAACACCATTATCAAATATCTCAATTAAAATATGATTTAAATAGTTCGTAATTGTAATAGTGATTTTACCTCTTCTATCCTTCAGTGGTAAAACTCCATGAATAATACTATTTTCAACAAACGGTTGAAGGAACATAGCTGGAACAATTAATTCCTCGACTTCTACCTTTTTATCCACAACTAATTCAAAATCAAATTTATTTTTGAACCTCATCATTTCCAAATCCAAATATAATTTCAAGCGATCCAATTCATCACTCAAAGGAACCATGCCATTATAATGATTAGAACTGTCTAAGTTTTTCCTTATTAATTGAGCAAACCTTGTTAAATACTTATTTGCTGATAACTTGTCCGAAGCGTTTATAAAGTACTGAATAGAATTTAATGCGTTAAATATAAAATGTCTATTCATACTTGCGTTTAACGATTGTTGTTCAAGCTGAAGTAGTTTACTCTGAAACTCTAATCTTTCTTGATAATTGAGCCTATCTTTTCGCAAAGTACGGTACCTGTCAGCTGCATACAGAATACCGAAACAAAAAACCACAACTATTAAATAAAACCACCATGTTTGATAAAAAGGGGATTCAATACTAAAATAATAGCCTTGCTCTGTAATAAAAGTCTCTGAATAAGGAAGAAAAGCCCTTACCTGCAATCTATATTCATTTGGTGGTAAATTTGTGAAATTCAGACTTTTATTCGTAGTTTTGGGAGACCATTCTTCCGACAAACCTTCTAGATAATAAGAGAAAGTAATTGCTTTAGGGTTGGTTAAATAAATAGCATCAAAGGTTATAGAAAAATTGTTTTCAAAATGTTTAAAATTTAGTGGAGACTGATAAGCATTACTCAATTTTGCTACTGGCTTCTCTTTGAAATTAACACTTAAGGTTTTGAGATGTATTTTAGGCTTTACATCTTGATCACGAACACTCATTCTTTGTTCACTATTCATTTTCATTAAACCACCTACCGTTCCAAACCATAAATTCTCATTCTTATCTAAAAAGGCAGAATTCAAATTCGTTTCTAAATCTACCAATCCAGCATTTATTCCGAAGTGTGTAAACCGATTAGTTTCAAAGTCATATTCAAATAGTCCATTATTTGTTCCAATATAGACCGCGTCTAGTCCTTCTTTAATAAAATTTATGTATTCTGAGCCTTTTCGTTCTCCAAGAAAAATAAAATCAAAACCGCTTTCGAACATTTTGTACAAACCGTTCTCCGTTCCTACCCAAACATGATTGTTTCTATCTGTCACAATGCAGTTTAAAGCACCATCAAACGAGTGTTTCTTGACAGCTTTACTTCCGTCTTCAGACAATTCATAAATGCCATTTTGTGCAGCCATCAGCAATCTGTCTTCAATCCATGTAAACCCTCGAATATTCATTAAATTAGCGTCGTCGCTTTGCACGACAGAAGTAACTAACCCATTCTCTAGAATTGCCAAACCATTACCTGTCCCAACATACACCCTACCATTATCATGTGCATAAAGTCCAGTTATTTTATTACTTGGCAAGCCATCGGATTCATCTATAAATCTCCAACCTTGATTGGTTTTCAAATAAAGCCCGAAAATACTCCCAAAATAAATATCATTATTCTGTGCTGTTGTAGTCCAAACAACTTGATTTATTGGAGTAACCATGTTTATTATTTCATTATTCACAGGGTTAAATTGAAAAACACCTTGGTCATAAGAAGAAAGCCAAAGTGAACCGTCATTTGTTTCTATTGTTGAAATAATTAACTCGCTTGGCAAACCACTTTTTAAGTTGTAATGAACAAACGTTTCGCCAGAGAATTTTTGTAATCCTTTTCCGCCTGTACCCAACCAAATGTTACCTTCTCTATCGCGAAATACAATAGTAATATCATCAATTGGAAGACCCGTCGAACGATCCAATACTACTTGCTTATTATTTTCTAATTTCACTGCTCCATCACTGGAGTTCAACCAAATACTTTCACTGTCTGCAAGCACTGACCTCCACAAATACTTATCATTAGCATATACTTTAGTGATTTGTTGATGCTCTAAATTGTAGGAATAGACATTTCCGTCATAACTTGTAACAACAATTTCATCTTCAATTAAATCAATTCCAGAATATGATTCATCTGGAAAACCTGAAATAGCATGAAAAGTATTATCGTCTGAAAATATAATTACACCATTTCTTGTAGCTAAAATCATTTCGTTTCCAGTGTCAACGGCAGCTCTTATTCTTGATGGAGAATGCTCTATAAGTATTAATTGATTGTTTTGCAATTTAAACAATCCTTGCCCATTCGTCGAAATAAAAATTTCATTATTTCTTTGAATAATACTAGTAACATTCGAGGGTGGAGTTTTTTCAGGAAATAAAAGATTCGTAAAATTATTCAATCCATCAAAAACACTTATTCCATTGTCGTGTCCTATGTATAATTCATTACGAATAAAAGTTAAACATGTAACTCTATTGCTCAAAAGTCCGTCCCTTTTACTGTAGTTGACAAAGTTTATCCCATTGAATTTCGCTAATCCGCCAAAAGTTCCTATCCATAAATATCCTAAACTATCTTGAGTAATCGAACTAACCTGAGATTGTGGGAGACCATTCGAAGTGCTGTATCCAACGAAAGAATAGCGTTGACAGAAAGTGAAACTACTCAAAAAAAGAACTACCAACCAAAGACTTATTCTAATCACTTATTTTTTATTGATTTTAAAAATGCCGCTACTCTATTTCGAGCAACTGGCAATTCAATTCCATTATCCAAAACAGCAATATGACCATTTTCACTTAGGTATTCTTTCATACGTAACACATTAATAATGTATGATTTATGAATTCGGTAAAATTTTCGGTCATTAAGAATTTCTTCATAAATTTTCAATGTTCTTGTATCAAGGTATCTTGTACCATCCACAAAATGAATCATTGTGCAGTTACCACTTGCTTCGAGATAATTAATAGTGTCTTCTTCAATTATTTTAACTCCTTTCGTATGACTGATTGCAATACGATTATTATCCTTGTTTTTAAGCAATCTATCCGCCAAATTCTTGAGCGTTGAAAAGTAAACCTCATAATTTCCAGGGTTGCTTTTAAACGTTTCCTTCGTAGCAATAATTTTGTCAACCGCCACTCGTAAATCCTCGTCATCAATTGGTTTGAGGATGTAATGTGCAGCATTGGCCTGAAAGGCTCTAATGGCATAATCTTTAAAAGCTGTAACAAAAACAACTAAAAAGTTGCGATTCTCTATACTTTCTAACAATTCAAAACCCTCGGACCCACTTGGCATTCGAATATCTAGAAATACTACATCGGGCTTGGAGCTTTCAATCAACGCCTTTGCATCCTCCTTATTATCCGCATCCCCAATAACATCTATCTCAGGACAATACGTTTCAAGCATCATGGATAAATTCATTCTTGCCAATTCCTCATCATCTACTATAACGGCTCTCAATTTCATTTTGTAAGTTTGTTATAAAGTTAGTAAAATTTCTTAAAAGCATCGCAGTTATTAACATTCATTTTAAAACCCTTCAACTGTCATCAGTCGCCCTCGATACAATGCTTCTATCGTCGCGCCACTCGGTCTCCTTGATTTAACATTTGTCAAAAGTCAACTGTCAGATGCATCTATTGTTGGTCATTGAGTTTATCGAGATGCTAACATCTATAGTCTTACGTCTTAACATCTTAATATCTTAACATCTTAACGTCTCAATTCCCTTCTAACCTTCTCCCAACGAAAAATCCAAAACATCGCTCCACCCTTTCCATTTTCCGTAATCTCCTATTGTTTCATTGTGCCAGATAAAGATAAAATCACCACCAAAACGCTTTACCTCATCTTTTACAAATTGAATTTCATTTTTAGCATTTTCAGCATCCCAATGTTGGTACTCTAACAGCGTTCCGTCCATATAAGCAAAAGGGTGAATAACAAGATTTGTTTTAGTATTCGTACGCAAATTGAACCAATGAACAGGTCGGCTCAACCCCATTCTAAACCCTATATCTTCAGCAAATCCCATTGTGAAATCGTCCGTAATCCCAATATTTAATAGATGCTCATATGTAGTTGGAATACGAAATTTTAAAAAATGCTGTCTAGAATAATTTACCCGATGCGACAAGAGTTCTTCAAGATCTTCTTTTTCTTTTCTAAGGTAAAGTTCAGAAGCATGAGAGCGATAACTTGGATGAATGCCAATCGTTACATGCTCTGATAGCTTATGAATAACCTGTCGATGCTCTGCGTTTTGAATTGAGATATTTCTATCATATTGTGCGTACGAACCAACTAACCAAAAAACATGCACAGGAAATCCTCTTTTCGCAATGGACTTAATTTTATCAAAAGTATCGTAAGGATCATCGCAATTACCTTCTAAAACTTCTTTTCTCAATAAAATTCTTTCTTTATCTCGCTTTAACCAATCTCTCGAAATACTCAACCATCTCCTTGGTCCTCCTTTCAGTTTAAAGGCAAAAGTATTGTCAATATCAAATGTTGGAACCACCCGAAAAGGAATCTCTTTCACTCCTATTTTGGTATTATTTTCATTTTCGATAAATCGTATAAATGCCAAAGACCAACGTTCTACAATCAATTGTCTATGCCAACCAAATTTGTAAATAGTTTTGTTTTTAAGCAACATACGACCATGTTTATCCAACTCGGTTGCAAGGTATTCATCGTAGCAAGTAACAACGAAAAAAATACTCGCCAGAATATCTGGAACTCCATCAAAAGCAATTAAATCCGTATTTTGCCATTTCTTTTTTTCTTGTAGAATAGTTCTTAGATCCTCATGAAAAAGTAAATCACTCGATGGTATAGTTGGTACTTTTGCTTCAAAAGGAAAATTAGAATAATTGACCTTAATTCCAGGATAATTTAAGAAACGTAACGCATCATTTGTCACTGAAAAGCTAATTCCTCGGGCATCTCCGATAACTTCAAGCGTGTAATTCAAGCGCTTCGTTACCTCATCGGCGTAAACCAGAATTTCATGCCCCATAAAAGTTTTAATCTTTTGAATAATTTTTAATCGCTAAGATAATGAAGTTGTTGAAATTACCTCAACAAAGCATCTATCGTTGCATGAACTTTTTTGCTGTTCCAGTTGGCTGAACCAGTTTTTTGAATAACAATTTCTCCTGACGGACTAATCAAATAGGTGGATGGCAACGCACTTGCATTTAATAGTACTGGTGGAGCTGATTTTGAATAATAAATTGGCACAGAATAACCCTTTTTATTCATGAAGTTTTCCACTTTTTTGGATTGGTCTTGCGCAACAAACAGAAAAACAACCTCCGAATTGTAGGAATCATATAGCGATTGTAATTCTGGAAACTCAGCTATACAAGGTGGACACCAAGTAGCCCAAAAATTAATTAAAATCACCTTGTCTTTAAAGTTTGAAAACTTAATTATTCTTTGATTTTCGTCATACAGTGTCCAATCCCAATCCTTAATTATTTCTCTTTTTTCTTCGGAGATTTCGGAAGGACTAAAAGAAAAAACGCGATTTAGAAAAACTTGCACTGGCATTCTTATTTGTGGTACAAACAGAATTATAGCCAATAATGTAAAGAATATAAAATTGTTGTGTTTCTTATAAAATGCAATAACTTTCTTCATCAGTATGCATTCATAGATAATAAAACAAGTGTACAAGCGACCTCTGCTTCAATATTTGAAGACGCCAACAATTGTTCAAACTCCCGATTTTCTGTTCCTGGGTTAAAGATTACGCGCTTGGGTTTTAAATCAATTATTTTTTGATAGTATTCTTTTTGGTATTTCTCAGATAAATAAAGTGTAACCGTATCAATGGACTCTGATGTATCTGGAAAAACAGTTTTTATAGAAACGCCATGTGCCTCACCTTCCCTATTTCCAAAAGCATAAACGGGATGACCCGCTTGTAAAAGTCGTTGAATAGCAATATTTGCATAGCGGTCTGTTTTTTCCGTGGCTCCAACAACCAATGTTTTTTTATTCTTCATGTTTCAAAATTAAAGTTGTTCTAGAAATAGCATGGTGTCAACTCCATCTGCATAGTCCGTTAATGTCGGACATTGAGCACTACCAAAAGGCAAGTAATCATGGCCAATCACCGCTTGAATTTTATCCTCATTTTCCTGAAGGTATTCTTTCACCTTAGCTGTACTAGCAAATCGCTGTAAATAAAGAACAGCTATTGGGGCAAATAATTCCGTTGTTTCTTTAGTAAGTAAGAAGCCATTTTCAATCACAGTTTCCTGATTCATTAAATAGATTGCCTTATGATAATCGTAGTTGTTCGCATATTTATTGTGGTGAACAATTTCCGCAAAAGGTAAAACGGCTTTAAAAAAACGGTTCATATCAAAATCTTCTGGTAAAAGTAGCTTCGTTACATTTCTACAACCAAGACCGAAATAAGTAAAAACATCCTTTCCTAATGCATAAAGTTCTTCCTCCGTTTCAGAACCATCGATTACAGCAACAGAGGTTCTGTTTTTTCGAATAATATTTGGGATTTGACCAAAATATTTTTCAAAATAACGTGCCGAATTGTCACTACCCGTTGCAATTACAGCATCCATTTGTTTTAAATGTGGAGCAATGGAAACATATGCATCCACATCAGGTAAAAACAACATTAAAACTTCCAACAAAAAAGGAAAAAGCCTTGAATCATCGGAGGATAACTTAATTTTTGCCTTATGTCCACTGCATAAAACAGCCAAGAAATCATGAAAACCAACTAACGGAATATTTCCTGCCATTATTATCCCAACGCTTTTAGGCTTTTCAGACCAAGAATAATTTGATAACCATTCATTCAAATTCGTTTCACTCAACCAAATCCCTTGTTCTAATAAGCTTTTGCGGACAGCATCTTCTGTAAACCAACCATTGAAGATTTTCTCCTTTTTGATTGCTTGATTAAATTTATCATAGAACGTCTCGTCTAATAAACCATGAAACTTTCCGTATGGTGCATTTTCACCAAAAAGTACCATTGTATTACCTAGCTCCGAAAACGCTTTCACCAACTTTTGTCTGGAATAAATCACTTTTTGTTTATTAATTTTAATTTAGAACAAATTAACTCTTATTTCGTTATTATATTTGCACTTTAGTTTGTAGCCGCAAATTTACACATTTCCCTTTGCTACATATCCAAAAGCAAAATGAATGTAACAAAAGTGGCTTCAAAACGAAGGGTAGTAAATGTAATGTTAACTAAAAAAATTATAGTAAAATGGCAATTATGATAACCGACGAGTGCATCAATTGTGGTGCATGTGAACCGGAATGTCCGAATAATGCAATATATGAAGGAGGTGCTGAATGGACGTATGCTGATGGCACTTCACTAAAGGGAATTATTGATACTTTAGATGGCAAAGAAGTTGACGCTGAGCAGAATTTTGAACCAGTGGACATGGACGTATATTATATCGTAACTGATAAGTGTACAGAATGTGTTGGTTTTCACGATGAGCCTCAGTGCGCTGCTGTTTGCCCTGTGGATTGTTGTGTTGATGACCCAGACTTTAGAGAATCTGAAGAAGAATTGTTAAAGAAAAAAGATTTTATGCACTTGTAAAAGTCAAGTATTCCACAAAACTAATGGCTGTTCACATTGAGCAGCCTTTTTTATTTAAGTAACTTTATATTCGGTAATATTTGATTGAAGCTAATTTTCTTTCACAAAATGAAGGAAATTATTATTTTTAGCAATTAAAAATATATTATGCAAGCAGAACTTTGTAATATTCTCAATATAAAGTACCCAATTATTATTGCGCCAATGTTTTTGGTTTCTAATGTGGAAATGGCGGAAGCGGCAATTCGCGCAGGGGTAACAGCTGCAATTCCAGCACTAAATTATAGAACCACCGAAGAGTTACGAGAAGCAATTCGACAAGTAAAAAAGAATGCTGGAGGCCCATTAGGTATAAATTTAATCGTAAATAAAAGTAACTTTTTATATAAAGAACAACTTCAAGTAATTTGCGAAGAAAAAATCGATTACATCATTACGAGTTTAGGCTCACCAGAAGAAACCATCAAAGTTGCTCATCAACACGGAGTGAAGGTTTTTTGTGATGTGGTGAACGTGGCTTATGCTAAAAAAGTTGAAAAACTTGGTGCTGATGCAATTATAGCTGTTAATAGCAGAGCCGGTGGTCACGCAGGTGGCTTAACTTTCGAGGAATTAGTTCCAGAGTTGAAAAAAGCATGCGACATTCCAGTTATTAGTGCGGGAGGAGTTGGTAACGGTGCTGAAATAAAAGATGTTTTGGAAGCTGGTGCTGATGGCTTATCAATGGGGTCTATTTTTATCGCCTCGACAGAAGCTGGAGTAAATGATGAGTACAAACAAGCTTGTGTGGATTATGGCGCTGACGATATCGTTATGACAACTAAAATCTCGGGAACTCCTTGTACGATAATCAAAACACCATATGTAGAAAAAATAGGAACAGAACAAAATTGGCTGGAAAAATTGTTGAACAACAACAAACGTTTGAAGAAATGGGTAAAGGCTTTAACCTTTATGCGCGGAATGAAAAACTTGAGAAAAGCTGCTTTTAGTGCTACTTATAAAACGCTCTGGTGCGCAGGTCCAAGTATAGAGCATGTTAAAGAAATTCAACCAATAGAAAAAATTATAGAACGATTAGTGAACGAGTATGAAGCAGCAAAATAACAACGTAAGTTTAAGCCGCATGAAAACGCTAATGTGGCTAATGGGAGTTGTTCAAATTCCCATGATTGCATACGTTAGACCACGTTTAATGCACATCGACAGTACGAAAGCTGTGGTTAAAATCAGACTTAGAAGAAGGACAAAAAATCATTTAAAATCAATGTATTTTGGAGCTTTAGCCGTTGGTGCTGATGTGGCAGCTGGCATACATGCTTATTATTTTGCAAAACAAACTAACGCCAAAATTTCATTCGCATTTAAAAGTGTTAAAGGTGAGTTCCTTAAAAGACCAATGCACGATGTGATTTTCGAATCTTCTG
The DNA here is from genome assembly GCA_007117355.1 of Lishizhenia sp. GTDB lineage: Bacteria > Bacteroidota > Bacteroidia > Flavobacteriales_D > Crocinitomicaceae > CSBr16-161. The sequence continues at coordinate 8,319 of SKGS01000109.1, read as the reverse complement.
ATGGTGCAATTGTAGAAAAAGCTTTTGAACAAGCATTAACCTCTAAAGAAAGAGTAAATCAATGGGTAAAAGTAAATGCTACAAGCAATGGTGAGTTGGTAGCACAATTTGACATGGAAATCTCCGTTAAAGTGAAATAGTAAATTCATCAATTGTGCAATTTAATTCTGCTTCATTTTTTTGTTTGAATCTTTTTTTCTTGATAAGTAGCTCATTGAACTTTCTATTCCCACAAATAAACGAGTCAGACACTTCTGAGAATATAAATCCTGAACGTGCGATACAATGGATTTATGGCTTCGACAATAGAAGAACTCATATTCAACAGCAAGGAACACTAATTTACGGAGCTTACACTGGAATAGGATATCGAGATAAGTTGCGACTCAAAATAGGAATCAGTGGCACACCGTTTGAAGTTGGTAAAATGACCGATGAGTTTGGTAACTCGTACTTTAACAGAATGTTATTTTTTAACATCGGACAAGAATACGATTATTTAAATTGGAGTAGGTATCGCATGACAGCCTACACGCAAATAGGTTATGGTAGAAATAATTTCAGAATAGTAAACCAAGATAATACTTATGAAAGTGGGTCAAATAGAATAATTCCGCTTGAACTTGGAACTCACTTTAATTATTTCATATATGATTGGCTAGCATTAAAGGTCGGAGGTGGATGGAGATTTGTTTTTCCCACCGATATAAATGATTTATCAGGATATTATCTTAAATTAGCCCTCGGAATGAACCTTAAGAAATTTTACAGTTCATACCAAACTTGGAAATTGAATAGAGAAAATGAATAAAATGAGAATTATTTCCTTCTTCGCATTAGTGCTGGTTGTATTAGTTGCTTGTGAAAAAGAACTTAGTGTTGAAGAACAATTTGAAAAGGACATCAACTTAATTGAAGATTACTTGATAGAAAACTCGCTTCAAGCTGAGCGAACAGAGTCTGGCTTATATTACATAATCAACTCTCAAGGAACAGGGGCTTTCCCAACTCCAAACAGCGATGTAACCGTAAGGTATCGGGGTTACTTTTTAGACGGATCGACATTTGACCAAAGTGTGGATATTGGTGTAACATTTAACCTTCAAAGCGTTATTCGAGGATGGACTGAAGGAATTCCATTGTTTAGAGAAGGAGGCGAAGGGATTTTATTAATTCCTTCAAAATTAGGTTATGGCACAAATTCAGTAGGTTCTGTTCCTAAAAACTCGGTTTTGATTTTTGATGTTGAATTATTAGAGATTGTTGATTAGGATAGAAGAAAGAATTATTTTACAACATTTTTACTGTATAAGTAAATTACACCCTCTGATGTCGCTGTTATCGAAGCGACCTAAAACCTTGAAGTCTTTCCCGTTTGAAACTCCAAGGTCGTCTGTTGCAATAAAAGAACATGAATAAATATTAGCTAAATCTATGACATTTATACCTCCTGTTCTTCCCTCAGTTAAAAAACTAAACGGATCATTCACATCTCGAATTAATATTTTCATCCATGGAGCACATTGAAACCAGCCGTTTTTCATTAGATAGCCTTGGGATAACAACTCAGTCATTCCATACTCAGAAGAAATAAACTCAACGCTCAGACCTTTTTGAAGTAAGTCATGTAATTCTTCACGAATAAGTTCCTTTTTCCTACCTTTCATACCACCGGTCTCAATTACTTCTAACCCTTTTAAGTTATGCTTTTCTTCTGCTAAATCAAGTAGTGCATAAGAAACACCAAATAGAATAACCCTTTTGCCCAAAGAAAGCGCTTTCTTCAAATTCGTAATTAAAGCTTTTGTGTCGTGTAAATAAAAACCAGATAAAGGATTTTTTGTTGCTGCAATCAATTTATCCACCATGTAAACAAGAGAAGAGTCGCCCTGCTCCAAATAATTTGGAAGCAATGCACAGATAATCACTTCCTCTGGATTCCCAATTAAAGAATGAAATGTTTTATAAAAAGATAATTCATACAAGTCAAGACGCTTTATAAAATGCTTACTTCTCGCTGTACCTGTTGTCCCAGAACTCATAAATAAAGCCTCATAGTTCTGTGTTTCAGATAAAACATCATCTTTTTCAATACTATTAGTAAGGACTTGGTGTGTTTTAAAAAAAGAAATTGGTAAAAAAGGAATTTCACTAGTATGTTTTGCTTTTGGTTTATTCAAATTCTCGCAAAACGCTCTGTAAACCTGATTATGTTCGTATTGAAAATTATAAACTTGCAGTGCGACTTTTTCAAAATCAGCAGGCTTTTTAACGGAGAAAATAGCTTGTTCTAATTCTTTATTGCGCACCTCATTCTTTTTTGAATTACAAAAATAGATTATTTGTTTGGTTCATCTATCAAATTTACCGTAATCACATATAATTAGTACATTTGCACTCCTTAAAATGAAAATAAAATGATACAGCGTATTCAATCTATTTATTTGTTACTCGTGATTGTAGCTTTGCTAACTATCACTTTTGGAGCTAATTTTTTTTCGTATAAAATAGACAAGCAAGACAACATTGACTTAACCATAAAGCTGAATGTTTTTGGAATTCAAGCTGATGGGGAATTCCAAAACTTAAATCCTGAAGATGAGAAAAAAATCAATCAATTTCTCAAACTTAAAGAACGCAGTAGTAAAATCACATCATCCCCTGTCGTGAGCTTTCCGTTTTACCTTATAGCTATATTTTTAATTCTTTTATCGATAGCAACTTTACTTTCTTTTAAAAAGCTCGAAACGCAACAAAAGCTTGGACGTATAAATTTTGTGGCCATTCTTACCTCATTTATTTTTGTTATCATTATTTTCTATGCTTCAAGAAGTCAAGTACGTAACGCAATAGAAGACATTGAGTTTTCTTCCCGTTTAGGTTTATCTTTTTATGCAATGATTGTAGCAACAGCATTTGCTTTTCTTGCGAATATTGGAATTAAGCGCGACTTAGATTTAATTAAGTCTATCGACCGAATTCGCTAATTTTTTCTTTATGAATGTTTTATCTGTTGAAAACCTAACTAAAAGTTATGGAGACAAAGTATTGTTTAATACTATTTCATTTGGCATTGAACAAGGTCAAAAAGTTGCGCTTGTTGCAAAGAATGGAAATGGCAAGTCCACGCTTTTAAAATGTATCATTGGTCAGGAATTTCCTGATGACGGAAGAGTTGTTTTTAGAAATGGCATTGAGGTTGGTTATTTAGAACAAACAGAAAATTTGAATCCAACGCTTTCTGTTTTGGACGCTGTGCTCGACCAAGACCTAGCTGTTTTTCAAGTAGTTAAGAAGTACAAAAAAGCAATGAAAAACAACGATGAAGATACCATTGCGAATCTTTTTGAGGAAATGTCCACTCTAAATGCTTGGGATTTGGAATTTAAGGTTGAACAAATGTTGGGCAAGCTCAAACTTGACCAATTGACGATGCCGATAAATAATCTTTCAGGGGGACAAAAAAAACGCGTTGCACTGGCTAAAGTGCTATTAGCAGAGCCCGATTTCCTCATCTTGGATGAACCGACTAACCACCTAGACTTAGATATGATTGAATGGTTAGAAGATTATCTTTCAGGGTCAAAGTCAACGATGTTGTTAGTGACACACGACCGATACTTTTTAGAAGTAGTCGCAGATACAATCATTGAATTAGAAGACCAAACAATTTTCAAATACAGAGGTAATTTCTCTTATTACTTAGAGAAAAAAGCAGAACGAGAGGAGTTAGAAGCTGTGACTGTTGGTAAAGCAAGAAGTCACATGAAAAAAGAGCTAGAATGGATTCGTCGTCAACCAAAAGCAAGAGGGACAAAACAAAAAGCACGAATAGATTCTTTTCACGAAACTAAAAAAGTAGCCTCCAAAAACTTACAAAAAGACGAATTGGAAATTGAAACCAAAATGGAACGTCTCGGAACAAAAATTTTGGAAATCCATTCTATCTCAAAGGCTTTTGGAGATTTGAAAATCTTAGACAAGCTATCTTATACTTTTAAGAGAAAAGAACGACTTGGTATTGTTGGTGCTAATGGTACTGGTAAATCCACCTTTCTTAAAATGATTATGGGGGAAGAAGCTCCAGATAACGGTAAAATTGTTGTTGGAGAAACAGTTGCTTTTGGCTATTATTCGCAAGAATCTATTGAAGTTGACGAGGATAAAAAAGTTATTGATGTCATTAGAGATATAGCAGAATTTATTCCCTTAGCAAAAGGAAGAGAAATGTCTGCGGCTCAATTTTTAGAAAAATTTCTTTTTCCGCGGTCGATGCACTACAGTTTTGTGCATAAATTAAGTGGTGGGGAAAAGCGACGTCTGAAATTGATGACAGTGTTAATGGCAAACCCAAATTTCTTGATTTTAGATGAGCCAACCAACGACTTAGACATTTTCATATTGAGCGTTCTTGAAGATTATTTAAAAAACTTTGAAGGATGTTTAATTATCGTTTCTCACGACCGATATTTCATGGATAAAATGGTGGACCACATATTTGTATTTGAAGGAAATGGTGTACTAAAAGATATAATCGGGAATTACTCCACCTATCGCGAAGTTCAAAAAGCAGAGAAAAAAGAACTACAGGAATTAGCCGCTAAACAACGTCAAGAAGAAAAGCAAAAAGACGCAAAGGAAGTCAAAAGCTCACGGAAAAAACAAGAGCAAAAACAAAAACTTTCTTTCAAAGAGCAAAAGGAATTTGAGCAATTGGAAAAAGAAATTGCTGAATTAGAAACACAAAAAGAAATATTAGTCGAAAGTCTTTCCGATAGCTCTAAATCAGGAGAAGAAATGGGAGAAATCAGCAAACAGCTTACAATAATAATTGAAACCATTGATGCAAAAACAGAACGTTGGTTGGAATTGGCAGAGTTTGCATAAATGGCAATGCGATTTTTTTTGATATTTCGTAATCATTAGTGATTTGATTATGCTAACTGACTTCGGCTTTCATAAGAATCCATGAAAAAAAGGATTAATCTTCTCGACTAACCCTTTTATCTTGGGTGGAAGATGGGTCTCACCTCGATTCGCTCGGCGTAAACTTCTCGACCCAACTTATGCATACCAAAATCCATGAAAAAAAGGATTAATCTTCTCGACTAATCCTTTTATCTTGGGTGGAAGATGGGTCTCGAACCCACGACCTCTGGAACCACAATCCAGCGCTCTAACCAACTGAGCTACAACCACCATTTCTAACTAATTTACGAAGTACTCGCAATCCCTAAATTCTATACGATTTCAGAATTTCGGAGTGCAAATATAGAAAAACATTTTGAGTTACGTTAACTCGAAACTATTTTTTAAAAACTTTTTCTGCATTAACAAAGTTCTAGTAAAATAAATCAAAATTTCACTGAAATAGAAATTGCTATTTATCATTTTTTAAAATCATGCTAGCAGCAAACGCTAACTTATCATTGTTGAAAAGAAACTATTCAATCAATCAAGACAAACAAAAGTCCACAGTATATTTGTAAAAATCGATAGAAACAATGCTCAAAATTGGTGTTTTAGGTGCAGGACATTTAGGAAAAATTCATATTCGTGTTCTAAAGGAATTAACTGATATTTATGAAGTAATTGGCTTTTATGACTCCAATAAAGATGCTGCTTTACAAGCGGAAAAAGAATTTGGGGTTAAAGCATTTTCCGATATTGATGAGTTAATTGAAGCTTCTGACTGTGTCGATATTGTTACTCCTACCCTTTCTCATTTTGATTTGGCTACAAAAGCCATTCGTAAGTCTAAGCATGTTTTTATAGAAAAACCGATCACACAAACAGTGGATGAGGCTAAAACTTTGTTATCGCTTGCTAATGAAGCGGAAGTTCTTGTTCAAGTTGGGCATGTTGAACGCTTTAACCCTGCTTTTCAAGCGGCTCTACCCTATTTCGAAAACCCTTTATTTATTGAAACACATCGTTTAGCTCAGTTCAACCCAAGAGGCACAGACGTTCCTGTTGTACTAGATTTAATGATTCACGATTTGGACATCATTCTTAGTGTCGTAAAATCTACTGTTCGAAGAATTTCCGCATCCGGGGTTGCAGTTGTATCGGATACTCCCGACATTGCTAATGCAAGAATAGAGTTCGATAATGGTTGCGTTGCAAACCTCACAGCTTCAAGAATTTCTTTAAAGAATATGCGAAAGTCACGTTTTTTCCAAAAAGACGCGTATTTAAGTGTTGACTTCCTTACTAAGGAGATGGAAGTTGTGCAAATGGAGGATGTAAATGGCGAAGCCAATCCTTTCGATATGGTACTAGAAATGGGTGATGGAAAGCCTTCCAAAAAAATCATTTTCAACAAACCAAACATTGATACAACTAATGCAATTCAAGAGGAACTGAAGTCTTTTGCAGCATCTATTTTAGAAGGAAAAGAAATTGTTGTAACATTAGAAGATGGCTTAAATGCACTAGAGGTAGCAGAAGAAATAATGAGTAAAATATCTAATTCCATCCATTTTATTAATCAAAAATAAAATTGCATTTTGTGTTTTTATTACATTTTATTTGCTAAATTACTGACGGATTTAGTTCAGAATGGTCTGTTTTATTGTTAGTTATTACCATTTTACCTTACTGAATCTAGTACATATTCAACAATTTTCAGTTAAGAAATTAACCTAAAAGGATGATGATTGTCTGAATGTCTTTTGTTTTTCTTGGTTACATTGATTAAAGGAAATAGTAAAAAATGAGAAAAATTTTAATTTTGCATGAAACACCAATATTCTTGAATAAGTATAGAATTAAAAATAAGGTTATACTATTAATATTTTTCGCATATACTTTAACAATTAATTCTGTCAGTGGACAAACTGATTGTGTACATTTTCTAAGAATTGCTCAAGAAAAGTGTCATTCTACTTTTCCTCAATGTTCAGCAAAAGAAATTATTACAAAAGCAGATGAGTTTTTAATAAATCCACCTAATTACAGATGCCAGAATTCAGTTGGTTATCTATTAAAGTTGTCGGAATTTTATTTAATGGCTGTTTCAACGCCGAATTGCTCCTCTGAGCTAGCATTAGAAGCTATAGATAAGGCTATTGAATTAGTTAAAATTACTGGTGATATTAAACCAAATACTATCAAAAAAGGAGGTGAAGGAGCAAGCAGATTGCGTGCTTTGTATGATATGAAGTGCAATTTATTTTGATTTAAAAGAACAGACTGACTACAATATAGCAATTAAGGAGAGAGATTATTGGGCTGAAACATATTATGAAACAGAAAATATAGATGATTTATCCATTGTTTTGGCTTTAAACGAAGCAATAGATAAGTTGAACCAGCTAGATAGTGTGCGAATAGCATATCCAGAATCCTACAAATTACTATATCATTAATCTATATATAATATAAACGAGCTTAAACAATGAAATTAAATCTTACAGTTTTTTAGAAAAAGGAGTTTCAAGATTATTTTCCACTAAGGAAAGTTTCAATCCAAGCAATCGATTTAAAAGGAACTGATTTTTATACCGTACGACACATCAATAATGCCTTTGCTGTAGCTAAAAAAAGATGATAATTCGAGTAAGGAAAAATTTGTAAAAACTGTTATTCCAAAATACGGCTGTTGAACAGCGAGTAGATCGACAAAAGCCTAGGTTCATCAACAGTATATCAATTAAAAGAGATGAAGCAAAGGCTAATTCATCCCTTTTTTAGAGCTTTTATCGACTACTCGGAGAAATGTTATGCGGCGTTTCCTTCAATTGGTTTAATAGCGTTAATTTCTTTTTCCTTGTTGTTTTTCTCTTCTTCGAGATCATAATCATCCTGCATCCCCAACCAAAACTTTGCTGTAGTTCCGAAAAATTTGGCTAAACGTAATGCTGTATCAGCCGTTATTCTTCTTTTACCCTTAATAATTTCCGAAATTCTGGTTTGAGGAATGAAAGTCTCTTTTGCCAAACGATATGCTGAAATTTCCATTGGTTTTAAAAACTCCTCTAATAAAACTTCCCCTGGGTGTATGTTATTTAACTTTTCCATAATTTTATTTTCTAATGGTAATCAACGATTTTAACCGCATAAGCATCATTGTTCTCCCACTGAAAAATGATTCTCCATTGATTGTTAATTCTAATACTATAAAACTCGCTTAAATCTCCTTTTAATTTTTCCAACCTATTCGCAGGAGGTACTCTCAAATCATTTACTTCTTGAGCATTATTTAGCATCCTTAGTTTTCTCCTTGCAACATTTTGAATTTCACTTGGTAATTTCTTAGACCGAATTCCGTTCCAAATCTTTTCGGACTCCTTATCACCAAAATTTTTTATCATTAAT
>SKGS01000052.1 GCA_007117355.1 Lishizhenia sp. | reverse complement strand
TGTGCACCCGGTGACATCGTAATCATAATTGGTTATGGATTTATGGATTTTGAAGAAGCAAAAACATTCAAACCTTCCCTGTGTTTTCCGAACGAAGAAACTAATTCTTTGTAGTTGATTGTTAGTTCTCTGTTTAACTGAATTAGCAATAATTTCTCGCAAGTATTAGTTCAAATAGTGAATAAATTTATGCTAAAACTTTCAACAAGCGTCATAATGATTCGTTGTGGATTTATAACAAACAGAACTACATTTTTTTCTAAAAATCAACTACATCAAACGCAAAAAAATTATCTTTGTCCTCAATGGAAAAGCAAATCATTCTGAATGTAAAGCAGTTTGAATTAACCCTTCAACGTTTGTGCCATCAACTCATTGAAAATCATGATGACTTTCAAAACACTGTGCTCATTGGTTTACAGCCACGCGGTATTCATGTAGTGAACAGAATGAAAAAAATGCTAGAAAAAAAACTAGGGCTTACAGTTGTCTGTGGGAATCTAGATATAACTTTCTACCGTGACGATTTTCGTCGTCGTGAAAGCCCTATTATTCCAAGTGCAACAAATATCGATTTTGTTATCGAAAACAAAAATGTCGTACTAATCGATGATGTTCTTTTTACAGGTAGAACAATTCGTTCTGGCTTAGATGCACTTTTAGCATTTGGTCGTCCAACAAAAGTTGAATTACTGACTTTTATTGATAGAAGATTTAAACGCCATTTACCAATTCAAGCTGATTATGTGGGTCAAGCAGTAGATACGCTTGCTTCTGAGCGTGTAGCAATAGAATGGGAAGAACTAGATGGAGAAGATAAAGTGATATTATTTACCCCGAATGAAAACAATGAATAATTTAAGTGTTGACCATCTGATTGGAATTAAAGATCTTACTAGAGAAGATATTGAAATTATTTTCCAAACTGCTGATAGTTTCAAACAAGTTATTCAACGACCGATAAAGAAAGTTCCTTCGCTAAGAGATATTACCATTGCCAATTTATTTTTTGAAAATTCCACCAGAACAAGACTTTCTTTTGAATTGGCAGAAAAACGACTTTCAGCTGATGTGGTAAATTTTAGTGCGGCTTCAAGTTCAGTAAAAAAAGGAGAGACCCTTGTTGATACGGTGAATAACATCTTATCCATGAAGGTAGATATGGTGGTGATGCGTCATCCCAACCCCGGTGCTGCAAAGTTTCTATCGGAAAGAGTTGATGCTAAAATCGTAAATGCTGGAGATGGTACACACGAACATCCTACTCAGGCGCTACTTGACTCCTACTCTATTCGTGAAAAATTGGGAACCGTGGAAGGAAAAAAAGTGGTGATTGTTGGAGATATTCTTCACTCTAGGGTTGCTTTATCTAATATTTATGCTTTACAAAAACTTGGAGCTGAAGTTATGGTTTGTGGCCCCACAACTTTGATTCCAAGATACATTCACGAACTTGGTGTAAAAGTAGAGCATAATTTAAGAAAGGCTTTGGAATGGTGTGATGTTGCAAATATGTTAAGAATCCAATTGGAACGTCAAGACATCCAATTTTTTCCATCTCTTAGAGAATACTCCATGTTATTTGGTTTGGATAAGAACTTACTTGATAGTTTGGATAAAGAAATTGTGGTGATGCATCCAGGCCCCATTAACAGAGGGGTAGAAATAACAAGTGATGTTGCTGATTCTAAACAATCTATAATCCTGCATCAAGTAGAAAATGGTGTTGCTGTGCGCATGGCAGTAATTTATCTACTGGCCTCTAAAATTGAACGTTAGCTACTTTTTTTCATCGTTTTCTAATTTCTATTAATGGAAAATTGAAAATAATTTCTTTTTTCGTAATTTTACAAGCTAAACTTAATAATGATGATTAGAACTATTACATTGTTTTTATTTGTTGCTTTATTATTTACCTCTACAAGTTGTTTGAGAGATCGCTGGATAAATGATGAAGTAGTGGTAGATGAATTAGCAAGGTTTCTGCAAAAAACACATGGAGGATTGGCAACTGAAATAAGTCTGCAAACTAATTATCTTTCGGGATTTGGGTTCCAATTACCATGCAACGAAACGGATGTAACTGCTCGAATTCACCAATATTCAGGAGAGCAAAGAACTGCTAATTTTACTTACAATTGGATTGTTGTACAAACTTGTGTAAATGAAATTCTTGCTAATTTTAATTGGCAATCAAGCTATGTTGGTACTTATGGTATTCCAAGTGTTTCAGGAACCGCAGAAGGAGAGCGAAACTGGGTTGTTACAAATCTAGACAGCTCTTTTGATGAATGGATTTTAAATGGGACAGCTAAACATTTTGGTACGCAACAATCCAAAGTTAGAGAAAGACAGTCCTTCGAGAGCGAAACAGAATTTACTTTTACTGATTTAATGGTTGACAAGGCCACAGGAAATATTGTAGGTGGACAAGCAATATCAAAAACGGAAATCACTGGAGGTCAAGGAAGAACAAGAGTTTTTGATGCCGTAATAAGTTTTAATGAAAATTCTCTTGCTGCCATCACTATGAATGGTCAAGTTTACAGAAAAATCTTGAGCAACTAGTTCTAAAGCGATAAAAGAAAAAAACAATTCGCTTTTATATACGTTTACTAGTCTCATAGACAAAGGCTGATTCAGTCTAAATACAACGTACAAAAATGAAACAATTCGATATACCTGAATTTTATCGTTCTCCGATAATTTCCAAAGTTAAATCCTTTCGAAAAGCGCAAGACCCAAGAAAAAAAGATTTTACACCAACTAGTATTAATTTTGGCCCTGTAACCATTCATATTGCCCGACACTTTGGTTTTTGCTATGGAGTAGAAAATGCTATCGAAATTTCATATCGCGCCATTGAAGAGAACAAGGGCAAGCGAATTTATTTGCTAAGTCAAATGATTCATAACCCTGATGTCAACGATGATTTAACTGCTCATGGCATTCAGTTTTTACAAGATACTCAAGGTAACACCTTAATTCCTTTTGAGGAATTAAAGTCAGAAGACGTTGTTATCATTCCTGCCTTTGGTGCGTCCATTGAAATAATGAATCAATTGTCTGCCATTGGTGTTGATGTTAAAAGTTATGACACAACATGTCCTTTTGTAGAAAAAGTGTGGAACCGTTCGGAGAAATTAGGGAAAGACAACCATACAATTATAATACATGGAAAGCATAACCACGAAGAGACACGCGCCACATTCTCGCATAGTTCAAAAGACGCCCCTTCGCTTGTCATCAAGGATATGAATGAAGCTCAAGTTGTTGCTCAAACTATAATGGGAGAAATCTCAAAAGATGAGTTCATGCGTTTCTTTGATGGAAAGTATAGTAACAACTTCAACCCTGATATTCATTTAGAAAAAGTTGGAGTGGTTAATCAAACAACGATGTTGGCATCTGAAACACAGGAAATAGCCGACTTCTTTAAACAAACAATGTTACACAAATACGGCGAAGCTGAAATTAAAAATCACTTTGCTGATACCCGAGATACATTGTGCTATGCAACTAATGATAATCAAAATTCAACACTTGGTTTATTGGAGTTGGAAGCCGATTTAGCAATCGTTGTCGGAGGATACAATAGCTCAAACACCACTCACTTAGTAGAATTATTAGAGCAGAAATTTCCAACTTTTTTCATAAAAAATGTTTCAGAAATTGTTTCAGAATCTTCAATTCAACATTTTGATATTCATAAAAAAGAATTAGTTTCTTCCGCTTTCTTGCCTCAAAATAAAGAGCATATTAATATAATCATTACTTCTGGTGCTTCTTGTCCTGACGCTCAAGTTGATCAAGTAATACAAAAGGTTTTATCATTTTTCCCTTCTACTTTAAGTATCGAAGAAGCAATGAAAAACGTTTTTGTTGAAGGGTAATTGAAAACTTCTTCATATTTAAAGTTAAAATATTCGTTTACTAGCATTGAATAGTTATTTTTGCGCAAAATTTAGAAAACAAAAGAATTATGGCAGGGAATAGAACATTTACAATGATTAAGCCAGATGGTGTTGAAAGTGGAAATATTGGAAACATCTTACAGAAAATTACAGACGCTGGTTTTGTAATTAAAGCGTTGAAATACACCAGACTTTCTGAAGAACAAGCAAAGAAATTTTATGAAGTACATGCAGAGCGTCCATTTTATGGTGAGTTAGTTGAATACATGACTTCTGGTCCAATCATAGCTGCTATATTAGAAAAAGATAACGCTGTTGCTGATTTTAGAGCTTTGATTGGTGCAACTGACCCAGCTGAGGCTGCCGAAGGTACAATTAGAAAACTTTATGCAGAATCAAAAGCAAAAAATGCTGTTCACGGTTCTGACTCTGATGAGAATGCAGTAATTGAAGGCGAATTCCATTTTTCTGCAAACGAGATTTTCTAATCTCTTTATCACATCAATGAAATGAAATTTGCTCTTTTCATTTTTAAAAAATGAAAAAGGGTCATAAACCGAAAAGAAATCCGCAATTGAATTCAACTGCGGATTTCTTTTTTTTAGAAAAAATTCTATCCTTCCAAATAACAAAAATAAGGATGAACTTCCTTAAAATGTTTTAGTTCAGTTTCTAATTTATCCCTAAAAAGTTTATCCTGTAAGGATCCAGGGTGCAAGGGAGAATGACGCTGGCTTTTAATCAATTGTTGATAGCGTAAAATATCTTTTCGATTTTCATCGGAATAATGAGTCGAAAAAAAACGTTCCCATAAATAATCAACTGCAATATCATTTAAATGCAAACCATCCTTGTTGAAATAGGCGTAATCTCGTAACTCATCCATTACGAGTTCATAAGAAGCAAAATAATGAACCTTGCCCCGAAACATTTCTTTTAAATGATGGATGGTATTTAGCAAAAGTGCCTTACTCCTGCTGTTTTCAATTAACCCATCCTTTTTATGCCGAACAGGACTTAAGGTGAAAACTATTTGCAACTTTGGGAACTCACGAATAAGTTGAGTTAATGTATTTTGCCAAACATCCATTATTTCTTGAAAGCAAAATAATTTCTTTTCAAAAAGATTATTCGGAAATTTATGACAATTAGCTACAACAAAGCTCCCTTCTATCCATTCGTAAACCCAAGCCGTACCGAAAGTAACAAATAAATAATCTGATTTTTCAAGTACTTGTCTAAACTCATATATTTGATTTTTAAGCAAATCTTTTAGTTCTTGTTCAGAAAAAGCATAACAAGTACTATTGGCAAGCCATGAAAAATAAAGATCTTCTCTCGAAATTATGCGTAAGTCTGGACTACTATTTTTAGTTACAACAAATTCCAAAAGCTGGCTAATACTAAAAGGGTCGAAAATCACACCGAATGGATTAGACTGAACAAAATGACCAGCTTGTTGAAATTTTTTCGCAAAGTTGCTAGAAAAACAACTACCAAGAAGACTTAAATGAGCTCCTTTTTCTATCTTAAAATCAGGTGGTAAAGTAACTATTGTTTTCTGCATGAAATCTTTTACTTGTTTCGTTACGAATTTAATAGCTGATTATGAAATAAACTATTTTTGCGTGTTAATTTTTACTTTTTTGAATTGCAAACTTCTCTTCAAAATCCTTAGCGAACGTTTAGGGTGTGTTAAAATTCGCTAAGGATTAAAAAGTCTAACGTATATTGCTGGTCATCGAGTTTATTAAGATGCTAACAGTCAAAGGTCAACAGTCAACAGTCAATAGTCAACAGTCAAAGGTCAACAGTCAAAGGTCAACAGTCAATAGTCAACAGTCAACAGTCAACAGTCAACAGTCAACAGTCAATAGTCAATAGTCAACAGTCAATAGTCAATAGTCAACAGTCAACAGTCAATAGTCAACAGTCAACAGTCAACAGTCAACAGTCAACAGTCAATAGTCAACAGTCAATAGTCAACAGTCAACAGTCAACAGTCAATAGTCAATAGTCAACAGTCAATAGTCAATAGTCAACAGTCAATAGTCAACAGTCAATAGTCAATAGTCAACAGTCAATAGTCAACAGTCAATAGTCAACAGTCAACAGTCAACGGTCAACAGTCAACGGTCAACAGTCAACAGCCAACAGTCAACAGTCAATAGTCAATAGTCAATAGTCAACAGTCAATAGTCA
>SKGS01000258.1 GCA_007117355.1 Lishizhenia sp. | reverse complement strand
CGAAAACGCTCTTGCGCAACTTCGTAGGCCAATTCAGCGTATTTAACATTTTGATTAGCAACATTTAAAAGACGATTTCTTAATTCGAATAAATCATAAAGCTGAGTTGCGTTGGAGATTACTTGTTTTTTAGTGTCTTCATAATTGTATTTTGCAATTTCCTCCTGAATTTTCGCCACCTCAACAGCCCTTTTATCTTTCCAGTTATTAAATAAGCTGTACCTAAAATTAACGTTTGCAAAGTAAGTCACTTGTTGCGTTCTTAGACCTTCGCTAATATCGGGAAAACCGGGTGGAGCGACGATGTCATCACCTAATAATCGGAACCTACCGAAATTCGGAGATGCTCCAAATTGAGCTCCAATCGTAGGGTATAAAAATGCTTTTTGCAACTGGGTAGATTTTTCTTGAAGCGCAATATTTATCACTTGATTTTTAAGAGATTGATTGGATTCAAGAATATGGTTTATTAATTCGTTCTTGTCAAAAGCTTCCATTTGTATTTGCAAGGAATCTGTGAGGCTTGGAAAGATAGAGTTTTCTATTTTTTCACTGTCTTCATTTATGATAAGCAAAAGGTTTCTCATGGCATTTGCATACATCATTTCTTGCTGAATTACATTCAGACTATCACGATAAAATTGATTTTGAAATTGAAATAACGATAATTTTCCAGATTGACCATAACTTGACTTGCTTTCTTCAAGTTTAACTTGCTTCTTGGAAAAGTTTAAAGTCTCTCTAAAAGCATTTAATCGTTCTTTTTGCAGAAGTGCATCATAATAAGCCAAAAGTACATCTTGAATTGTATTTTCCAAAATAAGCAAACCATTTCCCTTTGTTTGTTGCTCAAGAAGCTCCAAACGTTGTTTGTTGATTAGGACAGAAAATCCTGAAAAAATATTCCAATTAGCTGCCATCGTCGGTGCTGTTTGTCTGTTTGCAACAAGACCGGGGGTGAATGTAAGAGGGTTATTGGTGTTATCTACAATAGAACTTCCAAAAGTAGCTGTTAATTCAACAGTAGGAAAAAGACCCGCTTCCGACCATTTGTTGTTTTTTTGCGCAATTTCCGTCTGCTTTTGTTGGATAAGCATTTGATAATTGTTGCTTAATGCTAATCTCACAGCTTCATCTGCACTTATACTTTGAGAAAATAAGTTGTTTTCGCAAAGCTGAAAGCTACAAAAAAGAACTAATAAAAAGGAAGTGTATATGGTTTTAAAGCTCTTTTTCATCGATTTGTTTTTTTATTTTCAAAACGGTTTCTACTTCTGAATGACTTGGTTTATTTCCACTCCATACATATTTGACAAAACGTTTTAGATCGTTGCCAAAAAGTATTGCTGATGGAAAAAACGCCAAAATAAATAATGTTCCAAATAATACACCAAATGCTATTGAGGTAGCCATTGGTACAAGGAATTTTGCCTGCATACTTTTTTCTGCGATTAGTGGTAGTAATCCAGCGACCGTAGTAATTGTTGTTAATAATATTGGTCTAAACCTTGCAATTGCAGCTTCGTAGCCAGCTTGCAAACTCGTTTTACCTTGTAATATAAGTTGATTGTACTTGTCTAAGAAAACAACAGCATCATTTATTAGCACACCAAGTAACGCAATCATTCCAAATGCGCTCAAAATAGAAACGGGTATGCCAACGATTCCATGACCTAAAATTGCTCCAGCAATTCCCGCTGGAATAACCAATAGAATTAAAAAAGCCTGAAATAAGGAAGTAAAGTGCAAAGAAATAACGACAACCATCATAATTAGCATAATGACCGTTAAAGAAATCATTGAATCCCCAGTTTTTTGACTTCTTTCAAATTGTCCCATTTTCGTAAATTCAACACTCGGGAAAACTTGTGCTAACTTAGGGATTATTTCTTCACTTATTTTGGTGTTGTAAACTGCCACAGAATCTGGATAAAGCGAGGTAGCATCAATTTTAATTTGCCTTTTTCCATCTCTTCTTTTTAAACTTTCTGGCCCCCGACCTATTTCAAACGTTGCAAGTTGATTGAGTGGAACAGCCATACCGGTTGCGGTAGTTATACGAGTGTTCTTTAAATCTTCAATTGATTTTCTATCTTCTTTTGGATACCTTACCCAAATTTTAACTTCATCAGTACCAATAATAACTCTTTGGGCTTCTCTTCCAAAAAAACCGTTTCGAATTTGACTAACAACTTCCGCTTGACCGATTCCGTAAATATCAGCCTGAGGTAAAAGATTAACGTAAATCTCACTTCTTCCTTCAGGAGAATTATCTTTAACATTCTGTACGCCAGACATTCGTTGGAGTTCTTCTCTAAACATGTTTCTAGCGCCATCAAGTTCTTGATTATTTTCCGAAGACAATCCAAATTCTATATCTGCTCCAAAGCGATTAAACCCACCAACGAAAAATTCTTTAGCTAATTTTCCTTCATGCGTTTTTCCCACTCTGCGAATGATTCTGTTTATTAACGTATCAACAGGAGTGTTTGTGTTTTCTGAGTCGTAATATACATTTATCATTGCGGCATGATTACCGAACTGCCCTAGGTTCATTGTGGCTCCAATGCTAGAGGTATAATAATTAAGTAATGAATCACCAGACTCTTCAATAATTCGCTGGTTTTCTTCTAAAAGAATAGTGGAGGCTTGAAGGATGAAATCATCAGTTTTAGATTTAGTGTCCCCTGGCGTGTAAGCCACTTCAATATTGAAGAAGTCAGGTGGGATACTAGGGAAAAATGTGGAACCGATTTTCCCTGAACTTAGTAATACAACAGTTGAAACAGTGAAAAATAATGGCACGAAAAAAGCTATTCTTCTGACAGATATCGACTTTAAAAAAGGGAGACTTGCATTTGAAAGCATTAAATTAACGGTATCTTTAAATGCAATATCACGAATCCATTTTATAGTAGTCTCAGACGCTTTTCTTACATTTCGTTCTATTGGCGAATCTGTAAAACCCAAGAAAGAAATTGCCGCTCCAAGAACTAAGATGATTAATGGAACTAAGGTAGTTACAAAACTATTCGCTTGCGCAAGGAGCTTAGAAGAAAAATAAATCACTACAATACCAACTACAAAAAGGATTAAACCTACCCAGATGGAATATTTGATTTCTTTATCTTTAGAAAGGATTTTTTTACTTGCCAAGTGAGACGGAAGCACGAAAAAAGCTTCGAATAAGGAAAAAGCCAAACAAGCAATGACGACAAAAGCCATTTCTCGCATCATTTCCAAACCTTCTACAAAAAGTAAAACGGAAAAAGCTAATATTGTGGTGAAGACAGATGTAAATACAGAAGGTAAAACTTCCATAGTTCCATCTATAGCAGCTTTACTTGCGGATTTTCCTTTTTCAAAATGGGAATAAATATTTTCAGCAATTACAATACCATCATCAACTAAGATACCAACAACTAAAATCATTCCGAAGAGTGAAATCATATTGATTGTAATTCCATACCAATATCCGAATATAAACATGCCAAGAAATGAAAATGGAATTCCGAAGGCAACCCAAGCGGATAATTTGATATTTAAAAACAACCCAAGAGCAAGCAATACGAGTATTAAACCAAAAATACCATTATCGGTCAAAAGAGTTATCCTATCTTTAAGCAATTGATTGAATTCGAAGTAAATTTCAAAACTGAACTCATCGTTTTCCTCGTTGAATTTTTTTTGATACTCATTTAATGCTTCGGAAATGGCTGCAATATCTTCATCTGTTGTTTTTTGAATTTGAAAAGTGATTGAAGGCCTGTTGTTAAATCTCGTTTCTTCAGAACCTTCAGCAAATCCAAAGCGAATGGAAGCAACGTCTTCAATTTTTATTTTCTCACCGCTCGGAAGTGTTCTAAGAATAATTTTTCCTATTTCTTCTGCACCTGTTTCTCTTTGATTGGAGCGAATATTCATTTCTTGCAACTGTCCTCTAATGATTCCAGCTGTAACATCATTGTTTTTGAAAGATACTGCTGCTGCAACTTCTTCCAATGAAATTCCGTAACGCAATAATTCATTTTCTCTTACTTCTATGGCAATTTCTGTTTCGGGAAAACCAGTTTTAATAATTTGCGTAATGACTTTTGTGTTCAGCAAATCTCTTTCAACCTTATTGGCAATGCTCGTCAGCTCCGCTTTAGCTGTTTTTTCCGGGTCTAGGATGGTGACACCTACAAATGCTACATTGCTAGACATTGTTCCAGCCTTTATTCTTGTTATTACTGGTTTTTCAGCTCCTTGCGGAAATGAATTGATGCTATTCACAGCATTTTCGACGTCGTTTAATAATGCGTCCATGTCAGCATCTTGGTCGGCTAAAACTGTTATTTGAGCAACATTTTCTTGCGATGTAACATCAATATGTTCAATATCTTTTAAACCTTTTATTGCTTGTTCTACTTTAATGGAAACACCTTCTTCCATTTCCAACGGTGATGCTCCAGGGTAAAAAACAGAAATAGCTATTCTATTAGGATCAAGTTCAGGGAAGAACGAACGGTTTAAATTTGAAATAGCCCATAGACCAAATAGAATAACAACGATTATTGACGCATTTGTCCATATCGGTCGCTTTATAAAGAAAGATATAATATTTCGCATGGTTATTTCTTATGATTTTCTATTTAAGTATCCCTATGTATTTTATCGTATCTACTGGATTGGAAATAGGTTCTAAAATAAGTTTGCTTCCATTCGGAATACCTTTTACGAATAATGTATCTGGTTTGGAAGCAGCTATTTGAACGGGATGCCAAGTAACGATACTATCCTGAAGAAGTTGAACACGATTTTCTGCTATTGCATTGTCGGGTATAACTGCTGTTTCCTCAAAAAGACTGCTTGTAACTTCTAAATTGAGAAACATACCTTGTATTAATTCTTTTTCTGGTAAACTAGCTATTGAAAAGAATAAATCAACCGACTGGGTTTGAGAATTTATCATTCTTGACATCCTTAAATACTTTCCTGTGCCAATCTTCTCACCGGTCGGTAACATAAAAAGGATATCTTCTGCCTGCTGAAATAATGGTACTCTACTTAAAGGAACTGGTGCTTTGACTTCATAATCAGAAGTTTTAGAAATTGTAAGAATTCTCATTCCAGGCGTAACATTGCTTCCCGGTTCTACTGAGCTTGCAATGATTGTTCCGTCAAAAGGTGCGAGAAAATAATATTTTTCCAGTAATCGTTCTTGCGCTTTGATAGCATAATATTCTGAAGGTATGTTCCGAGAGTTGATGGTAAAGCGTTCTTTCTTACTTTTAAACTCCGGAAGATTTGGCAATGATTTATTCGGGTCTATTTGGTCTAAAAATGTTTCCCATTTCTCTCTTTCTTCTGGAATGTCAATAGATAAATCAGGTAAGACGCCGAGAATGAGATTAGAAAAAGAACTTCTTCGTGATAATAAATTATAAATGGCATCAGTAGGGTCTATTTTAACAAGTAATTCACCTTTCTTAAAAGATGTACCTACTTTCAATGTTCGGTTGTCCGCATCTATAATTCCCTGAACTTCTAGGCTAACCTCAAGCTGGTTATTCGGCATAACTTGCCCATAAGCAGTTACTGTATTTTTTCTGTTTTCATTCTTTACAACTTTAATAGGAAGGTAACGAAGTGTTTTTTCGGATACTGTTTTTTTCTCCTCTTCTTTGTTGCTTAAGATTGGGACATATATTAAAGCCAAAATAATAAGGAAGATGCCTAGAATAATAAGTTGTCTTAATTTCATTAGTTTGTTATGTAATTAGCAATTTCACCAAAACGTGGAACAATTGCTTGCAAAAATAGTTCAGATTATTCAATTAACAGGTTTATTTGTTGCGGTAAACAAATATGCAATTTGTAAGGTGAATAACTTGGATGAAAGCCATTTGGTTTTTTTAAAGTGCTTTCAACAGGTTTTATATTGTTAGAAAAGCTTCATAACCCGCTTTATTCACCAATCTGACATCTTAAACAGAATAAGACATTATTATGAAACACTTTAAATGTAAATATGGTATTTTATGGCATCCCCATTTTTTAGGAACACTTTTTTTGTCAGATTTTGATTTAATTTTGACCTATTTGTCGTTACAACCCCCGTGAAATATGCTTAT
>SKGS01000192.1 GCA_007117355.1 Lishizhenia sp. | reverse complement strand
TCCTGTTTCTGTTTCGGTAACAATAAAGTTATAAGTCGCATCGGCTGCTAAATCTGAAATAGTTGTGGTTGTTCCAGAACCTAAAATATTTCCTGGTTGTAATGTCCAATCTTCTACTGGTAAACCACCAAGTTCAACGCTTCCTGTTGGTTCATCGCATGAGGGTTGGGTAATCGAAACTACAGTTGGGGCGTTTGGTGCACCCGGAACGGCTTCTATTTCAACATCAGCACTAGCGTTAGAACTACATCCTGTTGCTGTTTCGGTAACAATAAAGTTATAAGTTGCATCGGCTGCTAAATCCGAGATAGTAGTAGTTGCTCCAGAACCTGTAATATTTCCTGGTTGTAATGTCCAGTCTCCTGTTGGCAAACCACCAAGTTCAACGCTTCCTGTTGGTTCATCGCATGAGGGTTGGGTGATAGCTTCAACGGTTGGAGCGGTTGGTGCACCCGGAACGGCTTCTATTTCAATATCAGCACTAGCCGTTGAACTACATCCTGTTGCTGTTACGGTAACAGTAAAGTTATAAGTTGCATCGGCTGCTAAATCCGAGATTGTAGTAGTTGCTCCAGAACCTGTAATATTTCCTGGTTGTAATGTCCAGTCCCCTGTTGGCAAACCACCAAGTTCAACGCTTCCTGTTGGCTCATCGCAAGTAGGTTGCGAAACAGAAACAATCGAAGGGGAATTAGGATTAGAAGGGGCAGGATTAATTTGAATATTTCCTGTAGCTTCACTAGTACAGTTTTGTTCATCAGTTACTGTATATGTATATGAACCCTGCGCAAGTCCTGAGATAGTGGTTGTTACAGTATTTCCTTGAATTGCTCCTGGGTTAATCGTCCAGTTTCCAGACGGTAGTCCACCTAATACAACGCTTCCTGTTGGCTCATCGCACGTAGGCTGTGTAATTAAATCAATTGTAGGTGTTGCTGGAGGA
This sequence comes from Lishizhenia sp., assembly GCA_007117355.1. Taxonomy (GTDB): domain Bacteria; phylum Bacteroidota; class Bacteroidia; order Flavobacteriales_D; family Crocinitomicaceae; genus CSBr16-161. The sequence goes on along the minus strand of SKGS01000192.1, from coordinate 19,506 downwards.
TTACAAATTTTCGTAAAAACCACACTACCATGACCAGAGCTATTAAGAATAGAATTACTTTGATTGGTACCTGAGTTGAAAGAACCGCCACCGCCGCCACTACCGCCACCACCGCCTCCAGAGTAGCCTCCGCCGCCGCCAGCTGCTCCTCCATTTCCGGCAGACGTACATCTTGCGTGATGAGCTGCACCACCACCTCCAAAACCACCTGGACAAGTAATAGTATTACAAACTGCTACTCCTCCTATTCCCCCATTAACAAAAGAGGTACCTCCCCCGGGTCTTTCAGCATCTGTGCCATTTCCTAAAAAACCAGCTCCACCAGCTGCGAAACTATTTCCTGATGCCAAAACTCTTGGCTCGCCTCCTGAACCATTTGTTCCTCCACTCCCCCCTGACGTGGTGGAACCATTTCGACCAGCTGTTCCTGTATTAGCTTCCTTATCATTGCTATTGTTAGTTGACCTTCCACCTCCACCTCCAGCTACAAGTAAAACAGTTGCGTTAGTGTTATATGGAGACCTGACTACAAAACTTCCACCTCCACCACTTGAAGATGAATTAGTACCTAGATTAGCTCCATATTGGTTATGCACTCCCATTTGTCCAACTAAAATTTGTAATACTTCGCCTTCTACTAATTCAAAATCACCAATCATTCTCGCACCGTATCCACCTCTTTGATTAGCCGATGTTCCAATACCAGCTCCTGAAGCCCCTGAAGCCGTTATACGATAGGTTCCAGATTCTGGAACTGTCCATAGTTGAATACCGTTTTGTGAAGTAACATTTCCATTCAAGGGATTACCCGCACCATAAGTATTGTTAACTTGTGCTTGTGTTGGACCAGTTGGACCAGTTGCATTACAATTAGTAAACATATAAGTTTGTGCAAAAACCCAAGAACCTGAAAAACAAATTGCAAAAAAAATATTTATTAATTGCAAAAGACTTGTAGGTTGAAATGATTTATTGGAAAACGATAAAATTTCTTTGTAGCATATCATAAATCGGATATTAATAGTAGTGTTTTGTTTTGAGCAAATTTCGCTAAAATAAATTAAAATAAATAGAGTGGCAGCCCCTCAAAGCACAATTATCAATTTAACATTACATTGAAGGCGTAAAAAAAGTAAGCATTAAACAAGTTTAAAGTTTTCCTCACAAGAAATTCATTTCATACTTCAATAAATAGCAGCTATTAATTCTTCCAAAAATCTATTAAAATGGATATTTGCTTACTTTTGCACTATGGACAAAAAGGAAGATAAATTAAAGGAGGTAATCTCTCATGCGAAAGAGTACGGTTATGTATTCCCCTCCTCCGAAATATATGATGGTTTAGCTGCAACTTATGACTACGGTCAGCTTGGTGTTGAGCTTAAAAATAATATCAAAAATTATTGGTGGAGCGCCATGGTTCAAATGCACGAAGAAATCGTTGGTTTGGACGCTGCCATTTTTATGCATCCTAAAACTTGGAAAGCATCTGGGCATGTTGACGCTTTCAATGACCCATTAATAGACAATAAAGATTCTAAAAAAAGATACAGAGCTGATGTATTAATAGAAGACTATATTGAGAAATATCGCGATAAAATAAAAAAGGAAGTCGTTAAAGGACGAAAAAGATTTGGTGAAAGTTTTGATGAGGAACAGTTTTTAGCAACTAATCCGAATGTCAAAAGAAATGCAGAAAAAATTGATGATTTAGAAAGTCGTTTATCTGCTTTGCTTGAAAGTGATGACCTTGATGGTTTAAAAACTTTTATCGAAGAATTGGGGATTGTTTGCCCTATTTCTGGTACTAAAAATTGGACGGATGTACGTCAATTTAATTTAATGTTTGGTACTGAATTAGGCTCTGTTGCTGGAGATGCCGCAACTATTTATTTACGTCCAGAAACGGCTCAGGGGATTTTTGTCAACTACTTAAATGTGCAAAAAACAGGTAGAATGAAAATTCCATTTGGAATAGCTCAAATAGGAAAAGCATTTAGAAATGAGATTGTTGCACGTCAGTTTATTTTTAGAATGCGCGAATTTGAACAAATGGAAATGCAGTACTTTGTTCGACCTGGAGAAGAGTTAAGGTGGTATGAGTATTGGAAAGAAAAGCGTACAAAATGGCATAAAGCGCTAGGTCTTGGAGATGAGTTTTATCGCCATCACGACCATATTAAACTAGCACATTATGCGAATGCAGCAGCTGATATTGAATTTGATTTCCCAATGGGATTCAAAGAATTAGAAGGAATACATTCTAGAACAGATTTTGACCTTAGAAAACATGAAGAGTTTTCTGGTAAGAAAATACAGTTCTTTGACCCTGAACTAAATAAAAGCTACATTCCTTATGTTATTGAAACATCAGTGGGACTAGATAGAATGTTTTTGGCAGTGTTAAGTGCGTCTCTCAAAAATGAAACTTTGGAAGATGGTTCAGAGCGTGTTGTTCTTTCTATCCCGCCTGCTCTAGCGCCGTACAAAGTCGCTGTAATGCCATTGACAAAGAAAGATGGGCTTCCAGAAAAAGCAAGAGAAATAATTAACGGTCTTAAGTTTGACTTCAATTGCCAATACGATGAGAAAGATTCGATTGGTAAGCGATACAGAAGACAAGACGCTATAGGCACACCTTTCCACGTAACAGTTGACCACCAAACCTTGGAGGACAATTCAGTTACCATTCGCAATAGGGACACCATGAAGCAAGAACGCGTTGCAATTGATGCTCTACATACTATTTTGGATGAAAAAGTGAGTTTAAAAAGGTTGTTGCAGCAATTAAGTTAGTCTTAAAATAATTCTTAAAGAAGAAATTATGATTCAATCCATGACAGGCTTCGGCAAAGCAACAGGAACTTTCGAAAACATGAAGGTTGTTGTAGAAATCCGAACATTAAACAGTAAAAATCTCGACATCTATTTGAAGGCACCTCACTTCTTCAAAGAAAAAGAGATGGAGATTCGAAAAATGATTGGAAACGCTCTTGATAGAGGAAAAGTTGAAGCTGTGATTTCAATAGAGAACACAGGTGGATTATCAAATTATAGAATCAATACGGAATTGGCTAAAAGTTTTTACGAAGAGTTTGACCAATTAGCAAAATCAGTTAATGCAGACAAAACAAATTTGCTTGCCACAATTTTGAGAATGCCAGATGTACTCGTGACAGAAGAGTCAGAATTATCGGATGAAGAATGGAATTTTCTAAAAAAACTGGTTCAAAATGCCATTGAAGAATTAGTAGCTTTCAGAACACAAGAAGGTGAGTCGCTTGCTTATGATTTAACAAATCGTATTAAATCAATTGCACAACTCTTAGAGCAAGTTCCAAAATTCGAAGCAGAACGAATTTCAACTGTGAGAGAGCGTATTAAGAAAAACTTAGAAGAGCTTAAAGAAGAGGTTGACGAAAATCGTTTTGAGCAAGAACTTATTTTTTACATCGAAAAACTAGACATCTCTGAGGAAAAAGTTAGACTAGAAAATCATTTGAATTATTTTCTTGAAACGCTAAAATTAAATGAACCAATAGGCAAGAAAATTGGTTTTATAGCTCAAGAGATTGGTCGAGAAGTAAATACCTTGGGAAGTAAAGCCAATCATACTGAGTTACAAAAAATAGTTGTTGAAATGAAAGACAACTTAGAAAAAATTAAAGAGCAAGTCTTAAATACATTATAACTATTGCTCGACACGAAAATAAATAATTTAAAAATGCAGAAGAAAGGAAAAGCGATAATTTTTTCAGCACCATCTGGGGCAGGTAAAACCACTATAGTTCACAAGCTATTAATGGAAATACCTTCTTTAGCATTCTCAATTTCTGCATGCTCAAGGCCTCCTCGACCAATGGAAGAGGATAGCAAAGATTATTATTTTTTAAGCATTGAAGATTTTAAATCCAAAATCGCACGAAATAGCTTTATTGAATGGGAAGAGGTTTACACCGATCATTTTTATGGCACCTTAAAATCGGAGGTTGAGCGAATCTGGAACAATGGAAAAACAGTCATTTTTGATGTAGATGTTTTTGGTGGTATCAACTTAAAAAAATATTTTGGTGACAACGCTATAAGCATATTTGTTATGCCTCCATCTATTGCTGAACTGGATAAACGTCTTCATAAGCGGCAAACGGAAACGGAGGAAAAAATTCAAACAAGACTAGCTAAAGCAGAAAAAGAAATAGATTTAAATAAACAATTTGACGTTGTTATCGTTAATGATAAACTAGAGAATGCTGTTGAAGAGGCTAAAAACTTGGTCATAAAATTCATACAGGAGAAATAATTAAAAAAATGAAAGTTGGATTGTATTTTGGAACCTTCAACCCAATTCATGTTGGGCATTTAGTTATTTCGAACTATATGGCTGATTATACTGATTTAGATCAAGTTTGGTTAGTAGTTTCTCCTCAAAATCCATTAAAGAAGAAAAAATCACTGCTCGCAGATTATCATCGTTTAGCTATTGTTCAAGTAGCAATAGAAGACAATGAAAAACTAAGAGCCTCAGATATAGAATTCAAGCTTTCTCGCCCTTCCTATACCGCTTCTACTTTGGCTTATTTAAAAGAAAAATATGCAAATTATAAATTCCATTTAATTATGGGAGAAGATAACCTTCGAACATTTCATAAATGGAGAAATCATGAAGCAATTCTTGAAAATCATAAGTTATATGTTTATCCGCGTGTACTAACAATTCAAGAGGAAGAAGAAGTGCAGCAAATTGGCTCTCAACCCGATAATGGATACATTAATCACCCGAATGTTGTTATTTGTGACGATGCTCCTGTGATGAAATTAAGTTCAAGCTTTATTCGTCAAGCAATTAAAGAAGGAAATGATGTCCGCTATTTACTAACCGACCCTGTCCATAAGTACGTTGAAGAGATGAATTTTTATAAAAAATAATCTCATGAGGCAACTGTTTTTTCTCCTAACTTGGGCATTTCTATTGTCATTTCAATCTGATTCTCCCAAAATGATTCTTCAAATTAATGGCATTAGTACTTTGGAAGGGAATTTGATGATAGCTCTTTTTGATAAAAGCGAAAGTTTTCCGGATTCAGAAAAAGGATTCAAGCGATTGGTTTTACCTGTTACCAAAAGTACAATGAAGATTGATTTACTGCCTTTTCTTGATAATCATCAGTACTTTTCAATTGCTGTGTATCATGATAAGAATAGTAATCAAAAATTAGATAAAAACTTTTTGGGAATGCCTGTCGAAAAATATGGTTTTTCCAACGATGCTAGAGCAACTTTTGGCCCTCCATTATTCAAAGAAGCTTTGATAAAAAAAGATGTTGGGGGAAAAGTGGAGATAACTATAAAGTGAAAGAGTGGACAACTACCTTAAACTTACCACAAACCAACCTACCTCAATAAATTCACATGCCCCACAAGCACCTCTCGATTGCCATATAAATCGGTGTATTTAATTTTCCAAACGTAAGTGCCGTCTTGTACCGGATTACCAAAATAGGTGCCATCCCATTGGTCTTCAAAACTATCAAATTCATAAATCAACTCCCCCCAACGATTGAAAATCAACATAGTGAACTCTCTTATGTTTCCGCCAACTGGAAAAAAGTAGTCATTTTCTCCATCACCATTCGGAGTAAATGTATTAGGAACATAGATTATAGGATCAAAAAATATTCTGACAGAATCCGACGCAGTACAACCATTTTCATCTACAAAATCTACTCTGTATGCAAATGTAATTGGTGGGCTAGCAACAACAGTTTGACAATTTACGCAATTCAAATATTCCGACGGAGACCAAGTATAAGTACCTTGTGAATTGCCTTCGGCGTGAATAGTTACCTCATCACCTTGAAACCCATAGTAATCAGGACTTGTCTGAATATAAGGCGTTGGAAAATGTTCAATAAATACCGTATCTGTAGCAAAACAACCCAAATCATTAAAAACGGTGACAACATAATTAGTAGGTACATCTGGACTTGCTGTTGTTTGTGGGGAAGTTGGGTCAGCTACATGTTGTTCTGGTGACCAAAGGTAAGAAGTTCCACCTTCCGCCCAAAGTGAGACTGGCTCACCGGGACAAACAATGGTGTCATTACCTGCACTCGGAAAGACTTCGATTACCTTTACTAAAACACTATCAAAGACAGAACCGCAAGCATTTATGAATTCAACAAAATACCAAGTATCCGTTATTGGGCTTGCGCTTACTGTTGAAGCATTTGGATTATCAATAAACGTTGTGGGACTCCAACTGTAAGCATCTCCACCAGAAACAGAAATTTGGACAGCGTCTCCCATACAAACTTCTAAAGAGTCATCAATTACCGGAATAGGTAAATCAGTAAATACCTCAACCAATACAGTATCTCTTAATTCGCAACCTTCTTCCGTAACAATATTCACTGTAAACTCTGTGGTAGAAGGAGGAGAAACTTGTATCTCACTAGAATTAGCGTTGCCAATCACCAAATTTGAGGGTTGCCATTGATAGTCTTGACCGCCTTGCGCCCACAAAACCAAAGTGTCTTCGATACACATTTGTTGATCTTCAATAATTTCAAATGATCCTCCAAAAACAGGGACAGTAATCGTTTCTGTTTGCACACCACAGCTATCAGTTATTACAACTTCAAAGGTAGTTGTTTCAAAAATAGTTACTGTTGGAGTTGCACTCGTTGAGTCATCCATATACTGACCAGGAGACCAAGCGTAAGTCATTCCTCCATAAGCTTCTAGTGTAACAGATTCCCCAGGACAAATAGATGGTATTGGTTCTATTATACCGCCTTCAAAGGACCCTACACTGATTGTAACAAAACTTGAATCAGATTCATAACAACTTAACGAATCACTAGCGACAAGCTTAACAGTATAAACCCCTGGTTCTTCATACGCATGGGTAGGCTCAAATTCTGTACTTGTGTTACCATCTCCAAAGTCCCAGAAAAACATATTGGCATTTTCCGAGCCATTCTGAAAAACTGCCTCTTCAGGAATACATATCAAGGGCGTGGTAGTGGTTGCTAATGCTTCAATGATGCCCAAATCAAATTTGAAAACTGCCATATTGCAATTAGAACTTCCAGACTGTGTTGCATAAGCTCCTGGTGTAGAGGTAAAACCTGTAGTTCCAGAACCGCAAGAAGCACAAACAGCATGATAAATTCTCCCCTTTTTATCAAAACGACTTGTCCCACCGTCAACGTGATTAGCACTTCCGGAAATACCGCCCATGAATGAAGCGTAATTTAAAGCACTTGCGTTTTCACCAAGCACAGCCACATAAAAATTATTACCATTCGTATTGGACTGGAAGGCATTTGGCGTTGTTGGGAACCCAGTTGTTGTGCTATTCGTTGCTTGATCTCCTTGATTTGTTACTCCCCCCCAACCTGCATAATAAATTTCATAGCAATCAGAAACAAGAAATGCTGTAGGTGAAATTTCTACGTGACCCGAACCTCCCCCTACTCTGGTTGTCCACTCAATTTGAGTCAAGTTGGTATTATATTTTCGAATAAATTGACCCGAATTTGGATTAGAATATACTCCACCAGAGATAGGCATATTTCCATTCGTTTGACCAAAAACATATACATTGTCTTCTAAGTCTAATTGCACAAAAAAGCATTGGTCGTATCCTGTTGTTCCAACATAGGTTCCTGATATGGGTTGAGATGTATTTCCATTTAACTGAATAACATAACCATCACTCAAGCCACCGATAATATTTGATGTGTGTCCAACCGCAACACCAATGTTAGTCGAATTTGTTCCTCCTGTTACATAAACGTTTCCGTCGGAGGATAGTTGAAGTGCATTTCCTGTCTCGAAGGAATTACCACCGATATAAGTTGACCAGAAAACTGTTGATAAATCCGGCGACATTTTTATAGCCACAGCATCTTGTGTTCCTCCTAGCGTTGAATTGAACCCGTTTGGTGTTGGGAAATTATTTGACCTTGTAGAACTTGCTATATAAACATTGGACGATTCATCTACCGTAATTTCCCCTCTAAATTGATCGCCATAGTTGTAGTGAAGCGACCCAAGGTTAATTCCGTCTAAACCAGAACCTCCATAGTAAGTACTTCCTAGAAGTTGATTTCCTCCTGTACTAAGTTTTAGAATAATTAAATCCGTTCCACTAAATGTTAGAGAATTCTGCGTAGTTGTTGGCCCTCCTGCAAATGTGTTTTGAACAGGACTTCCCGCTAAAGGGAAATTCATTGAGCTTGTAACCCCCAAAATATAAAGTTCACCAGCTGCATTACTTACAAGCGAAGTTGGGGCTTCATTCCTTGAACCACCTATATATGTTGAATAAATCAACGCATTACCAAATTGGTTAAATTTCGTAATTCCAATATCAAGATTAAACTGCCCTTCTCCACCATTAAAGGTAACATCATAAGCACCAGGTGTTGTTGGATACCCAGTTGCAAAAACTATTCCACCACCAAAGGTGTTCGATTGTGGATCAGGAGCTGCGGTAAACCCCCAATTATCAGCAGTTGAGCCAGAAAACGTAGAAAAAGTAAGTTCTGGATCTATAACCAAGGTCTTAGAATTGTCATAGCCATTTGGCAAATAGAAAGAAACAGTATTGTTAATCACATTAAAATCAACTGAAACATAATTTAGACGCTCGTTATTATCTTCTTGCCACGCAATCAAGCCACGCTCTTCAATTGAACCAAATCGTGTGTGAAGACTAATTTGGTTGTTATCCGTATCTAACTCTACTCTGTCGGCTCCATTATGTTCAAGTTGAATTTGTGAAACATCTCCATCTGGGAATACCACAAAACTGTACTTAACAGAATTTGGCGTTGTTTCCAACACAAGGTCGATATTGGGATAGTAATCGTGTAAAGTCAATTGTTGAAACGCATAAACGTCCGAAGCCCATCGAGAGCTATCATCTGAAAGGAAATAATTTCTGTAAAAATAGGAAGTGTCTTTTTCTGTTACTTTTCCTTTCCAAGAAGAGTTTTTAAATTTCGAAAAAATGGCGTGACACTGAACAAATTCATGGTCGTGGTCGTGGTCATGGTGGTGATGCTCTTCTCCTTCAGCATGAGCGTGTCCATAAAGTTCGTTTGCATCATGTAAAAAGAAGGTAAAGCCATCTTTTTCAATAAACATGGCGCCTTTATCTAATTCCACTTTGTATAGAATTTCTTCCTCCCACTGACCTTTATTGGGGTGAAACCAAACATCATTATCTTGCGCTAGGAAAGCCAGCGAACAAAACTGAAAAACGAAATATGTCAAAAATACATTTCTCACTTTTCAAAAATACATGATTTCTAAAGATTTAAAAAACAATTTAACTTTTTTAGCGTTCGTCTAGTTATAACTGATTTTTTAAGAAAAAGTTGCCTATTTTAACACTTAGTTCTTTTGGAAGCGTAAAAAGCTTTTTTATTACCAAAAATGATAACTATTTTTGCACAAAAAAAATCCATGAGTGATGCCATTAAGCATGAGTGCGGAATTGCACTTCTAAGACTGAAAAAACCATTAGACTTTTACGTTAAGAAATACGGAACAGCATTTTACGGGCTAAACAAGCTTTACCTCCTCATGGAAAAACAGCACAACCGTGGACAAGACGGAGCTGGTGTTGCGAATATTAAGTTTGATATGAAGCCAGGAGAACGCTACATTTCTCGTCTGCGTTCCATCGACCCGAAACCGTTGCAAGATATATTTAGTCACATCAATAAGCGATTTGAAGATATAGAAGAGCAAGAACCGGATAAAATAAATGATGTTGATTATTTAAAGAAAAATGCAGGCTTTACGGGAGAATTATTCTTAGGGCATTTACGCTATGGTACATTTGGAAAAAATAGTGTCGAGAGTTGTCATCCGTTTTTGCGTCAAAATAACTGGATGACCAGAAATTTAGTCGTTGCAGGTAATTTTAACTTGACTAACGTAGATGAATTATTTGATGTCCTTCTTGATATCGGTCAGCATCCAAAAGAAAAGTCAGATACTGTAACAGTGCTTGAAAAAATAGGTCATTTTTTGGATGTAGAAAATGAAAAGCTATTCGCTCAATACAAAGCTCAAGGATATAACAATAAAGAAATTTCTGCAAAAATCGCAGAAAACATTGATATCTCATCAATTCTAAAACGTGCTTCTGAAGATTGGGACGGAGGTTATGCTATGGCTGGATTGTTAGGACATGGTGACGCATTTGTTTTGAGAGACCCTTCTGGAATTCGACCCACTTTCTGGTATGAAGATGATGAAGTTTGTGTTGTTACTTCTGAGAGGCCAGTTATTCAAACAGCATTTAACCTCAAAAGAGAGCAAATTAACGAATTAAAACCGGGTCATGCTCTAATCATCAAGAAAAACGGTAAGACATCTGAAGTCTTGGTGAATGAACCAAATGAACCAAAACAGTGTTCGTTTGAGCGCATTTATTTCTCCCGTGGAAATGATTACGATATCTACCAAGAACGAAAAGAACTCGGGAAGTTATTAGTTCCCCAAATCATCAAAGCCATTGGAAATGATATAGATAATTCCGTTTTCTCTTTCATTCCAAATACGGCTGAAATGTCCTTTTACGGCATGATGAAAGGAATGGAAAAATACTTAAATGAAGAGAAGTTAAGTGCCATACTCGCTCTTGGTGACAATGCAAACGAAGATGCGATACAAAAAATTCTTGCTAGAAGAGCGCGATTTGAAAAAATTGCCATTAAAGACGCTAAATTGCGAACGTTCATTACGCAAGATGATTCCCGAGATGATATGGTAGCCCATGTTTACGACATCACTTATGGAACAGTAAAAAGAGGTGTTGACAACCTCGTGGTAATTGATGACTCCATCGTTCGAGGTACAACATTAAAGCAAAGTATTTTAAGAATTCTCGACCGTTTAGACCCAAAGAAAATTGTTGTAGTTTCTTCTGCTCCTCAAATTCGCTATCCTGATTGCTACGGTATTGATATGGCTAGAATGGGAGACTTTATTGCATTTGATGCTGCAATTGAACTCTTAAAAGACACGAACAGAACCTTCATTATAGAAGAAGTTTACCGCAAGTGTAAAGAACAAGAGTTTGCACCAAAAGAACAAATAAAAAATTACGTTAAAGAAATTTACGCTCCGTTCACACCGGAAGAAATTTCTGCAAAAATATCTGATTTGCTCAAACCAGTTGATATCCAAGCAGAAGTTGAAATCGTTTATCAAACCGTCGAGAACCTTCATGCAGCTTGTCCAAGTCATTTGGGTGATTGGTACTTTACTGGCGACTACCCTACCCCTGGTGGTAATAAAGTAGTAAACAAAGCGTTCATTAACTTTGTTGAAGGAAACAAAGATCGTGCTTACTAAAAGGTTGAAGTGAAAAATCAAACCACCATATTTTTTTATGTCTTGAGTACTTATGTTGTACTTCAATTCTTGTGGTGGGGCTTTCACTTAATTGAATTATCTAATGAATTAGCTGTTCAAAATAACACGAACAAGAGCCGTATCTTCATGGTTATTGGTGAAGGGAGCGTCTTTTTTCTCATTTTATTATTAGGATTGTGGAAAATTAGAACTTCCATCCAAAAAGACATTCAGCTTTCGCAACGACAAAGTAACTTTTTACTTTCTGTTACGCATGAGCTAAAAACACCATTAGCTTCCAATAAATTATACCTTCAAACACTTTTGAAGCACCAAAATTTAGATCCCAACAAACAAGAAAAAATGTTGAAAGAGGCTTTGAATTCGAGCAACAGGTTGGAGTCAATGATTGAAAACATACTTACGGCCACTCGATTAGATAACCATAAATTGGAATTAGTTAAAGCAATGACCAACTTAAGTGATGAAGTTAATCGTGTCTGTCAAAAGTGGGAAATAGAACATATTAAAATTGAAAAAAGTATCACCAGCAACATTTCCGCGATGGTGGATGTTTTTGTACTTGAAACAGTCTTGGTGAATTTATTGGACAATTCTCTTAAATACGCAGGAAAAGAGGCGCAAATTTCGGTTTCTCTTCAAGAAAAAGATGGAGAAATCCTGTTAAGTGTGGCAGATAATGGAGTTGGAATACCAGACAAGTTTAAAAAAGAAATTTTTAAAAAATTCACCAGAATTGGAAATGAAGAAACACGGACTCAAAAAGGTACCGGATTAGGACTTTATATTGTTTCAGAATTACTATCCTTTCACGGTGGTGAGATAGAAGTTAAAGATAGAACAGGCGGAGGCTCCATCTTTGAAATTCGTTTATCTTAATAAATATTTAATGCACTAAAATAGCGTTATGGAAGCATTGCAAAGACCACATTTTTCAGCACATGAAGTAGAAGTAGTAGAATCGTATATTGGTAAAACGATATCAAATGTGGTGCATTACTATTGGAAAAACAAGATGGATAGTGAGGGCATAACCTTGTTGTATGCCGTGGAATTATTTTTTGACGATAACGACTTTGTAGTAATTCACACGGGTAACACGGAAGAAGATGCTCGTATTCGATTTTCTGATACGGATATGGTAAGTGAAAAAATTGCTATTGAAAATCAGTTTAATGGAGCTATAACATTAGTCGGGGTTGATGTTGGTAAGGTGGAGCCCTGGTCTATCATGAGAGGGAAAACCATTATTAGAATGGAAGCAGATTTAGACAAAGATACACAGCGTTTTTTTGCCGATTATTTGATTTTTTCTAGCAAAGAGGGCGAAGTTTTATTAAAAATCGGAGAATTTGGGGATGGACTTGAGGTGCATCCATTTTACAGAGATGAAGAATGAAAAAATTGATACGTTCTATTCGCAATTTACTTATTAAGGTTTTTATTCTACCTATCCGCTTTTATCAGTGGCTTATTTCTCCTTTACTAGGTCAAAATTGCCGACATGAGCCTACTTGCTCTAATTACGCTATTGAGGCTATCAAAGAGTGGGGAATAATTAAAGGCACATGGCTTGGATTAAAGCGAATCTCATCTTGTCACCCTTGGGGAACATTTGGTTATGACCCTGTACCGAAAAAGAAGAGAGGAAAGTAATAGTTCAAATAAACTCAGCATGTTTCTGTTTACTTTCAAAATGGCACTTTCTGGCTGACTCAAAAAGCTATGGCGGAATTGTTTGGGGTAAAAACACCTGCCGTGAGTAAACATTTTAAAAAATCAGAAATTAGAGGAGAATTCAGTTGTTTCTAAAATGGAAACAACTGCTTCTGATGGAAAAACCTACAACAAAAACTTTTACCGTTTAGAGGCAATTTTAGCTGTTGGTTGCCTCATAAATTCAAGGCAAGCATGAAAGCTTAATACAACAAATACTTCTCTCGTTTTTGTTTAAACAACTTTATTTCCGTTTGCCAAGAAGCACGGATTTCTTCAGCTGTTTTTCCTGCAACAATGGCTTTTCTTAACTCATCTGTTCCAGCTAAAATATCAAACCAACGATTTTTAGTTATGAAAAAATCATCTCCTTGAAAATCGGAATATGCATCAATAAGCCAATCAATGTTTAATTCGTTCATCCCTTCTTCACCAAAAGAAGACAAATCTAATCCATTGCATTTTTGACCGTTTAGTTTTGGTGATTTTGACCCAAATCCAGGTTTAGGAGTAAACGAATATGGATAGCGGTCAGCTGGCAACTTTGGATGTCCAAAAATTTCAAAAGGCTTTTCAGTTCCACGACCTTCACTAACCACTGTGCCTTCAAAAAGACACAAACTTGGATAAAGCGCTATTGCAGCATCTGTTCGCAAATTTGGAGATGGAGGAACAGGAAGTGAATAAGGTAAATCTCGATTATAATTTTCACAGGTGATTACCTCCAAAGAACAAATAGCACCATTCTTTAACCATGCCTCTCCGTTAATCATTTGTGCATACTCTCCTATCGTCATTCCGTGAACAATAGGAATAGAGTGCATACCAACAAATGAAGTATATTCTTTTTTCAAAACTGGACCATCCACATAATGGCCATTGGGATTTGGCCTATCTAAAACCAAGAGCGGAACATTTTGCTCTGCACAAGTTTCCATCACATAATGAAGCGTAGAAATATACGTATAGAAACGAGCACCAACATCTTGAATATCAAAAACAACAACATCTAAGCCAGAAATATCTTCAGCTTTTGGTTTTTTATTATTTCCATAAAGAGAAACTACTTTGATTCCAGTTTTTTGATCTATTCCAGAGCTAACTTTTTCGCCAGCATCGGCTTCTCCTCTAAAACCATGTTCAGGCGAGAAAATTACTTGAAGATTAACCCCTAACTGCTTTAGTGTGTCAACCAAATGAGTTTTCCCAATCGCAGATGTTTGGTTTCCAACAAAACCAACTTTTTTGCTTTCAAGCATAGGAAGATATAAACCCATTCTCTCTGCACCAAGAATTAATGGTTTTTCTATAGAATCATTTTCCGATGAAACAACTTGAGGTTCTGCCCCACTTTGCAATTCAGTTTCGGTTTGTGAAGAACAAGAAAACAGGAAAAAAATAAAAAAGCTTTTTAACACCAAAGGCTTTGTGTAACTTCGCACGGATTTCATAGACTTCATGAACACTGCATATTTCATAGCAAAAAAAATACAACAAGGAAAAGGCGAAGATAGTAAAGTTTCCAGACCTATCATTCGCATTTCAAAAGTTAGTATCATTTTAGCAATGATAGTAAACATTGTTACGATTGCTGTTGTAATTGGTTTTCAAAATGAAGTCAAAAACAAGGTTACTGGATTCGGGTCTCATTTAACTATTTTAAGAGCAGGAGACTATAACGCATTTGAGTCTCGTCCATTTGAGCGTCAGGAAAATTTAGAAAATGAAATTTTTGGAATAGAAGGAATAAATAATATTCAGCGCTTTGCCTATAAGCCCGCTCTTCTCCAATCTGAAATAGATACAACGTTTTATTCACTTCAAGAAAAAGACACATTTCAAATTCAACAAGAAATTCAAGGAGTGATAATTAAGGGGGTTGGAGAAGAATTCAATTGGGAGTTTTTCAGGGAACACCTCGTTGAAGGGCAATTACCAAATTACAGCTTAAATGAAGTTTCTGAAGAAATATTGATTTCTAGACGAATTGCTACTAATCTGAAACTTCAAGTTGGAGACGAAGTGAGTGTCTTTTATATAAAATCACAACCCATAAAGCAAAAGCAAAAGGTTGTAGGTATTTTCGAAACAGGATTTGAAGAACAAGACCGTCAAGTTGTTTTTGCAGATATTCGTAAAATTCAACAAATGAATGATTGGGGAATTAAAGTTTCCTTCCGTTTTGCTGATACGATAACCTCAGATGGTCAATTTGTTCTTCTTGCAGAAGCTAAAGGTGGTAATGGGAATTATCGCTATGATTGGGGCGAAGGTTTTGAAAGTGTGAAAGGCATTACATATTGCGGAGGAAAAGACACTACGATTAAAGTCGTCGTTTCGGATTATTGGCGCTCTATCCGTGAACCGTTAGAGGAAACAACAATTCCGGATACTGCAATGATTGAAATTCGTGTTTCAGGAGAGAAAAACTTGCCTTGCTACCCTCTTAGCTTAAATGGAAACAGGTTTTCGGTAGAATATCTGAATGATGACGGTACACAATTCGCTATTCCAATGCATGGAGGAAAACGTTATAAAATAAGGCTAATTAATGGCAAAGGTTCTCATTCTCACTATGTAGGAGGTTATGAAATTTTGGTCGATGATTTCAGTAATTTAGATGCTATTTCCCAAAAAGTTAAATCAAAAGTTGTCTATTCTTCCATGGAGCTAGCCAACGATTTTCGAGTAAGGAGTATTTTCGAAGAACAAGAAGATATTTTTCTTTGGTTGAGCTTTTTAGATGTCAATGTTTGGATTATTTTATTCCTGATGCTCATCGTTAGTATCATCAATATGGGTTCAGGATTGTTGGTTTTAATTCTTTCAAAAACAAGTTTTATCGGCTTATTAAAAGCACTTGGCTCTACCAATTGGCAAATCCGAAAAATATTTTTGTATCAAACGGTTTTCATTGTTCTTCGCGGCATGTTTTGGGGAAATCTCATTGGTATAACTATCTGTCTTGCTCAACAATATTTCACGCTCATACCATTAAACCCAGAAGTATATTATTTGAATGCTGTTCCAATAGAATTAAATATTTGGTATTTGATTTTACTCAATATTGGAACGTTGGTGCTTTGCACAGCAGCACTGATAATTCCATCTTATGTGATAACTAAAATATCACCAGTCAAAGCTATTCGATTTCAGTAGTTCATCGAAACTCGTCCTATGTTGGTACATTAAAATCTCTAATTGCTCTAAATTTTAAAAGAAATGAGTTATTTAGTGACTTTTATCACATTTTAGAAGACCGATAACCTGTAATTTTGCATCAATTATGGGTTTGAAAGGAAATAAATTATATAGCATTTTTAAGGGGAAATGTCCTGTTTGTCACGAAGGCAAAGTGTTTAAGCACAAACAAGTATTTCATCCTAGTAAGTTTGACGTAATGGAAGAACGCTGCTCGGAATGTGGTCATAAATACGAAATTGAAACTGGATTCTTTTATGGCGCAATGTATGTTGCCTATGCACTAACAGTTGCTATTTCTGTTGCGACCTTCATACTTACATATTTGATTTATTCCGAAACACCTTATTGGGTTTATATCATCAATATTCTTCTCGTTCTGGTGGTTTTAGCACCTATTACTTTTCGAGGAGGAAGATTAATATGGATGAACTTTTTTAGCAGTTACAAACCTGATGCGATAGAAAAATACAACGCTTAAAAAAAGAAAAATAACAATGTCTGATTTCAGTGAAATCATCAAAGGCGAAACGCCTGTTTTAGTTGACTTCTATGCTACATGGTGTGGTCCTTGTCAGACGATGAGCCCAATTGTTGATGACGTTAAAAACGAATTTAAAGATAATCTGCGTATTCTAAAGGTGGACGTCGATAAAAACATTCCTGCATCGGCTAAATACAAAGTTCGGGGTGTACCAACTTTCTTGTTATTCAAAAAGGGAGAAATTATCTGGCGAGGCTCGGGAGTTTATTCTAGAGCTGACTTGAGAAAAATTATTGAAAAAAGTTTGTAAGGAAGTTCTAACTTTCAGTCAAATAATCTTTTCAGAACGGTTCAAGCCGCGAGAAAACAATAGAAACATCTTATATTTTTCCTATATTCGTTGTGAAAAACTTGATATGTTTAAAATCAATAAATTTTTCTTTGCCCTTTGGATGCTATTTCTGTTTTCAGGGTTTAACGAACCAATTAAAGTGGTTGAATTAATTCGACTAGAACCCTATAAATCTTTACAGAATTATGAGCATTTTAAACGATTGGTTTTAACTTCTGAAGAAAAAGAAATCGATCGCATTGAAGGATTTGATTTTGAATGGGGTTATGCGTATGTTCTAAAAATTGAAATCACAAAAATGCCACACCGTTTTTCAGATGGAACAAATACACATTACAAACTGGATAAAATAATCACCAAAATTCCCGCACTTACTAATTCACCGTTTAATTTAGTAGTTGATCCTAATCGTTATTACACGCAAGAAGAAGAATTAAACCTTACACTAGTACCTTTAAATGATAGTACCTATCGCTATTTTGAAGAAATAACCATTGTTGTTCCTGAGGTTTTATCGAATGAATTCAAAGAAGTAATCCATACTAAAAAACCTAAAATAGGGCAATTTGAATTTGTCAATCACCAAAAAATTAAACTCTTGAATTTTCTTAAATAAGGAGTAAAAGAATTCTGAAATTAATCAGAAAATTAAGGCTGTTTATTTACAAATCTTTTTATCTTTAGTGCGAAGCAATAAACCAGTTTATTGAATCACAAAATAGACTTGCTGAAAGTAAATGAGTAAGGTTCAACTGCACGAGTCACTTCAGAACACGTAAACAACTAATTAACAACATTTAAAGTTAAAAAAATGGAAAATGAAAGCAAAGGAAAGTGTCCTGTAATGCACGGAGGAAATACAGAAAAGCAAGACGATGTAATGGATTGGTGGCCAAAAGCCCTTAATTTGGATATTTTACATCAACACGATAAAAAATCGAATCCTAATGATGAAAAATTTAACTATAAAGCAGCATTTTTAAAACTCGACTTGGATGCGGTTAAATCCGATTTGAAAATCCTTATGACAGACAGCCAAGATTGGTGGCCTGCGGATTGGGGGCACTACGGCGGACTAATGATTAGAATGGCTTGGCATGCTGCCGGCACATACAGAGTTGCCGATGGTCGCGGTGGCGCTAATACAGGAAATCAACGTTTTGCACCTATCAACAGCTGGCCAGATAATGCTAACCTCGACAAAGCAAGAAGACTTTTATGGCCTATTAAGAAAAAATATGGAAATAGCCTCTCTTGGGCTGATTTGATTATTCTCGCTGGAAATATGGCGTACGAATCTATGGGCTTTAAGACTTTTGGATTTGCAGGTGGACGAGAAGACATTTGGCATCCTGAAAAAGACATCAATTGGGGTTCTGAAAAAGAATGGCTTGGCAAATCAAGGTATGAGGACACTTCTAGTGAATCACTTGAAAACCCTTTAGCCGCAGTGCAAATGGGACTTATTTATGTAAATCCAGAAGGAGTTGATGGTAACCCAGATCCATTAAAAACGGCTCATGATGTGCGCACAACATTTAAGCGTATGGCGATGAATGACGAAGAAACTGTTGCTTTAACAGCTGGCGGTCATACTGTTGGAAAAACCCATGGTAACGGAGATGCATCAAAACTTGGTCCAGATCCCGAAGCATCAGAGTTAGAAACACAAGGATTTGGTTGGATAAATCCAAAAGGAAATGCCGAAAACACGGTTACAAGTGGTTTAGAAGGAGCATGGACAACAACTCCCGACAGGTGGAATCACACCTATTTTCATTTGCTATTGAACTACGAATGGGAATTGAAAAAAAGTCCAGCTGGAGCTTGGCAATGGGAACCGATTAATTGCAAAGAGGAAGACAAACCTTTTGATGCACATATTGAAGGCGTTAGAAGAAACCCAATTATGACCGATGCGGACATGGCAATGAAGATGGATCCAGCATATAGAGCCATTTCAGAACGTTTTTATAAAGACCCTAAATACTTTGAAGAAGTATTTGCAAAAGCTTGGTTTAAATTAACGCACAGAGACTTAGGTCCAAAAAGTAGGTATTTAGGAGCTGATGTACCAACAGAAGATTTAATTTGGCAAGATCCAGTTCCAACTACCGACTACACCTTAACAGATTCAGAAGTCAGCGAGCTTAAAACTAAACTATTAAGCAGTGGACTTTCGCAAGCTGAATTAATAACTACTGCTTGGGATAGTGCTCGAACTTTTCGCTGTTCTGATTACCGGGGTGGTGCCAATGGCGCAAGAATTCGATTAGCTCCACAAATAAATTGGGAAGGAAACGAGCCGGATCGACTTAAAAAAGTACTCGCTAAATTACAAGAGATTCAATCT
>SKGS01000014.1 GCA_007117355.1 Lishizhenia sp. | reverse complement strand
AGATTGAAATTAAGAGAGCCAATTTATAGTGATACAGCTGCCTATGGTCACATGGGAAGAAAGCCAGAGATTAAAAAAATCACGTTTAAAAATGCTGGAAAAGAAATAACACATGAAGTTGAAACGTTTACTTGGGAAAAATTAGACTTTGTGGATAAAATTAAAGAAGCTTTCGGTCTTTAATTTCGGAATAGTTTTTATCTTGAAGGGTGCTCGATTAATCGGACACCCTTTTTTTAAATTTTATAATTATGGAAATCATTTTTGCAACGAATAATAAAAATAAAGTCTCAGAAGTTCAACAATTACTATCCAATAGTATTCAGTTAAAGTCATTGCAAGATATTGGTTGTTTTGAAGATATTCCTGAAACATCAGATACTATTGAGGGAAACGCACTCCAAAAAGCCAATTATGTGTATCAAATGTATAAAGAGAACTGTTTTTCTGACGACACTGGTTTAGAAGTGGAAGCTTTGGGCAATGCGCCAGGAGTGCATAGTGCCAGATACGCTGGAGAAGATAGAAGTGACTTTAAAAATATAGAAAAATTATTGAATGAACTTGACGGTCAAAACAATAGGAAAGCTCGTTTTAAAACAGTGATTGCTTTAGTTTTAAATGGAAAAGTAATAACCTTTGAAGGAATAGCAAATGGAGAAATTTTAAAGGAAAGAAGAGGTGAAAATGGTTTTGGGTATGATCCAGTATTTGTGCCAAATGGACAAACAAAAACTTTTGCTGAAATGACTTTATCTGAGAAAAATAAATTTAGTCATAGAGCTAAGGCTTTTCAGAAATTAGTTGAGTTTTTAACTCGGAATGTCTCTAAATGATAAGATTTTACTAATTTCATATAAAATCTATCAGCATGAAGACAATATTTTTTCTGTTAATCGCTTTATTTTTAATGGGTTGTGGTAGTAATAAATTGGAACTTTCTGCTATTAAAACGCTGGATTTTCAATATAATCAACAAAGACCAATTCATTTTGGAGACACCATAAGCTTAATGGTTTTCGCCGTTAAAAAATCAGGAGAAAAAATTAATGTTTCCAATAACCCTACCTTTTCTCTAACCGGAGATGGTTTTTATTATGATAAAAAAGAAAGTAAATTAATCATAGAAACACGTCCAAGAAATAAAAACACAAGTCATTTAGAGTTAAATGCTGTTCTAAAAAGTGGAAAAAATGAGAAGAAAGTTACCCATAAACTAAATTTCAATTTTCAAGGGCCATTATTTGTTGATTTTCGTGGAGAATCTGGTGATCAGGCAAGAAACAGATTGAATCGTTTTGGTCGGATGGTATTAACAGAGGGTAGGGAAGGTAGAAATGCAGATAATGGCGAGGATGGCGCTAACGCAACCCCAATTACAGCCTATGTTTGGCAAAATGAAAAACTAAATACAGTTTTTGTAAAAGTTGAAATGAATCACAAGGATTCAACTTGGACTTATCAATCAAGTAACTGCGATAAAATCACAATTGATGTTTCAGGTGGAGATGGCGGCTCAGGAGGAAATGGTGGCGACGGAGGAAGAGGGAGAAGAGGCTCGAAATCAGAGGATAGGTTGCCTGGGAATGGCGGAGACGGTGGAGATGGTGGTAATGGAGGTAACAGTGGAAACGGTGCATCTGTAATGGTTTTTATCCATCCTAATGCTAGTAATTTTGAAAAGAAATTAATTGTTCGCAATAATGGCGGAAGAGCAGGTAACGCGGGTTTAGCTGGTCAAGGAGGTAAAGCTGGAAGACCTGCATCGGGTCAAGAAGAGGCACAGGATGGACAACCTGGAAAAGATGGACTTATTGGAAAGAAAGGACTGGATGGCCCCGAACCTGTGATTCAAATCAAAGAATTTTCATTTAATTAACCTCCAAATATTCAAGTAAATCAAAAGAAGTAATAATTCAGGTTCTACTGTTATTTTAGTGGGAAAGGCTAAAGTCATCATCAAAATTTATTTTATAAATTTTATGCCTTTGAAACTAATTGCTCTTTCAAAAAGCTTTAACAGAATTGTTTTCTTTTTCGCAAAAAGTCATTTGAACATCCTTATATCCAAAGTTTTATCAGCGTTAGCAGTGACCATCACGAAATTGCGTGCGAAGCAAAAGCATGGAGAGAAAAGGTCATCTGTGGTGCGCAGCAAACGCCTTTAAAACTTTTGATTCCTAGGCAAAAGCAGTTTTGTTTACTTTTTCTGCTTCGGCAAAAAGTAAAAAGAAAAAAAAGCTAATCGATACCTAATAGTAATTATCTTTTCAAAGTGTTTATTCAAAAAGCAAGTTGATGATAATGTACTGATATTGGTTGGGCAGATTATTTCCTTGAAATATTTAAATTGTGCCTAAGACAAAAAGGTTTGAACTTTCACCACGACTTATTTAAATTAACTCTCATTAAATTAATGGTAGAGCCATAAATCTATTTTGAAGATCAAGATTCCTTTTATTAAACAGCTTATTCGACAATAAGACGAAGTGAAATCACATAAAAATAATCGTTACATTCCGATATTCAATAAGTTAGAAGTTGTTTGACTCAAGACTGATAAACAAAGTAGGTTAAATCTTTGATAAGTTTCTGTTTAATAGCTTGAATATTGCCACAATAAACTATAATTTAGTGCCCTAATAAATTTAGATAAAAAAATGAACTTACACGAATATCAAGGTAAATCCATTTTGAAAAGCTTCGGTGTAGCGATTCAAGAAGGAGTAGTTGTAGAAAAATTAGAAGATGCTGTTTCAAAAGCAAAAGAATTAACGGATAGCACAGGGACATCATGGTATGTTGTTAAAGCTCAAATTCATGCTGGAGGACGTGGAAAAGGAACAGTTGAAGAAACAGGTTCTAGAGGTGTTGTTTTGGCTAAAGGCATTGATAAAGTTGAGGAGACAGTAAAAGGAATTTTAGGGGGGCATCTTGAAACACTTCAAACAAATGGTGTAGGAAAGAAAGTAAACAAGGTTTTAATTGCTGAAGATGTATATTACCCTGGAGAAAGTGAAACTTCCGAGATTTACATGTCTGTTCTTTTGGATAGAGAAAAAGGTGTTAATACCATCATGTATTCTACCGAAGGAGGTATGGATATTGAAACTGTTGCGGAAGAAACTCCACATTTGATTTTCAAAGAAGAAGTTGATCCAGGTATTGGTCTGCAAGGATTTCAAGCTAGAAAAATTGCATTTAACCTTGGTTTAAGTGGTAAAGCGTTTAAAGAAATGACCAAGTTTGTTACGGCACTTTATAATGCTTACATTGGTTGTGATGCATCTATGTTTGAGATAAATCCAGTATTAAAAACTTCAGATGATAAAATTATTGCTGTTGATGCTAAAGTAACGTTGGATGACAATGCGTTATTTAGACATCCTGATTATGCTGCAATGAGAGATAAATCAGAAGAGGATCCAACGGAAGTGGAAGCTGGTGAAGCGGGATTAAACTTTGTTAAGCTCGACGGAAATGTTGGATGTATGGTAAATGGAGCTGGTTTAGCAATGGCTACAATGGATATCATTAAACAATCTGGAGGTAACCCTGCTAACTTTTTGGATGTAGGCGGAACAGCTGATGCAGAGCGAGTTGAAAAAGCATTTTCAATCATTTTGAAAGATGAAAACGTAAAAGCAATTTTAATTAACATCTTCGGTGGAATTGTTCGATGTGATCGTGTTGCACAAGGTGTAGTTGATGCATATAAGAATATGGGTAATATTCCTGTTCCAATTATTGTTCGTTTACAAGGAACGAATGCTGTTGAAGCGAAAAAACTGATTGATGACTCTGGCTTGAATGTTCACTCAGCGGTTTTATTGCAAGAAGCAGCGGATAAAGTGAAAGAAATATTAGCTTAAGAAACAGATAAGAAACAGAGTATTGTAATTTACTTTGTGAAATAAGTCAAATTCAAAAAAGGGAGCATTTAATGTTCCCTTTTTTCGTTTCTTTGCATTTTATGAAGTTTTTGAATAAAAATATGATTGTTTACAAAACACCTGAGGAAATAGAAATCATGCGTGAAGCTGCGCAAATTGTAAGCCGTACTTTAGGAAAGGTTGCAGAGGCTATTGAAGTCGGAGTAACTCCTTTAGAATTGGATGCTATTGCTGAAAATTATATTCGTAGCCAGAACGCAATACCAGGATTTCTAGGACTCTATGACTTCCCTAATACACTATGTATTTCTATCAATGAACAAGTAGTACATGGAATACCAACCAATACTCCAATAAAAGATGGTGATATCGTTTCTGTTGATTGTGGAGCTATTTTTGAAGGATATTACGGAGACCATGCATATACTTTTGCAGTTGGAAATGTAAAACCAGAAGTCTTGAAATTATTAGAAGTAACTAAGGAATGTTTAGACATAGGTATTGCGCAAACTAGAGCTGGAAATCGTATTGGAGATATTGGATTCTATATACAACAACATGCAGAAAATAATGGTTATGGAGTTGTTCGTGAATTAGTTGGTCATGGACTTGGAAAAACAATGCACGAAGAACCACAAGTTCCAAATTATGGCAGAAGAGGTCGTGGTAAAAAAATTCAAGAAGGGTTGACCATAGCAATAGAACCCATGATTAACCTTGGAACGGAAAAAGTCAAATACTTGGCAGATAATTGGACAATCGTAACAGCTGACGGCAAACCAAGCGCTCATTTCGAGCATGATGTCGCTGTTGTAAATGGAAAACCGGAGGTGCTTTCTACATTTGAATTTGTAGAAAAAGCCTTGGAAAAGAAATAATTAGTTTATTGTTCTCGTTTTTTATTGTTAAGACAAAAACTTAATACCATGAACACTGATTTAGATACCATGAAAACCTATTCAAACATAAACAATTACACAAAATGGATATCCGTTGTTGTACTGTTTCATCTTATTTCTGGATTGATTAATCTTGTCTCAATAGGACATTTTTTACCCATTCTTCCAATTACAAATATTCTATATGCTATAATTGTTACTATTTCTATATTCTACACTAAGGAAAGAAAGAAGAAAATCGGGTTGATACTTGCAGGTGCTTTTTTCTTACTCTCATCAGAATTAATTTTAATGACTTTATTATCACTCGTCAAATTAGACTTTATTCTTGACTCGTTAAATGAAGTATGGTATTTAACACTTCCTCACTTTGCCCTTGTTGCTCTATTTGCGACGTTGTTTCAAAAGGATAAGAAAAACGGGATATTATTTTTTGTAGCACTTTTTATTATCTCTCAGGGGGTTGTTTTAACTTTAACAGAAGATGACTCGTATATTTTATTTTATCTAGTGATAGCAATATCTTTTTGGATTTTTGTAGGTAAAACTGTGGATGACCGTGACAGTTCGGTTATTCATCAGGCTATCACTGCAATACATTTAATTATGTTTTTGAATGTGTTGAGTAACTTGCTATTACCCCCGTGTTATTAAGTATCAGTCTTTCAGTTGATTAGTTCTTGATTTAAAATAATTGGAAATTTTTAGCTAAAAACAAGTGAATTAACATTTACAATTACTATTTTTGCCACCGCTTTAAGAAGCTTTAGGTGGAGTGGGTGAGTGGCTGAAACCACCAGTTTGCTAAACTGACGTACGGGCAACCGTACCGCGGGTTCGAATCCCGCCTCCACCGCAAAATTCTTTGAAAACTGAATTTTTTATTATAGTTCTGCTCATTTTATAGAGCTTTATTCACTGTAAAATTAAAAAGTAATACTTTAATTGACTGAATTATATACACTTGAAAAAATAACTTCGCAAATTAAAATATTTTTTTTAATTCATTTGAGTTTTACATAAAAAGAAGCTATTTTTGCAGTCCTAAATTAACAAGTTTGGTTCAACACACTAAAAACGATTAGTGTAAAAAAATTGAAATAAAACACACCATTTCGGTGTTGTTAAGCCCGGTCATCGTGTCCTGATACAGGAATCGGGAAGTTCGCAAGTTCGGAGTCACTAAAAACGATTAGTGTAAAAAAATAAAATAAGAGTACACCATTTAGGTGTCGTACAGTCCGGTCATTGCGTCCCGATTTAAGAATCGGGAAGGTCGCAAGCTCGGAAACACTAAAAACGATTAGTGTAAAAAATTGAAATAAAAATACACCATTTCGGAGTTGTTTAGTCCGGTCATTGTGTCCCGATTTAAGAATCGGGAAGGTCGCAAGCTCGGAAACACTAAAAGCGATTAGTGTAAAAAAATGAAATAAAAATACACCATTTCGGTGTTGTTTAGTCCGGTCATTGCGTCCCGATTT
>SKGS01000175.1 GCA_007117355.1 Lishizhenia sp. | reverse complement strand
CGCTTCGCTTTAAGATGTTAAGACTTATCTCAATTACTATTCGCCGTTATAACGTCTTAACATCTTAAAATCTTAATGTCTTAAAACCCAAACACTCACTCCTCCAGATATCAGCATTACCGCATACAGCAGTTTATCGAACAAGGTAATATCCTCTATGAAATACTGAATACCCAATAAATAGAATAGTGAAGCAAAATGAAAAAGAAACGCTCCAAAAAATAAAAAAGCAAAACTTTTTTTCTTTCTATACAGTAGGGTTATCCCGACAAGTAGAACCGATAAAATAATAAACTGTAGTTCCAGGTAAACATAAAAATTATCCAAGAAATCCTGACCTTCGAAACCGTATTCTCGGCCTTGTCTTCTTATGATGGCATTCACAGAAAACCCCTTTTCTTCTTTAATTAAATCAGAGAAAGATAGCGCGATAAAGCTGAGCGTGTTCCAACCAAATAGGAGCAACCACCCCGTAAAATTTAGGTTAAAAATAAATCGTGTAAAGCTATCGGGTTTTTGTTTTCCAAGTGTAAAAGACTTGATTTGCTTCATCAGAGGCAATGTGTCTTCTAAGGATAACTGATCTATTCTTTCTCTATTGATTTTGATTTTTTTCATGAATCCTTTAAATATGACGAACTGTCAACACCAACTAAATGAAGCATACTACAAAAATAAGTACTTTTTTATAATGGAGTTAACCGAAGCTTAAATTCAGATGCTTCCCCCGTTATAGCTCAGATAAAACGCTTCAATTCAGTATTGTTCTTATCCATAAAGTATCCGTTAATTATTATTTTATGAAAAAATCACATAATTAATTAGGTAAGTCGGATTGTTCACCGTACATTTGCCTATATTATTTTAAATTTTTTATTATGCCATCAGGAACAGTTAAGTTTTTTAACAACGACAAAGGATTCGGATTTATCAAACAAGAAGATCAAAGTGGAGACATTTTTGTACACGCTAACGGTCTTATCGATGAAATTCGTGAAGACGATAAAGTTGAATTCGAAGTAGAACAAGGAAGAAAAGGATTGAATGCAGTTAATGTAAAAGTTATCGGTTAATATATTTTTTGAAGTTCTAAAAACCCATTGGTAATTTTATCAATGGGTTTTTTGTTGCCTTTAATTTACCTGTAATAATTTTGATTACGACTAGAACCCGGAAAAGATTCAGTTTACTGTATTGAGTTACCAAGCTCGATCCTAAGTACTATCAAGTAGCTTTCAAATATAGTCTGCTTAGGAGAACTCATTTACAAAAAAAAGTAAGGGATTGTGCTTTCACTGATCACTTCAAAAATCCTCTAAAATCATTATTTTTAGCTGTTGAAAAAGCATAATTAGGTACGATGAGCAAAATCCAGATTTTAAAAACACTTATATTCCTTCTTTTTACAGCAGGAAGTAGTTGCTTTGTTCATGCTCAGAAAGAAAATAATAGCTATCGAAAAGTTGGTGTAAGGTCTTATGTGGGGAGTGTTTTTGTACACTCAGAAGATGTGGAAAATACTTCGGGAGCTCGACCGTATGCCATTGATATCGAGTGGTCAAAACGTTTTAAAGGACAAACTAGTTGGGATTTATGCAGGTGTTATCCAACAACGGGTTTTGTTTTGGGGTATCAAAATTACGACAACGAAATCCTAGGAAGTGGAGCGCATGTGGCTTATTTTGTGCAATATCATTTTTTACAAACGAGTCGATTGAGTCCGTTTATTCGGGGAACGGGTGGGGTGAGTTATAACTCTAATCCACACGACTTCACAAATAATCCGCATAACGAATCCTATTCACTACCCGTCAATTTTTCGTTACAATTTGCTGGTGGTATAGAGTTTCAATGGAAAGATCAATGGATTTTTGATTTATCTACATCGTTTAATCATATTTCAAACGGTGGATTGGAACAACCCAATAAAGGAATTAATTGGATATCACTGGGACTTGGGGCATATTTCGTACCAAATTTCACCCCTTTCATGAATAGACAAGATGTCCAACCAAAAGTATATAACGATAGTCCATGGTTTCGTCGCTTCGAAATTTATGGCTCTGCTTTATCGCGTACTTTTGAGGAAAAAGAACGTTTTTTGGTCTTCGGTTCAACGTTTTTAATGGGGTATTATTTGTCGAATTTGCATTCATTACTGGGTGGAATCGAGTGGAATATGGATCAAAGTTTAGCACGTAAAATTGAAGTTGAAGAACTCAATAAAAATCATCATCGTATAAGCGTAAATGTCGGACACGAATTCATTCTTGGTGATTTTCGCTTCTCACAAAAAATTGGTACCTATGTGTTTGATCAACTCCAAGAAAATGACCGACTTTACCATAAATGGGGAATTGCTTATCTCCATAATTCAGGCGTGCTTTTCGGTGTAGAAGTCAAAGCTCACCGTCATGTGGCTGAAATGATAGTAGGAAAGGTAGCATTTCAATTTTAGCATAAGTACATATTTTTTTTCCTTCTGAAAATTGAAACTACCGAACTGATTTAACCAGTTGTTGTGCCGAAATCGCAAATAACAAGAAAAAGATAACCACTAGAACTTCAGCCGTGGGTTCTCTTTTAAAAATGATTTCCCAGACCAATGGCATGAGTTTGCGCTAAGGCCTACTAATAATTAGTAAAATGTTTCGTAGTTTTGAAACGCTAAAAAATAAATTATGCGTAAACTAATTGTACTTCTATTTTCGTTGAATTTCGCTCTTTTTTCCCTTGGACAACAGCAGGAAAAACTAATGACCAATCAACAAGACTCGTTATTGGTGTTGAATGAAATGTTAGAGTTGGAAAGCACCAGTGGAATTACATTATACCCCTTTGAAACAGTAAAGAAATACGATGTTCAACCGAATGGATTAATAGTGTTTACCGATCAAGACAGGAGACAATTACAAAACGCAGATTCGGTACTCATTGTTTTTCAAGAAGACAGTATGTATGTGAATAAGGTGGGAGATATTCTTTTTAGAAATCCCGGTGCGAATGGCATGCTGTCGATTGCTGTAATTCCTATGCAAAATGGTGAGCAACAGCAATTAATGGGAAGTAAACAAACGAATGTCGTATTTACTTTTTTAGAAAACCCTCCGAAGCAACCTCTGATTACGGACGACAAAGTGGTTTTTGGACTATTGCTTTTAATTTTAGCATTTATCTTTTATACTTCGGGGTTAGAACAAAAAACGTGGAAGCGAATTTACACCGTAATCCCTGCACTGTTCTTATGCTATATGATTCCTGCAGCTTTTACTTCATTAAACATTATCAACCCTGATGTAAGTGGACTATACTACATGTCCAGTCGCTACTTATTGCCTGGTTCATTGATTCTTTTAATTTTATCAGTGGATTTAAAAGCCTTATTGGGGCTAGGTTCTAAAAGTTTGATTATGTTTTTTACAGGAACTGTAGGAATTATAATTGGAGGCGTTTTTTCTGTTTGGTTATTTAGTATGATTTCTCCCGAAACAGTAGGAGGGGAGGGGAATGAAGCTACTTGGCGAGGTTTGGCTACCATAGCAGGAAGTTGGATTGGTGGTGGAGCAAATCAAGCAGCAATGTTGGAAACGTATAAATTCAAAGAAAGTCTTTTCGGTAGCATGCTCATCGTTGATATTGTCGTGGCGAATATTTGGATGGCTGTGATTTTATTTGGAATTGGCAAAACAAAACGCATCGATCGATGGTTAAAAGCAGATAGCACAGCAATTGATGATTTAGTAGTGAAAGTGGAAAATTTTCAAAAATCAGTGGATCGAAAAGTTACATTAACCGACTTTATGGTAATCGCTGGATTAGTCTTTGGCGGTGTTGCTTTAGCTCATTTTTGTGCGTCATTTTTTGCAGACTTCTTTCAGCAAAACTTCGGAAAAACCAGTACTTTTGCCAGTGAATTCTTCTGGATGGTTGTGCTTTCTACCTTTTACGGATTAATCCTAAGCTTTACGAAAGCGAAATCCTACGAAGGAGTGGGAGCCTCTAAAATTGGTTCTGTATTTCTCTATATTTTGGTAGCAACGATAGGAATGAAGGTAGATGTTTCTCAAGTTTTTCACAACCCTTTACTGATTTTTGTAGGACTAGTTTGGATGGCTTTTCATGCAGGACTATTGATTTTAGTGGCTAAATTAATTCGAGCTCCCTTTTTCTTTTTAGCAGTAGGTAGTCAAGCGAATGTTGGAGGCGCTGCTTCTGCTCCTATTGTTGCTAATGCATTTCATCCAGCGTTGACGACAGTTGGAGTACTAATGGCGGTATTTGGTTATTTCATTGGAACTTTCGGAGCGATTACAGCAGCTGAATTAATGCGATTAGTGGCACCTTAATTATACTTATGCTTAAAATTGCTTACAATAATTTTTATGTACAACCATTACCAGAGGGACATCGGTTTCCCATGGAGAAATACGATCTGTTGCCCCGACAACTCCTGTATGAGGGAACCGTAGATGAATCTAATTTTTTTAATCCTGCAAGAATTGTCGAAGAATTTGTAATAGCGGTTCATGATGCGGAGTACGTAAAAGCATTGAAAGAGCTTAAATTAACACCAAGGGAACAACGAAAAACGGGTTTTCCTCATTCACAGCGCTTAATTGAGCGAGAGCATATCATCATGGAAGGAACAAGGAAAGCTTGCGAATTTGCACTTGAGTATGGTGTAGCTATGAATATTGCCGGAGGCACACATCACGCTTACACCAATCGCGGAGAAGGATTCTGTTTATTGAACGATATTGCGATAGCGGCTAATTGGCTCTTGGAAAAACAGAAAGCGCAACAAATATTAGTCGTAGATTTGGATGTACATCAAGGAAATGGAACTGCAGAAATATTCAAAAATGAACCTCGGGTGTTTACTTTTAGTATGCATGGAAAAAATAACTATCCACTGAAAAAGGAGATTTCCGATAAAGATGTACCTTTGGAGGACGGTATAAAGGACAAAGACTACCTTTACATGTTGGAATATCATTTGGACGCTATACTCAAAGAGTTTGTTCCTGATTTCATCTTGTATCAGTCGGGAGTTGATATTATAGAAACGGATAAATTGGGAAAATTGAGTGTTACCTTAAAAGGGTGTAAAAAACGAGACGAAATCGTTTTTAACATTGCAAAACAAAACAACATTCCAACCGTTACAAGTATGGGAGGGGGATATTCCCCAGAAATTAAACACATTATAGAGGCACATGCAAATACATTCAGATCCGCACAGCACATCTTCTTTTAGAAAAGGATTATTTCCTAAAGTTTTGGTCAGTATTGTACTAATTGTAGTATTAGGAACAGCAAGTGGACTTATTACTTCTGGTTCAATTGGTGGTTGGTACCAGTCTATTAAAAAGCCTTTTTTTACACCTCCCAACTGGATTTTTGGTCCTGCGTGGTTACTTTTGTATACGCTTATGGGAATAACTTTTGGTCGATTATGGCAATTAGCAACTAAAAATCGTTATCCAATTATCCGCAACTACGCAGCAAAAGGGATGTGGATTTTCGGAGTGCATTTTATTTTTAATTTAGCTTGGACTCCTGTCTTTTTTGGTTTGCATGCAACCGGAGTTGCTTTAGTGATAATCCTCATTATGTTAGGGCTTATTTTGTTCATGATTAAACATTATTGGAGAATAGACCGAATCGCCTCATTTTTACTTGTACCTTATGCCTTGTGGGTCACGTTTGCTACCCTTCTGAATCTAAGTATTTGGTGGTTGAATTAACAGATTCTGCTGGTCTTTATCTAGCGTTAATCAATGCAAAATAGTGAGTTTATCCCTTGTCGCTCAAGATAAAAAATGCTTCTATTCACAATAAAATTCTATTTTTGTTTTAAAATAAAAGGAATTATGGCAAACAATCTATTAAAAGGTAAACGAGGAATTATTTTCGGGGCATTAAATGAGATGTCTATTGCTTGGAAAGTGGCTGAAAAAGCACATGAAGAAGGCGCAACATTTGTATTAACAAATGCTCCTATAGCAATGCGAATGGGAGAAATCAATAAATTAGCAGAAAAAACTGGAAGTAAAGTAATTCCTGCCGACGCTACCAAAACTGAGGATTTAGAAAAATTAATTTCGGAGTCTATGGAAATCCTTGGTGGTAAAATTGACTTTATTTTACATTCTATTGGGATGTCTCCAAATGTGCGTAAAGGAAAACATTATACGGATATCAATTACAATTTTTATAACCAAACATTGGACGTTTCTGCAGGGTCATTGCATAAAACCTTGGCTACAGCCATGAAATTAGACGCCAT
>SKGS01000121.1 GCA_007117355.1 Lishizhenia sp. | reverse complement strand
TTCACGTCTATTGACTTTCAAAAATTTCTACTATTGTAGATAAACATGCTCCTTAGTGTGAAGCTCATGTCTATTGACTTTCAAAAATTTCTACTATTGTAGATCTCTTCTTCTCTCATTAAGAGAAATTGTGTCTATTGACTTTCAAAAATTTCTACTATTGTAGATACAAACGGAGAATCTTACGAAGCGTGGGTCTATTGACTTTCAAAAATTTCTTTATAACCTACTCCCCCAACCTTCTCTCCAACAAATAATTATCGATAAATTCTCTTACACAGGCTTGACCTCCTTGCTGTTTTAGTACAAGATCCACATGCGATTTTACAGCCTCCACAGCATCGCTTGGACAAGCGGAAAAACCAACATTTTTCATTACGGATAAATCGTTGATATCGTCTCCGATTATGGCTACCTCTTCAAGTGAAAATTGTAAATCGGAGCACCATTGCTTTAAAATATCAATCTTAGGTTCTCGACCTACGTAAAAATGCTGAATACCTAATAATTCAGCTCTTGATTTGACAAGTTCCTGCTTGAACCCTGAGGAAATAATGCCAACTTGAAAATTTTGCTTGGTTAAATGAATGATCGCCATTCCGTCTTTGGTGTTGTACTTTTTAAACTGATCTCCTGACTCGGCAAAATACATTCCTCCATCTGTCATTACACCATCAACATCAAGGATAAGCAATTTTATGTTACGCAACTTATCTCTATCAACCGAAATAGAAAACTGCATTAAATCAGTAAGTTGACACCCTTCCTTTCTCGCAAAGTCTATCCAAAAAGATAAAGGTAAATCTTCTAATCGTTGGATAGAATGGTTAGAAAGAAAATGGGTTAACCCCTCCCCTCTTTTCTGTAACAAAAATGCTATGTTCTTACTAAATAATTCCATTAAATCACGTTATATCCTATCGCATTTGCTACCTTTTCAACTTCCAATTTTAGCGCTTTAAACCCATCATGTGTCAATTGTTGAGATGCATCTGATTTTGCAACTTTTGGATTTGGGTGTGTTTCAATAATTAGCCCATCAACTCCCATAGCTGCGCAAGCTTTTGCTAATGGAGTTACACCATAAGCAAATCCAATAGCATGACTTGGGTCAAGAATAACTGGCAAACTCGTGTATTCTTGCAAATAAGCTACCCCACACAAATCCAAGGTAAAGCGTGTTTTGGTTTCAAAAGTTCTTATTCCTCGCTCGCACAAAATAACTTGTTCGTTGCCGCCGGATAGAATAAACTCTGCTGCTTGCACAAATTCTTGTAATGTTGTGCCAAAACCTCTTTTCAATAATACAGGTTTATTGATTTTAGCACAAGCTCTAAGAATTCCTTGGTCATACATGGCTTTTGCCCCAATTTGAACCACATCGCTGTGTTCAATTACTTCTGCAACATGCGTAGCGTCGCGAACTTCTGTTATTATACTATGCCCAAATTCATCACGCATTTTTGAAAGAAGCATTAACCCTTCAAATCCCAAGCCTTGAAAACTGTAAGGACTTGTTCTCGGCTTATAGCAACCTCCTCTTAATACCGATAAATTTAGCGATGATAATAATTCTGCACTACTTCTGATTTGATCTTCCGATTCAACACTGCAAGGACCGCCAATGAGTAGTAAATTATTAGTATTTCCACCAATTACATTTTTACCAATAGAAACTTTTCTTGTACTACTTTTATATTTTCTCGATGCCAACTGCATATCGTTTTCAAACACCCAATATTCATCTGTAACCGGCACTAACTCGCTAGGCAATTCCTTTAAAGAAGAAGATGTTATCAAAACATTGACTCCTTCCGATGTTATATGAAACGCTTTATTTGTTGCAGCTAAATTTGCTGCTTGCTCTTGATTTATCGTTGACTTTAAATGAATAATCATTTTATATATTTATTTTCTGTATTACATTAAAAAAAAGTAAAGGTATAAATTCAAGTTGAGAAACCTTACTTCGATTTATTCTTTCCTAAACTAACTTTAAAATCTTCGGCATCACCAACGATTTTAATATTTACAAATCTATATTTTTTATTAGGGTCAAAATCAGATAAATCCTCTGGGTTTTTCCCATCTTTTCTTCCACCAAATAATTTATTCGACCCCACAGAGGTTATCATTCGCAAAGGAACGCGTAAATAGTACTCCATAGTATCATCACTCATATTTTGCTTTCCTGAAACCTTGATAAAACCAAGGTTAGTGTTAATCACCATTTCAGGGACTGTCATTACTCCATTTACCAAGTTTAATTGATTTTGAAGCGTATCAAATAATACTTTATGTAATTTATCGTCCTCAAAAAATCCTGACAATGCCTCTAATGGACCATAATTTTCAATGCTTCCCCCGACAATATCAACATCTATGTATATTTCTGAATCGTCTAAAATCGGTACCAAATCAGCGTGCATGTGAATTTTACCCCATATCTTCCCACTTACAATTCCATGAAGTTGGTCGGATAATACTTCGTCCTGTCCAAAATTATCAAATTTGAGCATCAACTTATCTAAATTAATATTGTCTATTTGTAATATCGGACTGAAATAAATATTCGATCTATCTTCTCCTGTGAAATACCCACTTAGGTCGATATGTCCGCCAACAATATCCATTTGCAAAGTGTCAACATAAAGCTTGTGTGTTGTTGTAGTGCGTAAATCAGCGTTTATATTGGTAATTAAGTAGTTGTGGTAATTCATTTTTCCAATTTTTACATTGTAACTCATATCTGGAAAAGGAATATCAAAAAGACTAAAAACACTGTCGTGATCAACAGGTGCGGCATTTGGGTCATTAGTTGATGGAGGAGCTTGATAGTCAAACAACTGGTCAAAATCTAAACGTGGTGAACGAAAAACCAACTTGTTTTTTCTTCTTTTTAAAGAAACATCGTCTCCAAAATAGTAATTAATGTCAGTTGTGAAAGAAGTGTTTCCTATTGTCCCTCTAAATTTTTCTGCGGTGAAATGGTCGTCTTCAATATGTATTCTACCTGCAAAACGTTCAAACTCCATGGCGTGCATGTTGGCTTTGGCAGTTAATTCCGTTATGTAAACATCAGAAGATTCTAACGAGCCGCCAAAAAAATGTAATTCTGCATCTAAGTGTGCCTTTAAATTGCGTAATTCTTCGTCTCTGTAATCTTCAGGAACATAATTTTCACCATCAAATGAGAATATATCTTTAAACTGCAATAAATTAGATGTAATATCAATCCCTATTTTCGTATCACCATTTAAAGAGTCTTGAAACCATAAAGGATAATTATTGATAGCAGCCTTTAAATGAATATCACTTTCGTCTATTTTACCAGAAAAGTCATTGATAAGCATGAAAGTAGTATCAATATGAAAATCTGCTGTAAAATTCTTTAATGCATGAGGATAATTAGTAAGTTTCGCATTTAACTTAGACAATTTAAAATCTCCAACTGGCAAATATGGAAACTCTGTTAATGCCTTTGCACTGCTCAGAAATTCGAAATCCATTTCAAAATCACGAATATATTCTTCCACAACAACATCTCCACGTGCAAGTGTCAACTCATTTATATCTAAAGCATTTGAAGTTATTTTAAACCTAGAGCTAACAGGTGTGTTTGTATGGTGAATGATTGCCGGTAAATCAGAAACAGCACCAGCTATAGCCAAGTCAGAACCTCCAACTTTTAATATAAATCTATCCAATGAAGCGCTATTTCCATCAATGTTTAGTCGTACATTGATGTCTTCAAATCTTTCTTTGTAGCCAGGGATGGTAAAACCTAGTTTATCTACTTTCAATTTAGTGAAATAAGCTTCATTAAATTTTTCAATAGACTTTTCTGGATTTTTTAAATCAATAATGTCGTGAAAATTCATTTCCAACTCCACTTTACCTTCTAACCTTTCTAATTGCTCAACATTTAAAAATTGTGCCAAATAATCTAAATCAAAAATCGTTTTTACCTGAACATCAATATCTGGTGATTCAAAATTTTCCATTACAACATTCAACGATAGCAACCCAGTTTCAGGTCGCGCATTAAAATCTCTAAGCTCAAAGCGCATGGATTCTAACGTTCTTTCTTCTCCATTAGTGAAAACACCTACAAAGCTTAATTCATCTAGCACTCGAACAGAGCTTGTGTTTTTAAAATATCCGTTTTTACAACCAAACTCAGCATTTACAGCAGGAACATTTCCTAGGACTGACTTCCCTTGAACTGTTGTATTAAAAAAAACATCTCCCCTATTTTCAAAAGCTTTTAAAACTGGAATAACTTCATCTGGTGCAAGCGCTATCAAAAGACTAAAATCGGGTTTTGTTCCATTAAATTTTAAGTCTAGGTTCAAATCATCATAAATATCAATTATCCCTTCAAATTCGAAATTTACATCTGCCACACGAATCGTTGATGGAGGAACAATTAGCAACTCTTCTTCCTTGGAATAATCTAACTCCGTTCTTATACGAAATAGTTTTTTATTAATGAAAGAAGTGTCTCCTTTTTCAATCATGGTTAACTGAAACTCTATGTCAGTTCTTAGAAAAAGATGATCTTTTTTGGAACGAAAACCAAGGTCTAAATTCGAACAATAAACAGAAAATTCTAGGTTATTAGGGTTCGTTTTGTGAATATCAACATTCGAAATAACTAAACTTTGTAAATCGAAATGAAAATCTTCTTTTACATCATCCACCTCTTTTTCTTCTTTCAGTGCAAATGCTTTTGTTATATTGAATTCTCCATCAGGATATTCAACAATATAAATATCACCATCAGAAATCTTAACAGACTTTACTTCTAAATTTCCAGAAATAATTGTCCAAATATCAAATCCAAGATAAACGTCGTTTATGGATAAAACTGCTCTTTCTGTAGTGTCTTTCGATTCAAAAACACGCAATTCTTCCAGGTCGATAGAGATATAAGGGAAATTAGCAAATGGCGCAATATGAGACCCTTTTAGTGTAATTTCACCTTGAAAGTCTTCATTTGCTGACTTCAAAACACTTTGTACAATTTGCTCTTGATAAGCATACACAAGTGTAATTCCAGCAATAAACAATATAATTGGAATCAACAAAATGATTAAAAGCCATTTAACCCATTTTTTCTTCATAGAAGTAAAGTTTTTATTACTTGTTAAACCGAAAACACACCTTAGAATCATTATGATTTAACAAAGTACAAATTTCAGAAAAATAATTATTTCATAATGGTTTATTTCAAATCATTTCTAAAGAAATGAAATATAATTTTCTACAATAAAAACATGCTCCTATTTTTGCACTATGCGAATAAAAGATGAGTACATGGGATATTGCGGGATTGGTATTCTGCAACACAAAAGAGATTACAACATTGGAACATTATGGAGGTCAGCGTATATTCTTGGCGCTTCCTTTATTTTTACGATAGACAAAAACTACAAAAAACAGACATCAGATGTAATGAAAACATGGGCTCGTATTCCCCTTTTTCACTATTCAACATTTGAAGATTTTCGCAACAACATCCCTTATGATTGTTTATTAATTGGCGTAGAATTAGACGATAAAGCCGTTCCATTGCACGAATTCCAACATCCTAAAAGAGCAATTTATTTGCTAGGAGCAGAAGACAATGGACTACCACCAAAAGCGAGAGAGGCTTGCCATAACCTTATTCAGCTTCCTGGCTCACATTCACTCAATGTAGCTGTCACTGGGTCTATTGTTTTACATGACCGCGTTACAAAAATCCCGACGAAATTGCCTTGATTGGGAGGAGGTTTTAAGATGTTAAGACGTTAAGATTTTAAGATATTAAGACTTTAAGACGTCTTAACATCTTACAGCAAAGCGAGTCTTAATCAAAATTTCGTTAATTTTGCCGTTCGCTGAAAAATAGATGCAAAAAAAATGGATAAGAAAGAATGGTTTGAAGAATGGTTTAATACCTCCTATTATCATACCTTATATCAACATAGAAATGAGGATGAGGCAAAACAATTCATTCAAACACTATTTGATTTCTTAGCATTAGAAAAAAATGCAACTTGTCTTGATTTAGCTTGCGGTAAAGGGCGTCACTCGAAGGTAATTCACGATTGTGGTTATAATGTCCTTGGTGCAGATTTATCTGCTAACAGCATTGAAATAGCAAAGGATTATGAAAATGCAAATCTGTCCTTCTTGGTACATGATATGCGAGAAGTCATTCAAGGTTGGGAGTTTGATGTAATCGTAAATCTATTCACTAGCTTTGGTTATTTTGATGACAATTCAGATAATTTAAAAGTACTTAAAAGTATCAAAGCGATGCTCAAACCGAAAGGCAGTGTTGTCATTGATTTTTTAAATGCAGAAAAAGTTATCACAAATCTCGTTAAAGATGAAACAAAAACTATTGACGGAATAGCATTTAATTTACAGCGTTGGAATGATGAAAACCATGTTTTTAAGAAAATAGAATTTACAGACAAAGGAAAAGACTATTCTTTTACTGAACGAGTACAAGCATTAAAACTTTCTGATTTTGAATACCTTTTATCAAAATCAGGTTTTAAAATTGAACATACCTTTGGAAATTATTTATTGGAACCATTCTCTTCTTCAACGAGTGATAGATTGGTCATAATTGCTTCAGTTGAATGAATGAAATAATAGGTGTTTTATTATTAATTGCTTCCGTTTTAGTTGGCGGAGCTATTGTTGCTTTTCTGCAAAACATCAACAAAGGAAATATCATAAAGCTTTTACTTTCCTTGAGCGGAGGATTTTTGGTTGCAATTACATTCATTCATTTTATTCCAGAAATCTATTTACATAATGACCACAACATAGGATACTATATTCTTCTTGGTTTTATGGTGCAATTATTTTTGGAATATTTTTCAGGAGGAATAGAACATGGACATATTCACGCAAAAAGCACCACTGGTGCAATCCCTTGGAGCCTGTTTATTTCTTTAAGTGTTCATTCTATCATAGAAGGCATTCCTCTTGAAGCACAATTCCATGCAGAAGAGTGGTTAAATGATTCTATTCATCATGTACATGATTCTGTTGGTCATCATCATCATCATCACCACCATTCGGCCAGCACAGGGATAAAGGGGCTATTATTGGGAGTGATTTTGCATAATATCCCTGTTGGCATTGCCTTAATGACTTTGTTGTTAGCAAGTGGATTTACCAAATTAAAAGCATGGATAACTCTACTCATATTTTCATTGATGGGACCATTAGGCGTACTTTTCGGTCATTTTGGTGCTGCAAAAATCGGACTTAATTTTGAGCTAATTCTAGCTGTGGTTGTGGGTATGTTCTTACATATTTCAACAACCATCATTTTTGAATCTTCGGAAAATCATAAATTTAATGCAGTTAAACTTGTCAGTTTGATTCTTGGTGTTTTGTTGGCACTTGTAACGGTGTAAGCTTTTATCATTTCTGTAAAAAACCAACCAGCAGTTTTTGTAATGAATTTTATCCATTGATAAAAAAGGTAATTGTCATGATTTTTAATTATTTTGGTAGAAAATTTATGACATGGAAAGTAATATTATAACCGAGATTTTTCTGCCACTTGCTTTAGCAATCATCATGTTTGGAATGGGGTTATCACTCACTCTCGGTGATTTTCAGCGTATATTCAAAGCACCAAAAGCTGTTCTTCTAGGGCTTGTTGCGCAATTAATAATCTTGCCGTTAATAGGTTTCACGCTAATGCACTTTTGGGAACTTCAACCAGCTTATGCCGTGGGAATAATTCTCTTATCTGCTTGTCCCGGTGGAGCAACATCCAATCTTTTCGCTTATTTAGGTAAATGCGACACAGCACTATCCATTTCGCTCACAGCAATTTCCAGTCTTGTAACTATAGTGAGTATTCCATTTATTGTAAATTTTGCTTTGGAATTGCACATGGGAGAAGGTCAATATGTTAAACTTCCCATCCTTCAAACCATTGCTCAAATTATGGTTATTACTGTGATTCCTGTTGGTATTGGTATGTTTTTATATTCCAAAAAACCGAAATTGGCGCAAGTAGCGAATAAACCTGTGAAAATCGCTTCCACTGTTCTGATTATTGTAATAATTCTTGGAGCTATTTTGAAAGATAAAGAAAATGTAATTCCAGCGTTTCAAGAAACCGGCCTTCCAGCATTGACCTTGAATATTGTATCTCTATTATTAGGGTTCTTAGTGGCTAGACTTTTTGGTTTGGCATTTAAACAAGCATCAACCATTTCTATTGAAGCTGGAATTCAAAATGGGACTTTAGCTATTGCCATTGCAGCAAGTTCGACTTTATTAAACAATTCGGATATCGCTATTGCTCCGGCAGTTTATTCTATTTTGATGTTTTTTACCGGTGGTTTAGCTTCTTACATTTACGGCAAGAAAAACAAAAAATCTATACGGTTTTAGAGTCTCGTTTGAGACATTTTGCTTTTCCCTTTAAAAGTGATATTTTACCAACTAACATGGATTTGGAAAAGTTGCACAGAAATATGGTCTAGATTCCGAATTCTTTATTTATTTTGAACCCTAAAATTAAAATCAAGATGAAAAAATTTGTTGTTAGCTTATTTTGTTCCCTAGGTCTTTTAGGAACAGCACAAGAACGAAAAATTGATTTTGTGGAATACACGCTTGACAATGGGCTTCATGTAATTCTTCACGAGGACAATTCTACACCAATTGTAGCGGTTTCTGTTCTATATCATGTTGGATCTAAAAATGAAAAACCAGATAGAACAGGATTTGCACACTTTTTCGAGCATTTACTTTTTGAAGGCTCTCACAACATAGCTCGTGGTGAATATGACCAATACGTTGAAAGAAACGGAGGAACATTAAATGCTAATACATCTCAAGATAGAACTTATTACTATGAGATTTTTTCCTCTAATAATCTAGAATTAGGTTTGTGGTTAGAATCAGAGAGAATGCTTCACGCTAAAGTAGATGATATCGGTATCGAAACACAACGTGAAGTTGTAAAAGAAGAAAAAAGACAACGAGTGGACAACCAACCGTACATGACTTTTATGGAAGAATCCTTCAAACGTTTATATCAAAAGCATCCATACAATTGGGTTCCAATTGGTAGCATGGAACACTTAGATGCGGCACAAGAAATTGACTACATTGATTTTTACCAAACGTTTTATGTGCCACAAAATGCTACATTATCGATTGCAGGAGACATTGATATCGAGGAGGCTAAAAAACTAATTGACTTATATTTTGGAACAATACCAAAGGGTCAAGCGA
The DNA here is from genome assembly GCA_007117355.1 of Lishizhenia sp. Lineage (GTDB taxonomy): Bacteria > Bacteroidota > Bacteroidia > Flavobacteriales_D > Crocinitomicaceae > CSBr16-161. Next base: position 11,832 of record SKGS01000121.1, on the reverse strand, counting down.
TTAATTTATATCGTGACTTTTTAGCGTTAGATAAAGACGCTTTTGTTTCGAAATATGGCACATCCAAGACTGTTTTTAACGAAAAAGACTTCTTTGCAACGAAAAAGCCTGAAGGGTTAGCACTAATTAAAAAGTATGAAAATAAAAACATTCACATTCCAAGACCTGCGCCAGTTGAACCTCCTTTGACTCAAGAATTAAGAGAAACCATTTACGACAATATTCAATTGCCTGCTGTTTTTGTTTCCTACCAATCTCCAGCTCAGAATACCAAAGATGCTTATGCACTTGAAATGTTAAGTGGTATATTATCAAGCGGTGCGAGCTCTCGTTTGAACAAAAACATTGTTGAAAGAAAAGAATTGGCAGTAAACACTTTTGCGTTTAATTTTCCTTTAGAGCACCCAGGAATGTTTATGACCGCAGCTATTGGTGCTGTTGGCGTAGATGTAGATTCTTTACTTGCTGCCATTGATATGGAAATTGAAGCTGTGCAAAATGAACTTGTATCTAAAGAAGAGTTTAAAAAGATAAAGAACCAATTAGAAAATCAATTTTATTCCTCTAACAGTACAGTAGCAGGTTTAGCCGAAAGTCTTGCGAATAATCACGTTTATTTTGGGGATGCTAATCTAGTAAATGACCGATTGAAAATGTATGAAAATATTACACGAAAAGATTTAATGCGAGTGGCAAATAAATACCTGACACAAAACGCACGAGTGGTATTATTCTATTTACCAAAAAAAGAAAACTAGAGAAATTAATTAAGAATTGATGAGTTATTTCGAATCGCAGAATCAATCTATTTCAAAATTTAAAAAAATGAAAAAACTAATAATAGCTATTTTACTTGCTTTTACATCTACCTGTAATTTTGCGCAACTTGACAGAAGTAAAGCCCCAACACCTGGACCCGCACCTGAAATAAATATTGGAGAGCCTCAAGTTTTTGAACTTGATAATGGTCTCAAAGTGATTCTCTCAAGTAATCATCGACAGCCAAAAGTTTCGATAAACTTAGTATTGACTTCCTCGCCAAGGTTAGAAAAGGATAAAGCAGGTTTGTCTGAAATGATGGGTAGTCTTTTACTTTCAGGAACATCAAACAGAGATAAAGACCAACTCGACAATGAAAAAGATTTTATTGGTGCAACGCTAAGCGCAAGTTCAGATGGTATTTACCTTTCTTGTTTAACAAAACACATAGGTACAGGCTTAGAATTAATGAAAGATGTAATGCGCAATGCTAGTTTTCCTGAAAGTGAATTCGAACGCATAAAAAAACAATTTGAGTCAGGATTAGCCTCTGCAAAAACAAACGCAAGCACCATGGCGACTAATGCTGTTTACAGAAGTGTTTTTCCTAAAAATCATCCGTATGGGGAGATAATGACACCGAAAAGTCTGTCAAAAATCACGAGACAAGATGTGGTTGATTTCTACAAAGAGCAGTTTACACCATCGGGAAGTTACCTTGTAATAGTCGGGGATATTAATATTGAAGGTGCAAAAAAAATTGCAAATGGTTATTTTGCAGACTGGGAAGGTGGTGTTCCTTTTGAAAAAGAGTACAACGAAGGATTTTTTCCTGAGAGTAACAGAGTGATTTTCGTTGAAAAACCTGGAGCTGTGCAATCTAACATCTCTATTGCTTTCTCTATTTCTATGAAGCCAGGTGATGAAGACCAAATAAAGTTGAGCGTACTAAACAAAATTCTTGGCGGAGGTGGTTTTGGCACTAGGTTGATGCAGAATTTGAGAGAAGACAAAGCTTGGACTTATGGTGCGTATTCCAACCTTAGTGTGAACAGGTACGGAAGTTGGATAGTTGCCTCAGGAAGCTTTAGAAATAGCGTCACAGATAGCACAATTACTGAATTATTAAATGAGTTCCAACGCATTACGGATGATTTTGTAACAGAGGAGGAACTTGAGTTGAACAAAGCATCAATGGCTGGTTCTTTTGCTAGAAGTTTAGAACAGCCAAGAACTGTTGCAAACTTTGCTTTAAATATTTTTAGAAACGAATTACCAAGTGATTATTACCAAACATATCTTCAAAAATTAAATGCTGTATCCAAAAAAGATGTTATTGATGTTGCCAAAAAATACATCACGCCAAATAATTTGAACATCATAGTAGTCGGCAACCCTGAAGTGGTTGATTTAATCCTTCCTTTTGATGGTGATGGTGAAATCGAGTATTTTGATGCATTTGGAAATCCTACTTCATCTAAAACGTATCTACCTTCGGAAATTTCTAAAGAGGAAGTAATTGAAAATTACCTTATGGCTGTAACGCAAACAAATACAATTGAAAAAGCTAATAAAGCAATTTCAAAAATTAAAAGTGTAGAGCAAACTATGTCTATCAAATTTCAGCAGGCTCCTGCTGAATTTATTATGAAATCATATTTTGTTGCACCTTATAGCAGAATGACCGTTGTAGAATTAAACGAAAGAGTGCTCCAAAAAGAGGTTTTCAATGGAAAAGCAGGGCGCTCGCAACGAATTAGTCAAACAGGCGCTTTAGATAGAAAAGAGTTAACGCCAGAAGAAGTAGAAAATAAACGTAAATTATCCGGTTTATTTCCTGAGCTTGGACTTCAATGCGGTGGTGTGGAATTTACACTTCTAGGAATTGACGAAGTAAACAATGGTAAATTTTATGTGATAGAATACACTTCTAACGATATTACAACACGAGCATACTACGATGTAAATACTTTTATGAAAAAACAAACTGAAAGCTTAACTGTAGTTGATGATGAACCACAAAACACTGTTGTAACATACAGTAACTTCAAAGAACATAAGGGTATTTTATTTCCAGAAAAAAACGTTCAGTTCATGGGTTCAGCTGGATTCGATTCAACGTTGAAAGAAATTAAGGTCAATAAAAAGATTAGTAAGGATAAGTTTGCGCTTTAAGCCGAATTATTATTTCTAAAAAAGCGTCAGATTGGTGAACAGACTGCTACGGTTCTTAAAGGTTGAATGCACAAAGACTCACATAAAATGTAATGAGCCGTATCAAGATAAGGTTTATAGAGCTTAGGTAGATTCCCTGTTGTGTAGTTTTGAGATTGCTCCGAAGGGAATGCAAGAACTAAAGGAAGGGTGCGTAAAAATAAAAGTGCAATACCCTAAACTGAAAAATTCATGTTAAAACAGAAAAATTACTAGTTGTTCTCATGTTCTGAAACAATCACAAAAATTCTGGTGGTTTACGCAACTCTACTTTTGCAGCTTGAAATAAATTAGAAGTAGCATTAAATCTTACCAAGAAGCTACGCTGACCACTCACAGGTGTCCAAAAGAAACCTAATTGCCAACAGTGCATATCCCGATTGACTGAAATACGAGTTTGAGTTAACTGAGAGCTGGTAACATCATAATTTGAACTAACGGCTAGTTTCCATCTTTTTGTCATAGACACATCGCCAGAAACCGTTAAGTTTTGTGTTTCTCGGTATTTTTCTTCTGCATAAAGGGCAGGATTGTTATTTAGGTTGTAAAAAAGGTTATAGGCTACGTTGATTTTCCACGGAATATCGAAGTCAATAATTTCATGTGGACGCATGGCGAAATACTGAAAATCTGCTTCCCAATGTGAGTTAAAATCTTGTTGGTTTTCATTGACTTTATCTTGACTTTCTTTTGAGGCAAAGGTGTAATTTGTTGAGAAGTTAACTTGCGTGAAGCGACCCCAACCTTGATTATTAACCCAAGCAAAGTCACGAATAGTTTGCCCCGTTGTTTCATCCCATCCATACATGGAAAAATCAGCCCCAGCAACGATACTAAAGCCTCTTAATGGAGTGACACGCGCTGCAAGTTTTACATTTGACCATTGCAGGGAGTCTCGATAAATATCATGGTCTCCACTAATGGTGAAGGCATCCACTATTCTCACTCGTTCAAACTCTTCCAAGGTGTCTCTTCTTGCCTTTCGTTTTATTTCAAAGGTATTGTTAACGTTGTATCGAAATGCTCCTACTTGACGACCATTGGGTTCTCGATATAAACTGTTTTCAAAAGGCGAGTACGAAATTTCTTGACCCTGAGGGCCAACATTATCTGTGATAAATGAACTTAAATTTGGGGCGGCTCGAAATGAAATTGTTGGTGTTATTACATGACGCATTTTCAAATCTTTATCCCATGCAAAACGATAATAGGCATATAAATTAGTAGATAAATCGACGCTGAAGTTGAGGTCTTGAGAAAATCCTGCTTGTCTCAATGTATCAACAAAATTCGTATTCGTTTCTGGGTCAAAACCTCTTCTTACTTGTTGGAAATTGGTTCTGTGGTTGTAGGCAACATTAGGTGAAAGCGTAATTGTTTTATTGAATAAAGGAATAGCCGTTATTAAACGAGCATTTTGACTAATTCCATTTTGAAACGATTGTTGAATCAAATCATAACGTCCTGAGTCTAGCCAAACATCTTTAAATAATGCTCTATTTCGAGCTTCCATTCCATAAGTAACACCAATTTTCTCGTACCATTTTTCGGAACCTACTGCATTCCTCCTCAATGCTTTAAAGGGGAAGAATCGATTGGCATTCATAGTAAAACTGGGTAAGTCTAAATCCATATTTCCAGATGCACTGTTCTGTCTCAACGCAGCTTTCATCCCCATGGTAATTGGTTTACCAGGAAAAGAACGTGCAATATTTATATCCGAATTAAAACTATTTTGGAAGAACTGGTCGTTTAATGGGTCAAGATTGGTTTGTCCATTGTTATCTGACTGAAAATTAACCCGACTATTGAATCTCCAATAAGGATTGGCTCTTTGTTCTTGTTGATGTGTCCATTGTATAACTGCCTTGCTTGTTCGAATAGAATCCGCAGGAAAAGGTCTTCGAAAACTTGAATATGCAATGTTCGAGTTACCGCTAAACTTATATCTTTTTTTATAATCAGTTAAATTCCTTACCTCAAAAGTTCCTTGACTGTATAAACTGCCATAAAAAGTTGTTTGCACCATGTCTGATGCTTGAATTGGAAAATAATAACCCAAATCTTGCACTCCCATACCAAATTGAGAAACCGGAACAATTTGCGGAAATAAAAGTCCTCCTGTTTCTGATTCACCACGCATTGGTAATGAACTAAATGGAAGTCCAATTGGCGTTGGCACTCCTTTAACCCAAAGGTTCATTGGACCAGTTGCAATGCGTTCTTCTGGAACCATTACCGCTTTGGATAAATTAAAATGAAAATGAGGTTCATCTAAATCACAAGTGGTTATTTTTCCTTGGACAAAATGCACGTGGTCATTGGCTTGCCTTTTAGCCGTTCCCATGTGCAAATAAAGTTCTTCTTGATTCGTTTTTAATTCTTCAATAAATCCTTTTTTTGTATCAAAATTATAGCGAATGGTTGCAGCGGTAAAAGACTCTGTTCCTTCTTCAAACTTCGGGATTCCAACACGTTCTCCTTCTTCATTTAAAGTATAAATACAATAAACTTCTTTTTTTTCGGTATCAAATTCAATTAAATCTGCTGTCATGGTTATTCCATCATAAACAACTTTCGCTTCACCAAAAAGAGAAATTTTGCTGTTTTTCATATCGGCATAAATCGAATCCCTACACGAATACACAACAGGGTTTTCCATGCTGTTATCAACGCGCACGATTCGGGGCTTGTCTGGATTAACTTCATCCGTTTGGGATAGACCAATAGAGGCAAACAAAGTTATTAACAATGAAACGAAGATAAATTGCCTTATGGAATAATTTTTGTTCAAATCAATAAAATAACTTTGTAAAGTCGTGTTACAAACGGTTACAAAACTAAAAAATTACGTTGGAGTGATAACAATTATCCATAAAACTGTTTTAATTCTTTCCGCAATTTTGTGGTTTTACTGTAATAATGGTATTGCGCAATCAGAAGAAAATGGTGAAGCAGTGCTTAAAACCGTTGTGATTGATGCTGGACATGGTGGTAAAGACCCCGGATGTATTGGTCGCTTTTTAAAAGAGAAAGATGTTGCTTTAAATTTAAGTTTAAGACTTGGAGAATACATTAAAGAAAAATACCCTAGCATTAAGGTTATCTATACACGAGATAGAGATGTTTTTTTAGAATTGGATCAACGTGCAAGAATAGCGAATGAAAATAATGCTGATTTGTTTATTAGTATTCATGCCAACGCTGCATCTTCAAAAGCTTATGGAACAGAGACTTTTGTTTTGGGATTACATCGTTCTGAGAGTCAGCAAAAAGTAGCGGAACGTGAAAATAGCATTATCCATTTCGAGGAAGATAGCGAAGAAAAATACAAAGATTTTGATTTGTCACCTGATGCTATTATAGCTAGACAAATTCAGTTGAGTGTTTATTTAGATCTAAGTATTCAATTAGCAGCTCGAATTCAGGAGCAGTTTACGAGTATAGGACGAAAAGACCGAGGTGTAAAGCAAGCTGGATTTATCGTTTTATATAAAACAACGATGCCAAGCATATTAATTGAAGCAGGATTTTTGACAAACTCAGAGGAAGAAAAATTCCTCAAAGACCCTTTCAATCAACTTCAAATGGCAAATGGGATTTTTAGAGCATTTCAGCAATATAAAATTGATTTAGAAGGCTCAAGTGAATCTGTTACAGATGCTGAGTCATTTATTAAAGCTGCTAGAAAAAGCGGAAAACTACCAGAAGACAAAGAAGAGATGGTTGCAGAAAAATCATTTGCTGAAATAGCACAGGAAAAGCTACGAGAAAAAGAAAATGAATCAAAAGCAGTAACAGACTCCGATTTAATTTTTAGAATTCAAATTGAAACCTCGAGAACAGCAATTCCGCTTAATTCTAGAATATTTCAAGGGCTTCACATTATGGAATACGTGGAAAATAATTTGTATAAATATACAACGGGAGAATTCGTTAATGATATTGATGCTGCTAGGGAATTACGATTAGAATTGAAAGAGAAGGGGTTTGAACATGCCTTTATTGTTGCATTTCAAGGAGGTGAACGAATTCCAATTACAGATGCTTTACAGATACTAAGTAGTATAAATAACTAACTAATTTTAGGTATATTTGCGATTGAACTATTATTTTAGCACAAAATTAATTTACATTGAAAGTTTCAAAAGAATTTAAAGTTGGTCTTGTTGTTATCTTAAGTACCTTGCTGCTTGTGTTAGGAGTTAACTACTTAAAAGGAAATAGCTTTTTTGGCGGAGATGATATTTATTACGCTTATTTCCCTACCTCCGGATCACTTACTCCGTCAAGCTCAGTAACACTTAATGGTGTTGAAATTGGTAAAGTGGTGTCTGTTCGTCTAGTTAAACCAAACGAATTACTAGATCCTAACAAACGGATTTTAGTTAAATTTAATATTCAAAATCCTGAGCTTAAATTAGCTGTTGGTTCGGATATTCAAATTGTACCAGGTGTACTTTCAACAGGTGTTCAAATCAATCAGAACTTTGTGGCTGACAGAGGTTATTTTCGAGTTGGAGATACACTTTTAGGGACTGTAAGTCAGGAATTAACAGAGCAACTAGAGAGTGAGCTTCTACCATTAAAGTACAAAATGGAAAACTTGATGGCTTCGGTTGATAATATTGTAACCTCTATCAATAATTTCTGGGACACTTCTGCTGCTTACACAATGGATGCTGGTTTGAATGAAGTAAAGATTGCCATTTCTCGATTTAGTCGTGCAGCTTACAATTTAGATGATTTGGTTACAAGTCAGCGCGAAAAATTAAGCAATATTTTTGACAACGTAGAGAATATTTCTGAAAGCATTGTAGAAACAGAAATTCAAATTAAGAAGGTAGTTGGAAACGTGTCTAATCTTACCGATACCTTACTGACAGCCAACTTCAAAGGAGCGATTGCCCAAGCAACAACAACATTGGAAACGCTGAATAACGCATTTGAAGCATCTTCACGTGGGGAAGGTACCTTGGGTAAACTCTTAAATGATGAACAACTCTACGATGAATTAAATAAAACGAACCAACGCATGCAAGAACTTGTTGAAGATATTAAATTGCACCCCGAAAGATATATTCACGTTTCTGTTTTTGGAGCTAAATCAAAAGGGGTTCATTTAACGAAACAAGAAGAACGCAAATTGAGAGAAGTTTTAGATACTATTCCATAACAAATAAACTATGATAGCTATAATTATTTTTGCTGCATTAATGCTAATCGGCGGAGGTTTCTTCGCAATGAATGTCAAAAAAATTCGCCGAAACATACTTTTAGGAAGAGATGTTGATCGAACAGATAATCGTTCAGAGCGATGGAAAGTGATGACACTTGTTGCTTTGGGTCAGCAAAAGATGTTTAAAAAACCATTGCCGGCATTTCTTCACCTTTGTTTGTATGTGGCCTTTGTGATTACACAAATTGAATTAATTGAAATATTTGCCGATGGTCTTTCAGGAAATCATCGCTTGTTTATGAGTTCACTTGGTGGTTTTTATACCTTCATGATTTCATTTATTGAAATTTTATCCATTTTGGCATTTGTAGCAACGTTTATCTTTTTGGCTAGAAGAAATCTTCTCAAAATTCCTCGCTTCGTAAAATCAGAAATGAATGGATGGCCAAAACTTGATGCCAACCTTATTTTGATTGCTGAGATAATTTTGATTTGCTTTATTTTTATGATGAATGGAGCTGATGAAGTATTATACAACATGGGTTCTACGCACACCAGAGGACTTGAAGGAGAAGTTGGAAGTTTTGGTTTTGCTGTAAGTCAATATGTTGGGCCAGCATTATTTGGCGGAATATCAGAAGCTAGTTTGGCTACTATTGAGCGCATTGGTTGGTATGGACACATAATAATGGTATTTGCCTTTTTAAATTACCTTCCATTCTCCAAGCATTTTCATATTTTATTAGCTTTCCCAAATACATTCTATTCTAACTTGTTACCAAAAGGTAAGTTTACGAATATGGAGTCTGTTACCAATGAAGTTAAATTGATGTTGGACCCTAATGCTGATCCATTTGCTGCACCAGCTCCTGCTGAGGGAGAAGTTCAGCGTTTTGGAGCGAAAGACGTTCAGGACTTAACGTGGAAAAACTTATTAGATAGCTACACTTGCACGGAATGTGGAAGATGTACAGCTGCATGTCCTGCTAATCAAACGGGAAAACTACTTTCTCCACGTAAGATTATGATGGATACACGTGACAGATTGGACGAGGTTGGAAAAAACATTGACAAGCATGGAAAAGATCACGACGATGGAAAAAGCTTATTAGGAGACTATATTTCGGCTGAAGAGCTTTGGGCTTGTACATCTTGTAATGCTTGTGTTGAAGAATGTCCAGTAAATATTGATCCATTATCCATCATTGTTGATTTGCGTCGTTATTTGGTAATGGAAGAATCAAAAGCACCTGCTGAATTAGCGAATATGTTTACGAACATTGAAAACAATGGAGCACCTTGGCAATTTAGTCAAGCAGATCGTTTGAATTGGAAAGACGAAGCTTAAATGAAAAAATTAGACTTAAAAGAGACGATTGTTGATGGTCATAAGGTTAGTCCTGTGCTTCCTAGTGAAGTCAAAAACTACCTCATTGATATAGATGGTACTATTTGCGATGATATACCGAACGAGGAACCTGAGCGAATGGCTACTGCCAGATGTTATGATGATGCCTTAAAAACCTTGAATAAATGGTATGATGAAGGTCATATTATTACATTTTTCACTTCGAGGGTAGAAGAGCATCGTAAAGTTACGGAAGAATGGTTAAAAAAACATGGTTTCAATTATCACGGTTTGTTAATGGGAAAACCAAGAGGAGGTAATTACCATTGGATAGACAATCACATTGTAAGAGCTACTCGATTTGATGGTCATTTCACAGATTTAGTAGAGAAAAATGTTACAATTCAAGTTTTTGAAAAATAAAATTAAGGATTTATGAGTGAAATATTAAAAGTGCCTACAATGGCTGAAATGCTTGCAGCAGGCGAAGTTCCAGAAGTATTATTTTGGGTTGGATGTGCTGGTAGCTTCGATGATAGGGCCAAAAAAATCACTAAGGCAGTGGTGAAAATACTGAATAAGTGCAATGTAAAATTTGCTGTTTTAGGAACAGAGGAATCTTGCACAGGCGATCCTGCTAAAAGAGCTGGAAATGAGTTTCTTTTCCAAATGCAGGCAATGATGAACATTCAAGTGTTAAATGGATATGAAGTTAAAAAGATTGTTACAGCTTGTCCACATTGCTTTAATACCTTAAAAAATGAATATCCAGAACTTGGAGGAAATTATGAGGTAATTCACCATACGCAATTGATTCAAGGATTGATTCAAGAAGGAAAACTAGCAGTTGAAGGAGGAGACACTTTTAAAGGGAAGAAAATTACGTTTCACGACCCTTGCTATTTGGGAAGAGCGAATGACGTTTATGAAGCTCCAAGACAAATGCTTCAATCTTTAGACGCTGAATTAGCAGAAATGAAAAGATGCAGAACGAAAGGCTTGTGCTGCGGTGCAGGAGGAGCACAGATGTTTAAAGAAGCGGAAAAAGGAAATAAAGAAGTCAACATCGAGCGAACAGAAGACGCCCTTGAAGTAAAGCCTGACATTATTGCAACAGGTTGTCCGTTTTGTAATACCATGATGACTGATGGAGTGAAAAACTTTAACAAGGAAAGTGAAATCGCTGTTTATGATGTCGCAGAATTAATTGCTACAGCTGCAGATTTATAAAAAATGAAAGACTTATCCGTTTTTGAACATCTTCCTGATAACGCTAGAGTTTGGTTGTATCAGAGCAATAAAGAACTCTCTTTGGATATTCAGGAGAATATAACAAAGGAATTACAAGATTTTGTTGCTTCATGGGCAGCACATGGCTCACAACTATTTGGTGCTGCGGCTGCGATAAATGAGCGATTCTTGCTCGTTGCGGTGGATGAAGCAAAAGTTCCACCTAGTGGATGCTCCATTGATAGTTCTGTAAGACTTATCAAAACACTTGAGCAGAAATATGGTATTGATTTATTTTCCAGAATAAATGTTTTTTTACTAGAAGAAGGAAAAATAGTGCCTCTACCCTATTCTGAACTTTCAAACTGTAATGAAAATGTTTTGGTTTTTGATAATTTAGTTCAACAACTTGGGGAAGTACGAAATAATTGGCCTGTTGCTTTGCGAGCGAGTAATTTTGCGAGTGTACTCACATAATTGAAAGTATAAATTGGTTGTATTATCTGATTTTCAGTAAGCTAAAAAGCAATAGAGAAAATATTCTAAAAAAATCATTTATTTCCCTTGCTAATACAAATAAAGCCTCTATATTTGCACCCGCAAACGGGAAAAACGATTCCTGATAAAAGTAGCAAAATATTGATTCCGTAGCTTCCCGATGAAGATTCACAACGAGCAAAGCTCTGTTTATCTAGTTCGGGACAAGACGCTACGAAGTTTTGAAATAGAATTAGATTCCGTAGCTTCCCGATGAAGATTCACGACGAGCAAGGCTCTGTTCATCTAATTCGGGACAAGACGCTACGAAGTTTTGAAATAGAATTTAATACCGATTCCGTAGCTTCCCGATGAAGATTCACAACGAGCAAAGCTCTGTTCATCTAATTCGGGACAAGACGCTACGAAGTTTTGAAATAGAATTTAATACCGATTCTGTAGCTTCCCGATGAAGATTCACAACGAGCAAGGCTCTGTTCATCTAATTCGGGACAAGACGCTACGAAGTTTTGAAATAGAATTTAATACCGATTCCGTAGCTCAGTTGGTAGAGCACCTCACTTTTAATGAGGTGGTCCTGGGTTCGAGCCCCAGCGGGATCACT
>SKGS01000165.1 GCA_007117355.1 Lishizhenia sp. | reverse complement strand
TTGGCTATTCAGGCACTCAAAACTATCGGTCAAAAGAAATTAGATGAAAAAACAATAGAAAAAATCCAAGTCATTCTTAAGAACGAAAAGAAAGAGAACATCATCTATGATGCAAAGCTTTTCCAATGTTAGATTTTGCAACAGATGCTTTTAAAATTCCAACAGTTCTACCTCAACGAACTTTCCTTGAAAAGATATTTTTGCTTCACGAAGAATTTTCGCAAGAGCCTGAAAAAATCCGTATAGAACGTCTTTCAAGGCATTTGTATGATTTGGAGAGATTAATGGACACTCATCACGGTGTAACAGCACTTCAAAACAAGGAACTTTATAACAATATCGTTGTACATAGAGAAAAATTTAATCCATTGAGAGGTCTTGACTATGGCAACCATACTCCAGACAAAATCAAAATCATACCACCAGACCCAGTTATAAAAGAATACGAGAAGGATTATTCAGAAATGACTAAGTTTATGATTTATGGAGAAGCGTTGACTTTTGACAGATTAGTAAAGAGAATTTCAGAACTTCAAACAAGAATAAATCAATTAAGATGAAAAGAATCATTACTCAAAACACCCCACTACCCCCAGTGATTTATTTTGTATCATAACGGGTTTTTGTGTAAATTTGAAAAAATTTTGCTTGAATATTAGATTTATGAAAATCACTAGAACAAGCAGGCAAAACATAAAAAATGAAAAATTTCTTATTAATCTTAATTGCAGCATTAACTATTTCTTGTACCGAAAAGCAAACCGCATTGACAGCCAATGAAGTAAGCTCAGAAACAAAAACACATGAAAAAAAACAGCCTAACGAAAAAGACAAATTGTTAGGAACTTGGTATGTGAAGGAATTACTTATAAACGGAAAACCAGACCCTGAAAATTTCCCTGTAAACAATGACGAGTTGATTTTGAATCAGGATATGACTGCTATAAGTATTGACAAGACGTTCAACATAGAAGACAGTGGAAAATGGGAACGATTATCTGATAAAAAGTTTGCTATAATCACTGAAGATGAAAGGGTTGTTTTTCAGATTCTAAAGTTGACCGACGCAGAATTGGAAACCAAAATGCTGACCGATGAAATAGATATGGTAATAAACTATAAAAAAGAAAAATAACGTATTACAACAGACTATTGTGGTTTATCCAGACTATAAATAAATCCTAGTTGAGAAACAAATCAACTATTAAAATAGACGTTTTCCTCTAAAGATTTCTATTGTAGTACATCTCTGAAACCATTAACCCCATATAATACCAACTTTTATTACAAAAATAAAATACAATAAAATGAACTTACAAGAAAGAATAAACGCTTCAGAGACAAAAATATTCAAAGCTGTTTTCCCAAGTACAACAAATCATTACCACACTTTATTTGGAGGAACAGCCATGCAACTAATGGATGAAATAGCTTTTATCACAGCAACAAGGTTTACTCGAAAAAAATGTGTTACAGTCTGCTCCGATCGTATTGATTTCAAAAAACCCATTCCGGCAGGTACTATAATCGAATTAATTGGAAGAGTTTCAAAAGTTGGAAATACAAGTCTAGATATTAAAGTAGAAATTTTTATTGAAGAAATGTATGAAGAACGTCGAGAAAAAGCGATTGTAGGTAAATTTACTTTCGTAGCTCTTGATGAAAACAAGCAGCCTGCATCCATTATGTAAACTTTAAACAATTTGAAAGCGTTAAAACTTGGTTGATAGCCGTAAAAAAGTTATGTTCGCTTTCTAAATCAGTATTACTAGATTTAAAAAAAGAAATTGGTTATGGAAAACATTGTATTTGTTATTAATGAATCTGAAATATCGGCAGGTACCAGAGGGGCAAGTTTGGGACCAAGTGCTCTGCGAGTTGTTGACCATCAACGAGAAAACTTCTTGTTTGGCAAATACACGAACATTACCATAGAAACAGAAAACCATTTATTAGACCAACAAACTAATTTTAAATGGGGAAAACGTGCAGATGGTCTTGCTACGGTTTATGAACGTGTGTCCAACGTAATTTTCGAAGAACGGAGAAAAGGAAAAAAAATCATTGTTCTTGCTGCTGACCATGGCTCAGCTGGCGGAACTATCGCAGGTTTAAAGATGGCCAATCCAGATAAACGCATTGGTGTATTATGGATTGATGCGCACGGAGATTTACACACCCCCTACACTACTCCGTCTGGTAATATGCACGGAATGCCTTTAGCTACGGCACTCAACGAAGATAATTTGCCTTGCAAGGTCAATGATGTACATGAATCAACTGTGCACTATTGGGATAAAATGAAGCAAGTTGGAGGTGTTGCCCCAAAAATATTACCAGAAGATCTCGCTTTTATTGGCTTAAGAGATTTAGAAGAGCAGGAAATAGAACTAATGAAACGCCTGAATATACCAAATATCCCTGTTTCAGACGTAAGGAATAATTCAAAAGAAAAATTATTTGAACATCTAGAAGAAAAATTTAAAAATTGCGATGAAATCTACGTCTCTTTCGATGTTGATTCCATGGATCCGGAAGTGGTTTCTCACGGAACTGGAACACCAGTACCAAACGGACTTTATCCTGAAGAAGCAAATGAAATATTACACTATTTTGCAAAACACCCAAAAGTTCATTGCATTGAATTTGTTGAGATAAATCCATGTCTCGATGAAAAAACCAACCGAATGGCAGAAGTTGCTTATAATTTGGTTTACAACGTTGTGAAAATTTTAGAAAGTAACTAATGGGGCAACAATTGGCTTCATCTGTGCTAATGGTTCGACCTACTTCTTTTCGCTATAATGAAGAAACTGCGGTCAATAATTATTTTCAAAAGGAAAGTAACGCTCTTAATGATGCTATCATATTGCAAAATGCGCAACGTGAGTTTGATGAATTTGTCGCTATCCTAAAATCAAATCACATCCATGTAGTTGTGGTTAATGGTTTGAAAGAAAATGATACTCCTGATGCTTTATTTCCAAACAATTGGATTAGCTTTCACGAGAAAGGCAAGGCAATAATCTATCCGATGTTTGCTCAAAATAGAAGGCGAGAAAAAAGATCAGATATTTTCGATATTTTGAACCAAAATGGATTTAAGTATTCAGTATTAAAGGATTATTCGTCTTTCGAAAAGAAAAATCAATTCCTTGAAGGAACGGGAAGTATGGTGCTCGACCGAACTAACAAAATAGCCTATTGCAGTATTTCAGAACGAGCAAACGAAGCGTTGTTTTTGAAGTTTTGCAAAAATCATTCTTTTACACCTATGGTTTTTTCTGGCATACAGAAAGTTAATTCAAATTGGATGCCGATATACCACACGAATGTATTGATGGGGATTTCAAATCAATTCGTTGTTATTTGTTTGGATGCAATTCAGGATAAGTCTGAAAAAACAGCATTGCTGAATGAATTCCAAAGGACAAACAAAGAAGTAATTCCAATTTCTATTGAACAAATGAATTCGTTTGCAGGGAATATGCTTGGATTAAAATCTACAAAAGGAGATGAATTACTGGTATTGAGTAAAAGTGCTTTTGAGTCCTTAAATTCAAGTCAAGTCACTAAATTAGAGCACTATGCTAATTTAGTTGTTGCAGACTTAAATACCATTGAAACTTTTGGGGGTGGCAGTGCTCGTTGTATGTTAGCCGAATTGTTTTAGATTAAGTAGGTGAATCTTGCGGTTAAACAAATTTTGATTTTTTAAGTTTTTGTCAATTTTCTCGAAAAAATATTCATTAGCTTTGCCTTTCTAAAAATTATAAAAAATATGAATCTTTCAGGAATTATTTCCATTGCAGGTAAGCCTGGGCTTTACAAAGTTGTTGCTCAGGGTAAAAATAATATTATAGTTGAAGGTTTGGCTGATGGCAAAAAGTCGCCAGCTTATTCAACAGATCGCATTTCAGCATTAGAAGATATTAGTATTTATACCTATGAGGAAGATGTTCCATTAAAAGAAGTTTACAAAGCTTTATTTGAAAAATTAAATGGTGAGGCAGGTCCTTCGCATAAAGAGAATATTTCTGTGCTTAAAGAAGCGTTAGAAAATGCCCTTCCCAATTACGACCAAGAGCGTGTTTATGATTCAGACATCAAGAAACTTTTTCAGTGGTACAACCTTTGTCACAACGCTGGATTATTGACTTCAACAGAATCAGAAGAGAACGAAAATACCGAAGAAAAAACTTCTGAGGATAAAGAAAATTCAGAAGAAGCTTAGGCGATTAACAATGTATAAGAATAGTTTAAAGAGAGTTTAGGCTCTCTTTTTTTATGGTGTTTGCTAGAAGGTTGAAAGACTTAACATTAGTAAAATTTATTCCTTCAAACAAAACAAAAGCGACAGCCAAATGACTGTCGCTTTTGAAATTTATGCTATTATTATGCTACATCGATTATAACAAAGTTGTTGGACAAACATAGTCAGTTACAGCTACATCTTTTTCAAGAATCGCATTGAATCCTCCTTCAACATCTACGAAGTTATCCCAACCTCTAGATTTCAAGATAGATGAAGCAATCATACTTCTATACCCTCCGGCACAATGAAGAATAAACGGCTCTTCTTTTGGGAACTGAGATAAATAGTCATTAATAGTATTTAATGGTGTGTTCTCCGCACCTTTCACATGTTGTGAAGCAAACTCACTTGCTTTTCTAACATCAAATACTTTAACATCACCAGAAGCTGCTCTTTTCGCAAATTCATCAGCAGATATTCTGTTTACAACATCCGTTTCTTTTTCTGCGTTTTTCCAAGAAGCAAAACCACCATTCAAATAGCCAATAGCATTATCGTATCCTACTCTTGACAATCGAATGATACTTTCTTCCTCTGCTCCTTCTTCCGTTACCAATAAAATTTCTTGTTTGATATCTGGAATTAATTCACCAACCCACATTGCAAAGTTACTATCTAATCCAATGTTAATACTATTTGGAATAAACCCTTTTGCAAATAGCTCCGCAGGACGCGTATCTAAAATCAAAGGACGTGTTTCGTTAGCAACCAATTCAAATTCATCAACAGAAAGTGGTTTTTTGGCTCGATCCATTACCTTATCCAAGCTTTCATAACCTTGAATGTTCATCAACACATTTTTTGGGAAATAACCTGGAGGTGCTGTCAAGCCCGTTAGAAGCTCTTTAACAAACTCTTCTTTCGTCATATCTGCTCTAAGCGCATAATTTGTCTTTTTCTGATTTCCCAAAGTATCTGTTGTCTCTTTCGACATCATTTTTCCACATGCTGAACCTGCTCCATGGTTAGGATAAACAATCAAGTCATCAGACAAAGGCATGATTTTATTTCGAAGAGAATCGAACAAATGAGCTGCTAATTTCTCCTCTGTTAAATCAGCAATTACGTGTTGTGCCAAATCTGGTCTTCCAACATCTCCGATAAACAACGTATCTCCTGTGATAATTCCGTGCTCTTTTCCATTTTCATCAATCAATAAATAAGTTGTTGACTCCATAGTATGCCCCGGTGTATGGATTGTTTTTATCGTGTAATCACCAACTTTAAACTCTTGATTATCTTCTGCAACTAAAGCGTCAAATTGAGGTTTTGCAGTTGGTCCGAAAATGATAGTTGCTCCAGTTTTCTTTGCCAAATCTAAATGACCAGA
Source organism: Lishizhenia sp. (assembly GCA_007117355.1). GTDB lineage: Bacteria > Bacteroidota > Bacteroidia > Flavobacteriales_D > Crocinitomicaceae > CSBr16-161. The sequence goes on along the minus strand of SKGS01000165.1, from coordinate 718 downwards.
AACAAAATCTGCATGAAAATGTGTTTCGAAAACATATTTCATTTTTGCACCATCTTTTTCAGCTCTTTCAATGTAAGGTCCAACTTCTCTAAGTGGATCAAAAACTGCTGCCTCTCCATTGCTTTCAATATAGTACGCTGCGTGAGCAATACAACCTGTATAAATCTGTTCTACTTTCATAACTTTATATTTTTTCGTTTTGATGATACAAAGTAACTACCTTAAATGCTCTTAAAAAAGAACATTTGTTACAGGGAACAACTGACGTTTGTCAGTTTATTTGAAATTTCACGAACTTACAATTAAAAGAATTCTTTTTCTAAAATATTTATTTAATTGAAAAGAGTTTAACCAACAATCATTTTCTAAATTGTAGGGAAAATGCAGGGAAAGAATGAGATTTATCTCTTGATAACAAAATAGTTTAGGCCATTAAAAAGTGCCCAGGACTGGACTCGAACCAGCATGCACGTAGTGCACCACCCCCTCAAGATGGCGTGTCTACCAATTTCACCACCTGGGCATCTTGGCGCAAAAGTAATGATTCCTTTTTGTTTAGGACAAGTATTAGTAAAATTTTAATTTTTCTACTCGGAATAATTCATAGTTAACCCGATTTTTGATAGAGAATAATTACTTTCGTGAGCAAAACAAATTTCATGAAAACAAAAGACGTTTATATAGTAGATGCGATACGGACTCCTATTGGAAATTTTGG
>SKGS01000012.1 GCA_007117355.1 Lishizhenia sp. | reverse complement strand
TCGGTTTTCTAATTCTCTTTCTAAAATAGGATTGCTTATACCAAGAAAATCAAGGTTATATTCACTTTTTAATGCTTCATTTGCTTGTTCTGATAAATGAACGGGAAGTGCATTTTCAAAATTGTGCTGTTTGAGATTAATTAAATGGTTTTGATAAGCATTTGCTTTTATTTGGTTCAATAGAACAGATCGGCTCCAAGCTAATTTATCAGTTGCAGTCAAATAATATTTACGCTCTTCGCGGTCTTTTATTTGATGCATTATTAATAAGTTCTGACCCCAAGGTATTTTTGTGGCTAATTCATAAAGCTCAAGGTCTTCTTTATATTCAAGATAAAATTGTCGCATTCTCCATAAGTTTTGTGGAGAATATCCCTTCATTCCATCAATTTGTTTGTTAATGTCTTTTGAAAGAGTGTCAACAATGGATTTGCCCCAATTATTGACTTCTTGATTTTTAACAATCAATTTTCCGATTTCAAAATTTAAACCAATATGGTGTTTGTTCAGTGATTTATAGGCCTCATACCTTGCCGAATTAATGGCTTGAATAATTTCATTGAAGAAGCTGTCGTATTGTTTTAAATCGCTCATTTATTGTTACCTGAATTCTCGCACACTTGTGCGAGATAGCAAATTTACAAAAACTCGCACAGCTGTGAGAGAAATAAATGAGTTTTAAATGAAAGTAAAATTCAGGGTATAAAATTGAAAACTAACCTTTATCTAGCTTAAACCCATATTCAACGGAGGGGACTCGTAATGATTTTGATAATACTGTTCTAACAAATATTTCTCAGTTGTTTTTAGTTGGGATGCATCTAAAGGTTTGAATAGTAAGTAAGTTATTAGAGATAGTTTATATGATTTATAAGTCCGTTTATACACTAAAACAACAAAAATTTTTCTTGAATAGTTTAATTTAATTAACAAATAACGATATTAACCATAAAAAGAACATCCCTCCAACTAAAGCAATAGTTATATATAAAATAAGTTTACCTATTCCACCTAAACATCCCATGATTAATCATTTACCAGTTTTAAAATTCGATCAATTTCACTTTTTTCTTCATCGGACATCTTTTTATTGACATCCGCTGTTTCTAAAAGCATATTTTCAAGCTCTGACTTATCCTCCATTTCAAGTTCATCGTGCAATACAGAAAGAAATTTCTCTTGCCATTCATTATTCACTTGACTCAAAAATAACAGTTCTTCAAACAACAACGCTGCAGCTTGCTCTGCTTTTTCTCCGTCTTCATAGAGCTCTAAAGCAGCATTGGTAACTAAGTCAGCTATGTATTCTTTTTCTTCTTCATCGAATAAGTGGTCTGCTGTGGCTACTAGAACAGCAGGAAAAATGGTTACTAAAATACTAAACTCATCTTCCGAAATAAATAAATTTCTGGCTTCTTTATACGCTACAAATAAATCATCACTTTTCATCTTGTTGTTCTTTTTAATACTTTTCCAGCAATTTTTCCAGCAACTCTGCGCTCTACACGTTTAGCAACTTTTCCTTTTTTGACAGCATTTACATCTCCAAGCGCCTTTGCAGAAGTGTATAACGCTTTTCTTATTTTGTTAATCGACATATTTCTATAGTTTAAAAATTGAATTTCTTTCTGTTTCTAATTCAATTGGAATATCGTATTCCATTAACCTGTCCTTACCGGATTCCGGTAATTCTGTTTTATGATTTTTGTCAATCTTATTAGCTTCTTCTTTAGTAATTACGACTATTTCATTACTATTTAAAATAGCGGCTATTGTATTTTTAGACACTTTATTTTCTTCAATCAATTCCGCTAATTTTCCTTTCATCAATTTAACAGGAACAAGGTGTTCATAATAGCATTTTTTTACATTACCTAATTTCCAAGCAGCTTGAGAAAACCGATAAAACTCCTTAGCTCTGTTGTTGCGATAAACAACCTGCCCTGCTGCATTTACTTGATGGTAATTTCTTAACAACTTGTCATAAGCATTACGTGTATCAATCATGTTTAAGTATTCTTTTCCTTGGGAAAGAATATGATAAATAAGGTCTATTATGGTCTCGTGGTATGTCATTGTGAATTTATTTTGAAAATGTGTTTTTGTGTTTTTGGATTTTATCTAACAGTATATCTTGTTGAGATTTCCAATTTTCGCTATCTCTAGACGGTTTTTCATAGCCATCTGCACCACGAGTACTTGAAGCTTTGAAAGCAAAATCTTTAGCTGTATCGTAATCTCTTTTTTTAAGTAGTTCCGATATAATTTTATCCAAGTGATTAGCAATGATTTTACTTTTCTGTTCATCCCCTATGAGGAAGTGGTAGGAATTAGCATCAACTTCCTCCAATACGCTCAAAGCCTTATAATATTCTCCGTTATTTATTAGAAAAATTGATTCAGCAGTAATAATTTTTTTTATATTTTCTTCATGGTCTATGTACCGAGTGCATTGCATATCAGTCCCTAAAGCATTCATCGTCGCAATGAATGCACGTGCTCCTTCAAATTCGTAATTGGAAAGACAGTCATCTATATTACTGCAGTTATATTTTTGTTGGAGTTTGTTAAACTCCTTTTCATGGCAGTCACTTCCGCAAGAATACAAGAAAAACAGCAAGATAGAGATGTTTATGAAAAATGTGATTTGTTTCATTTTAGTCTATTTTATTTAAATTTATTAATGTTTTCAGAGTTACGTTTAATAACACTTTTTGAAATTAAATTACTTATCCACTCCATCAAAGGGATCGTGCTTACCTAAATGAAAAACCCTTCTTAACCAAGGTAGTTGGTCGTATTGGTATTTTTGTAATAACTTTTTATTGCCTTGAATTTCAGCTTGCGCTTGCATTTCATTTTTGTGCTTCAGATAATCGTATGACATCGAAATACTATCTCGTTTTAACGCATCTAAACGTTCAGCTTTGGCTACTTCAGCCTCAAAAGACTTCATTTGCATATCCCAATCTCTTTTTGCTTCGGGTTTTAATTTCTTTAAATATTCCTGATATATTTCTTCAGCCTCGTTGTAACAATCAGAAGACTGATCGAGCATTGCATAATAACTCATTGCAGCATCATTAAAACCTGAAGCAGAAGGATCGTTCGCCTTGCCTAATTCGGCTTTCATATTTGCTAAAATAGGTTGACAATTTGTATTTAACGAAAGTTGGAAATATTCCTGTTTTTTCTCCAGTGCTTTTTCGAAGCATGACGCGGCGTCTATTGGAATAGATTGAAGTAATGCGTATGCTTTATCATATTCGCGGGTTTTAGCTTCAGACTCTGCCTCAAGAATCATTTTATCACAATTCGAATCGTAAAACTGAGCTATTTTATCTTGTGTCTTTTTTAAGAAATTAAAAAAGTTTTCCGTCTCAAAAGTTGTATTACGAAAAGCATTGATAAATGCTTTGGAAGGTGTATCTCCAACTCCTTTTACTGTAAATGAATACGATGCAAAAGTAGTTTCGCTAACAACATCCAATGAAAGCAAAGTCACTTCGTATGTATTTGCATATTTCGTTGGTGATGTAGCTGTAACATTCTTAGACAACAAGTTGATATTCGGTCCTATAATAAAGCGTGGGTTACCGCCATCGCCTCCAAATGCATAGTTGGAAACCGCTTGATTTAGCCGACTGGCAAGCAATTGCTTGCCAGCTTCACCTAAATCAGGGTAGTCAGGTATAAACGGCGTTAATTTTAAATCAAGCGTGTCATTGGATTGGTATTTCGCATTAGCTCCTGATGCATTTGATTTTGTTGTCGCTTCTTCAGAAAACGCAGTACCCTCTCCTGATTTGGAGAGGGTGCTATCACTATCATTAGTTGTTTCCTCAGAAGAACAACTGAAAAGAAATAACGTTAAAAAAAGTAAATGTAAACTAAAAATCTTCTTCATTTCAATACAATATATTGATTATTAAACTTCTATCTTTTCCCTTCAATAACAACGAATGCATCACCTAAACTTTGGGTTCGATTTTTAACATTCAACGAACAACCATTGCGTATTGCCTTTCTTAGGTCTGATGCAAAGTCATAGGCGGTATATTTGTTTCCGTTCTCATCTTGTGAATATATTCTAACGTTAGTAAAATACATTTCCGTACCGGTGTTCTTTGACATTTTAAAGGACTGGTTAACTGTATTTTCTTTCATCCACGTATTTACTTTTTCACTAATTTCATCACTTCCACAATCATCATCAAGCTCTATTCCGCTATCATTTGTTGTTGCAACTCGTAAAGTAATTTCTACCCCATTAGCCAAAAGATCTGCATAATGGTCTGTAATCTGCATTTTCAGGTCAGAAAGATTGTCTGCAAAATCAGCTTTTATAATCGATGGCACATCGTTCTCCTTCATATCTTTTCCCGCATTTGCCTGGGAAACAGACGCAACAGCTTTTGTAGTATATGCATCCAAACAACGTACCGAATACGTCAGAGATTTGTTCAAGTTTCTAGACTTAGGGTCTGCTTGTAAATCATAATCCACTTCAATAATGTAATCTGGACGAACTGTATTTAACAATTCGGCTCTTATATCTCTAGCTATACCCGTCATTTCATCCAAAGCATTATCATTTGTAATTTTTTTCAATTGTTGTTCCATATCCTCAAGTGGAAAACCTGCTTTAGCAAATTGCTCTTGAATAACGGCAATTGTAAACTTGATATCAGGATCTTTGATAAAAGCTTGTTGATAATTTCTTTGATAAGAAGTCATACCTTGATTTTCAACTTCTTCTAAAAACCCCATACGTAACAACATGGCATCTGACGGAAACACCATAATTGAGGGCATTGATTGAGAAATGGCATTCGAAGATTGCTTTTTAGAAGCTACTTTACTGTCTGAAGGCATTAGATTTGAGGGGCTTTTATCTTCACTTGCACAGCTAGTTATTACAACTAACGAAATCAAAAATATTTTAATTTGTATCAACCGTTTCATGTTATTATTTTATGTTTTTTACAATTATATTTAAAACTAATGAAACAAAACCATACATTAATGTACACTAATCATTAGCTTTGTATTTTGAATCTTTGCAGTATGCCAAGAAAAAAGACAGAAATAAATTCAGCATTGCTGGAAAAGTTAAAGCAAAGCTTGATTGAAAACGCTGGAGTTAGACTAAAAAGGTCTGTGGATTGCGATAAGTTGGCTGAAACTGTTTCGAATAAAACAAGTATATATATTAATGGCATCTCGTTTAAACGACTACTTGGTTTCACAGAATACCCCTTCAATCCTTCCATTCAAACGTTGGATATTATTTGTCAATTTCTAGGTTTTGATAACTGGTATTCTTTTGAGCAATATCATTCCAACAATGTAATGATTTCAAAAAAAGAATTCGAAATATACAGTTCTTGTTTTGATATAGATTTTGTGAATGATGTTGAGCCACATGAAGGTGCTTTTCAATCTGTTGCTCGAAAAATAGCCTTGCGTTTTCGTGAAGACCCGAATACTTTTATCAGACATTTACCAGAGTTGATGAAGAAAAATCAATTTCAGATTTTCTTTGCAGAGCACTTCCCTGATTATGATAATTTGTGTGCCTATTATTATCAGGTTTACGAATCTTATTTGCAACACAAAAAAACACCTGAAGCTCAACTGTTTGGCAATAGCATGTTGTTTCTGAAATCCTTTTGGATAATGGACAAACAGGATTGCTCTAAATACTTGAATGAAATAAATAAAATCAACATCGATTATCACATTCATCCTTACCTTATTGGAAGATATTATGCGAACAATTTGTTGTATGATGCCTTCTACAATGATAGTAAACAGTTCTCGGAAATCTATAATAACTACTTAAAACTAAGAACAAAATTACCCAAAGACGGAAAGCATTTCTATGACTTCCCCGCTTCTGAGTACATTGTCTCAGAAGCTTTGTTGCATTGCAAGCAATTTGATAAGTGCATAGAAATAATAGATTTTGCTAAAAGTGAATTCACGTTAAAAATGGAGTTTGTTCGTAAAGGTTACTATCGTCAACTGCAACTTATATGGCTTATAGCAACCAAGAAGCTCAATCCAGACTTAAATATTGATTCACAACTTGAAAAAATAAATCCTGAAAATTTTTATTTCATCTCCCAAAAGTATTTTTCAACGCTATATCACTATGCAAAAGGATCTCCGCAGGATTTAGAAAAAGCAAAAGAATTGGCTGGTGAGATTGGTAATCAGTATCTATTAGAGGTTTTCTTAAATGAATGCTAACGTTTTGCGTATATGAGAAGTGGCACTTGCAGAATGTTGAAATTTAGTACAAATGCAGATGTGCCATTTCTTATATACGCTGTTAGCAGTAGTACGGTAAATTATCACAAAACTTGA
>SKGS01000015.1 GCA_007117355.1 Lishizhenia sp. | reverse complement strand
GCGCTGTATATTTTTTAATGATTCCATTCCTGAAATTCGATAATGTCGGTGATTTCCTCCGGCAAGCTACTTTCCTGCGCTTACGCTTGGTTATCAAAAGCGGTGCTTTTTCTTCTCCATTATTAGCGAATTTCAGTTCACTCCATCTTCAAAAAAATATAAAGGCGCGTCCTCAATCGAAAAAACTTCTTTACAAGTATTTTATATTCTGACCGTTACATCATTTTTTTTCTTGCAACAGAAAATCATTTTAAATGCGTTTGCCCTGTGTTAATAAGACTTTCCAAATTTGCGAAGGTATTTAACCCCTGTAAAAACGACCAACAGGGCGAAAACAAAACTGAAAGAACGTCCGATGACATCTCCGTAGGTAACATAGAACGACGGTTCTTTTTGTAGGTTTAATGTTTCTTTAATTACAGCAGGTTCCCAATACGCTGTGGATTGAAGCACATCGCCTCGTTGGTTGATAAAGCTAGAAATTCCAGTATTTGCTGAACGTGCAACCGAACGACGTGTTTCAATTGCTCGAAGTCGCGCAATGCTTTGGTGCTGCTTGTGCCCCGCAGTATTTTCCCACCATCCATCATTGGTGATAATAAAGATCACTTCCGCTCCTTTACGGCATTGTTCGGCAATAAAACCACCATACACTGATTCATAGCATATAATTGGTGCAAATGTAATTCCATTGGCTTTTAAGATTTTTGGTTCATCCTCAATTCCCAAGGTACCCGATGTCCCTCCGTTATCAATGGACAACTCTTCCATCCAAGGGAAAATATGCGAAAAAGGTACTTTCTCTACTCCCAGCACCAGTTTTGACTTATGCACAATTTGCGGCGGATTCGTAGCCTCTAATAAAACAGATGAATTATAGGATTCGTAATACCCATCTCCCTTTATCAACTTTCGTGATGCTCGTGAATTCCATTCGTCAAAATAAGCGTGGGTTGAAGCTCCGACAAATAACGCTGGACCATTCCATTTTTTCAACCTGTCTTTTATAAGGTTATAAATCGCTGTGCCTACAAAACGACTTTCATCAAACGAGCTTGAAATAGCGGTTTCTGGCGCCAATACAAACTGTGTGTTCGGTGTAACCAATTCATCTGCTAAATTTAAGAAGCGTACTACTTGCTCTTCAACACCTCCAGTAAACTTTTCGTGGTATGGATCCACATTCGGTTGCGTTACAACTACTTCAATAGGGTCTTCTACTTCTTTATAGGAAGAGTAAGTCCAAATGGAGCTTAAAATAGGCAACCCAACTACAACCAAGAAAAGATAAATAAAAGGGGTTTGTACTTTCCATGTTTCTTTTTTCAAGAAGATATTGGCCGCTATTTTATAAAAAATTAAGTTGGCTAATAACACCCAAAGTGTACCACCGAGAATTCCAGTATATTCATACCACTGAACGATTTCAGGTACTCTAGCAAAAATATTCCCAAAATTAATCCAAGGCCAACTCAGCTCCCAATGGTAGTGAATGTATTCAAAACCAACCCAATAAAACAAAATACTGATATACCCTTCTTTGACTCCAACATGACGCTTCGTTAAATGAAACAGCAAAAAAACCAAGGCCATCAGGAAACCGTTTAGTAGATAGGCTAAAATAGCACCAACTTCACCACCAATTGAATAATAAATCCAATAAGTTGCGCCTATATTATAAATCAGAAAAGTGATGTAAGCGTGCAAAAGTACTTTTGTAGGTTTGTACTTCTGTTGATATACTACTTCTTCCACTAATAAAAGAGGAGCCAAAGCAAGAAAAGACAATGGAAATAAACTTCCCGTGTGTGGAAAGGCTAACACTAACATCACCCCACTCAAAACACTTAGTGCATATCGTTGCTTTCTTCCAATCATTGCGACTTATTTTCTAATGTTCAAAACTAGTTAAAATAATTGAGCTGTAGCAAAGCTCATATGATAGACTAAACGGAAATTAAGGTACAATGTTTTACGTGTAACTAGTGTGATGGTTATATGTGGTTAACTCCTATTCAAACAAAGGGCAAGAACTAGAGGAAGTATTTCTAATTCTGCATGTATTATAACTAATCGCTATTTCGTGGGTGTGAAAATTGCCCCCTTGAATAGACGAGGTAATATAGTCAAAGCTGTAGCCGATTACAACTCGTTCTAGCTTTATTCGTATTATTGCAATAAGTGCATCAGTGTTTCTAAAACCAAGGCCAGCAGAAAATCTGTCTTGAAAATCTACCATTAAATTTAAGTCAAGACTGGCAGGGCCTCTTGGGGGAATTCTCAACAACAAAGCAGGAAGTAAAGCAATGTCATTTTCCAAGCCAATCTTTGCTCCAGCTGTCAACAATTGGTGTATTTGGAAGCGTGAATCAAACCCAATGCTTTCCCATCTGTTTCTAGCTAATTGGTCAAAACTGTAGCCTACATACCAGTTTTTGGTATTATACCAAACACCACTGTTTATCAAAGGAGCCATAAATAAGTTTGCCGATTGCGCCACAGCCAAATCAGGGTCAATGGTTGTCACTTGTGTTTGGTCAAAACTCATTTGCTGTATCCCTCCTCCAAGACCAAAACTCAAGCGTTTATCATTGTCAATCGGAAAATGTAGCGCATATGACAGCGCAAGAGAAAAATGTTGGAATGCGCCCATAACATCTCGCTCTACTTTTGCGCCAATACCATGAAAAGAGCTGTTGTATTTTTTTTGTTTTTTGTTAAGTGGAGCATTTATCGTAAACAATCCACTCTGTGGTGCGCCTTCAAAACCAGCCCATTGTAATCGATAACCTGTTTTTACATCCAAACAATTTTTTATTCCCGCTAAGGCAGGGTTAATTGCAAATTGATTAAACGACCATTGAGAATATTGGCTAAGCTGTTGTGCATAAGCATTTGTTTTTCCCAGAATAAGAAAAAACCAACAAAGGAGAAATATAAACTGCTTCTGTATCATATTTATCTCACCAAATTAATATGTCCTTTGATTGGTTCTGAGTTATCTTCGTCTCGCAAACGAATAACGTAGTAATAAACCCCCGGGCTAAGTGCTCGGCCGTTAGAGGATGTGCCATCCCATCGTTGACTTGAAGGATAACCTGTAGTTTGAAAAACAAGTTGCCCCCATCGTGTGTAAATTTGAATAAAGCAATCTGGATATGCTTCAATACCAAGGATTTCCCACGTATCGTTTACACCATCTCCATTTGGGGAAAAAGTATTTGGAATAGTCAAGTCGCTTTCAACGGTTACAGTCATAAAATCTGTTAGCGTACAAAGACTGTCTGTTGCTACCAAGAAATAATTAGTTGTTTCTAATGGCGAAACAAATGGATTGAGCGCATTCGGGTCGCTCATATTGCTTATTGGTGTCCAATAAATTGAGTCTGCATCAGCGTCTCCTTGAAGTTGAACGGATTCTCCGGCTGTAATTTCAAAGTCTGACCCTGCATCAATAAAAAAGCTGTGTACTTCTAAGACTATTTCATTGCTAATTAACTCACCGCCACAGTTTTCTAAACATTCTAATTCTGCTCTGACGGTAACGCTATCATAAAGTTCATCCGTTACTAATGTAAGTCCAGAGGTTGTTGCCACTAATTCTTCATCAAAAAACCAATTCACAGGTGAATGTGTTTCACAGTCGGTTAATGTAGCAACGATGGTTGAAAGGCTTCCTTTACACAAGGTGTCACTTGTCGTTCCTATAAATAGTCCTGGGTCTTTATCCACGGCGCTACCAGAGATAGAAATATCGAAAGAGGCTTCAGCATTTGAGCTAGTTCCCATTTCTCCGTTAATTACAAGGTAATAAACAGCATTTGAATCCAGCTCCTCAGCAAAAAGAACAGTCGGTGTGGAAAAAGAGGCTTCACAATCTGCTACTAAACTATAAGAGGAAGGAACACAAGGAATACTTGCTTCTAATAAAATGGCTTGAAGGGCATTACCTGCTCCTGGAGTTTGCTCAAACGCTATGTTTGAGATAAAGACAGACATACTTCCAGAGTCTGCTGTGGTGATAGAAAACCAAACGGTATTTTCACCCGAAAAACAAAAGTTAAAATCATCTTCACAGTTTGGGCAAAAAGTGCTTGTAGCGCCAATATTATTAGCCGAAAAAGATGGGCCAGGGCATAAAGGCTGCGCATTATTGCAACTATTATACACTTCTTGACCTAAAATCGAAAGACTTAGGAATAAAAAAACACTAAAAACACCGACTACTTTCATTCAGACTGCTAAATTAATGGAAATGTAGTGGTAACACAAGAAAAAAAAAAAATCGTTTTCATCGTATAATCCTTAACTTTACCTTCAAATTAAAAACTCATGTCACAATTAGTTATTGTACCCACTCCAATAGGCAACCTTGAAGATATTACATTTCGTGCCATTTCAACGTTAAAGGAAGTGGATTTTATATTAGCCGAAGATACACGAACAACAAAAAAATTGCTCGACCATTACGAGATAAGTAATCAACTCATATCATACCACATTCATAATGAACATAAAATAGTAGAAAATATTATTCAAAAGATTCAAACCGTGCAAAAAGTGGCGTTGGTCTCTGATGCGGGCACGCCTTCCATATCCGACCCGGGGTTTTTATTGGTACGTGGGTGTTACGAAAAAGGCATTCCTGTTACTTGTCTTCCTGGTGCAAACGCTATCATTCCTGCGCTGGCTGGCAGTGGACTTCCCTGTGATAAATTTACATTTGAAGGCTTTTTACCGCATAAAAAAGGGCGGCAAACACGATGGAAAGTGATTGCCGAAGAACAACGAACGGTGGTTTTATACGAATCACCGCATAGATTGTTGAAGTGTTTAAATGAAGCTTTAGAGCACCTTGGTCCAGACCGAGAAATCTGCGTAGTGCGAGAGTTGTCTAAAATTCATGAAGAATACAAAAGAGGCACAGTAGCAGCTGTAAAAGAATATTATGAGCAACATCCGCCAAAAGGAGAGATTGTGGTCATTCTATCTGCGGAAAAAGGGTAGTTTTTGGTTTGATTTTTCTGTTCTAGTACTGAATTAAGTCGGTTTTAGAAGTTTAAATATGTATGTCGCGTATCTCTAAAATATTTTGGGTCAATCATTTTGATTTTGTCCCATTTTTTGTTTATTTTTAACTGTTCACAATTTTCACCTAAAAGTATGAAAGAAATAAACATCTCTTCCATTCATCACCGCAAAGCAGATTTGCTATTATTACAATTTTATAAAGACCAGCAACTTATAGCGATTTGCAAGCAGTTAAATGCAAAATTCACAGCCACTCATAAAGGTTGGACAGTACCCAACACTTCCGAATGTAAGGTTCAATTAAAGAACACTTTTGAAGGAATAGCAACACTTGTCTTTACGGAAGAACAGGAAGAAAAAAGGCAAAAAACAGCACCAGAAACCACTGAAAAGCAAGTGATTCGTAAAAAACAATCGGTTACTGCCGCAGAAAAACTAACTCCCGAGCACCAAGCAGCCATTGCTAATTACAAGTCATTCTTAAGTTCGAAGCGATTTGCCGAAAGTACAATGAAATCGTATATCAACTCTATACAGTTGTTTTTGGCATTTTTCAAAGATAGGCCAATGGAGAGTTTGACTAGTGAGGATGTTATTCGTTTCAATAATGAGTATGTATTAGCGAAAAGGCTATCGAGTTCGTTTCAAAACCAAACAATTAATTCGATTAAGAAATTCTTTTTAATTGTAGAACATCGAAGAATGGATTTGGAGGCCATCCATAGACCGAGACGAGAGAAGAAGTTACCAATAGTTTTGAGTTTAGAGGAAGTAAGCAGTCTGTTAAATTCATTGAAAAACCGAAAGCACAAAGCCATGTTGTCACTTATTTATTCTGCTGGATTGCGAAGGGGTGAAGTATTGAGTATGAAAATTAACGCCATAGATTCAAAACGAATGATGATTCATGTTTTTAATGCAAAAGGAAAGAAGGATAGAATGGTGCCACTTGCTCCGACAGCATTAGAGTTATTGCGTGAATATTATAAGGAATACAAGCCAACTCATTATTTATTTGAAGGGCAAAGTGGGGGTAAATACAGTGAAAAAAGCCTTCAAGAAGTTTTCAAGAAAGCAAAAAAATTGGCGGGAATCAAAAAAAATGTTACATTGCACTCATTAAGGCATAGTTACGCCACTCATTTATTAGAAAGTGGTATTAATTTGAGATATATTCAGGATTTATTAGGTCATAAAAGTCCAAAAACCACTCAAATTTATACACATGTAAGCAATGAAGCATTGAGTCAAGTAACTAGTCCATTAGAGCAAATTAAGATAAACAAATAATTAGCAATGCAATACAAATTAAAACCAGACATAGCGACCAGCAAAAGTAGAGGTATATCTGATAAAAGTTGTATTGTGTTGGATGTATAAACGAGTT
>SKGS01000239.1 GCA_007117355.1 Lishizhenia sp. | reverse complement strand
GATTTCACTGCAATGGAAGGATTCTGAAAAACAGATTCCGTTTAAAGTGGAACGCCAATCAGAAACGGTTTTTTCTATTGTTGCAGATAGTATTTTGCGTCAAAATGAAGCGAAAATAATTTCCTTGAAATGGGATGGCGAACCAATTCAATCGTTGTCTAAAGGCAAACATGAATTTGATGTTGCTGCCAAAGGTGATTTTTACGTTCTAGATGTGAAAGTTTACCAAGATGACCAACACTATTTGAAGGTCTTTTTTAGCGAACCAATTAACAAAACGCAACAACTAAAAGGATTGATTGAACTGGAAGGAATGAAAGACCTTACATTTAAGGTTAAAAGAAATGTTGTAACGGCTTACTTACCTTCAGAAATAATTGGAAATCGATCACTCAACATTCACACAGGAATAAAAAATAGCGCAGGTCATAAGCTAAAAAACAGCTTAGAAACATCCGTGTTTTTTGACGAACCAAGTCCAAAATTAAAGCTCATTGGTAAAGGCAGTATCCTTCCCGATTCCAAAGGGTTAAGTTTTCCTTTTAAGGCAAAATCACTCAAATCAGTAGATGTGCGTGTCATTAAAATTCATGAAAAAAGCGTGCATCATTTTTTACAAGTGAATCAATTGGATGGCAACGATGAACTTACTCGTTTTGGAAAAGTAATTTACGAAGGAAAAATAAAGCTTAATTCAGACACCACCAAAAACCTAAAGCAATGGAACACCCACGTTATTGATTTAGAAAAACTGATTAAATCCGAACAAGGGGCTATTTATCAAGTAGCCATTAAGTTTTCAAAAGAAGATGCGACTTGTACATGCGATGAAGAGGAAGACGACACAAGAAACCGTTCCTTTACCGATTATTCCGCATGGACAGAACGCTACTGGCACCGCTATGGATTTGATGGTTATTCTACATGGAGCTACTACGATGAATATACCGACCCATGTAGTGATGAGTATTATTACGGAAAGGCAGTAAGAAGAAACATTCTGGCTTCCAATTTGGGAATTATTTTCAAATTGGATGAAGACAAGACTGGACACATCATCGTTTCTGACATGACCACCACACTTCCTGTCGCAGGTGCTCAGCTTACCTTTTTTGACTATTCGAAAGGAGAAATAGCTAAAACCACCACCGATGCACAAGGAATGGCAAAAGTTCAATTAAAAGAAAAACCATTTTTATTAGTTGCTCGCCAAGGTACGCAACGCGGGTACTTAAAACTAACCGACGGAAGCGTTAATTCACTCAGTAAATTCGATGTTTCGGGTCAACTAGTAAACGAAGGGGTAAAAGGTTTTCTTTATGCCGAGCGAGGTGTTTGGCGACCTGGAGATTCCATTTACCTTCAGTTTATGTTGCAAGACGAACGCCTTACTTTACCCAAAAACCATCCCGTTTATCTTGAATTATTTGACCCAAACGGAGCTTTGGTCACTTCTTTTTCGAGTACTAAAAATGTAAATAACGTATATGATTTACGTACTGCAACTAAATCCTCAGCTGCTACAGGAAATTACCGAGCAGTAGTTAAAGTTGGAAATACCTCGTTTTCAAAAAATTTGAAAGTAGAAACGGTAAAACCAAACCGCCTAAAAATAGAATTGCGCGACGACCTAAGCAGCAATCCTGATAGTATGCAACTCGCTGTAGCTTGGCTTCACGGTGGAATAGCGAGCAATTTAAAAGCCTCGCTAAAGGTTAAACTTTCGCCTATGAAAACGCAATTCAAAGGGTTTCATAATTTCTTATTCGATTCGCCTATTCGAAATGGTCACAGCAACGAACGCACACTTTTTGAAAACAAATTAAACGAGGATGGGAATGCCATGATTTCCAAAAAATTTGCCCAATCAATTCAGCAAGCACCGGGGAAATTACAAGCAAATTATACCATCAAGGCAACAGAAAAAAGCGGTGAGTTTAGTATAGTAAATAAATTCAGCACGATAAGTCCGTATGATACTTACGTGGGACTTTCATTGCCTTTAGCAGATAAATTTACAGGTACTTGGCAAACGGGTCAATCACACCGTTTTGAAGTGGTGAATGTAAATGCCAACGGTCAAGAAGCACCGTTTAGTAAATTTTCTGTTCGTGTTTATAAAGTCAATTGGAATTGGTGGTACGATGGTGAAGACGATTTAGCTTCCTTTATTTCTAGAAGTAGCGCTATTCCTTTCTTTGATACAATTATCAGTGCAAAGTCGGGAAAATCACATTTTAACTTAGCAATTGCAGATGAAGAGTATGGGAAATACGTGATTACAGTTACGGATGAAAAAGGCGGTCATCAAACGGGTGCGGTCATGCATTTTGACTGGTCCTATTGGCACAAAGGAAATGAGTCGAACAATGAACACGCTGCCATGTTGCGCTTTGCAACAGATAAAAAAACCTATACCAAAGGAGAAAACATTTTTGTAAGTTTTCCATCCCCTGAAAAAGGAAGGGCGTTAGTTTCTATTGAATCAACTGACAAAGTACTAAAAAAGTATTGGATAGAAACCAAAAAAGGAGAAACTACTGCTTCTTTTCTTGCAACCAAAGAAATGGCGCCAAATTGCTACGTTCACGTTACCTTATTGCAACCACATGCAGCAACCACCAATGATTTGCCTATTCGAATGTATGGTGTTTTACCCATCAAAGTGGAAGACCCTGCCACGCATTTACATCCGATAATTACGATGAAAGACGAGTGGCGTCCAAACCAAGAGGCTACTATTAAAATAAAGGAAGAAAATGGTAGAAAAATGACTTATACCATCGCCATAGTGGATGAAGGATTACTTTCTTTGACTAATTTTAAAACACCTCAACCCCACGCACATTTTTATGCGAAAGAAGCACTTGGTGTAAAAACGTGGGACATGTATGATGATGTAATAGGCGCTTTTGGTGGAAAGTTGGATTACCTACTAAGTATTGGCGGTGATGGAGAATATAATAGCAATGGAGCAAGAAAAGCCAATCGCTTTGAGCCGATGGTGCGTTTTTTAGGACCATTTGAACTTCCAGCAGGAAGAACCAAGGAGCACCTTGTTTCTATTCCAAATTATATTGGAAGCGTGAAAGTAATGGTTGTTGCGCGTCAAGCTGCAGCTTATGGACAAACGGAAAAAACAGCCCGTGTTAATCAGCCTGTTATGGTAATTAGTGCTGCGCCACGTGTGCTATCTCCAAATGAAGAATTTGATTTGCCCGTAACCGTTTTTGCCATGGATAAATCTGTAAATGCTGCAAGTGTTAAGCTATCGACCAATGAAAACTTGGAAGTTATTGGTGCTAAAGAAAAATTAGTGGAATTTTCTAAGCCTGGCGAGCAACTAATAACTTTTAAAGTGAAAGTAAAGGAAGTGATGGGAATTGCCGCTTTTGAAGCACATGTTCAATCTGGTAATGAAAAAGCACTTCATGCAGTTGAAATAGCCATTGAACCTCCCAATCCTAAAGTTGTGCAAGCCAAAACATTCACTATTAATGCCGGCGATGTACTAAAAGAAACGCTTTCACTAGACGGAATAAAAGGTTCAAATTCAGCAGTTATTGAGTTTTCTACTATCCCAACTATTCATTTGGAAAAACGTATGAGTTATTTGCTGAATTACCCACATGGCTGTATCGAACAAACAACGAGTGCTGTTTTTCCGCAGTTGTTCTTACACCACGTTGTTTCATTGTCTGAACAGGAAACGAAAAAAATCAGTCATCATATTTCATCTGCTATTAGGAGGTTGTTGCGATTCCAAACCATGCGCGGAGGATTTTCTTACTGGCCAGGCGAATCAACACCAAATGAGTGGGGAACCAATTATGCAGGTCACTTTATGCTCGAAGCAGAAAAAGCGGGCTATTTAGTTCCAAAAGGATTAAAAGACAGATGGTTAAATTATCAAAAAGAGCGTGCCAATCAATGGTCAAATGTAGTTTCTAACAACCGAAATCATCAGCAATCAGACCAATTGACACAAGCATACAGGTTGTATTTATTGGCATTGGCTGAACAACCTGAACTTGGTGCGATGAACAGATTGCGAGAATTGCCTCGTTTATCGAATGTAGCGGCTTGGCGACTTGCTAGTGCTTATGCGATTATTGGTCAACCAGAACTAGCAAAAGAATTGTATAACGCAGTGGACAAAAAAATCACAAATTACCGCGAATTATCCGATTCTTATGGTTCCTCTTTTAGAGATTTGGCAGTATTGTGTGAAGTGCAATTGATTCTTGGTGATGTGAAAAATGCACAGCGTTCGGTAGAACAATTGGCAAAAGTGTTAAGTTCTGACAAATGGCTGAGTACTCAAGAAACGGGATACAGCCTCATGGCAATAGCGAATTATTGTGTGAAAAATGGAGCTACTAAAAGCAGAAAAATCAGCTATACCATAGACGGGATAAACCAGGAACTGACCATTTCTAAGGCGGTTGAAAAAATACACATCAACGAATCGGCGTCCGAGCAGTTACGCAAATTGAAATTTGAAAACACCGAATCATCGTCTTTATTTGTAACGATTACCACAAGTAAAATCCCAACTACAGAAACAGCGGAAAAACACTTTTCCAATCTGGGGCTATCATTAGCCTATTTCGATTGGGAAGGAAACCCAATTGACCCCAAAAAAATCCAACAAGGACAAGAGTTTAAAGCAGAAATCACCTTACATAATCCCACAAAAAATGTTTGGTATCAAGAAATGGCACTGCATCAATTTTTCCCAAGCGGATGGGAGATTCACAACGACCGCTTATTTAGTTCAAGCACGCAAAACGCAGCACGTTATCAAGATATTCGTGACGATAGAGTCTATTCGTACTTCGACTTAAAAGCAGGTGAAACAAAGAAAATAACGGTTCAACTTACCGCCACCTACTGCGGTAAATTCTATCACCCTAGCGTCTTTGCCGAAGCCATGTATGATAATAAAATCAACGGTTTAATACCAGGTTTTTGGGTAGAAGTCGTGCAGTAGATTGTGTGTTTGTTGAAGGGTAGTTTTTGGTTTTATTTTTGTGTTCTAACACTGACTTACGTTTTATTCAATAAACTTTAGGGCATAAGAGCAGTAAAACAACAGAGGTTTATACGCATATGAGCACCATGAGTTTACAGAATATTAAAAGTCCGTTTGATGATTTGTAAGAAAGAGTTATTTTTATCAAAATAAAGCCAACCAAAGGTTAGGTAGTCCGAATAATAGGTATCGGACATGCTAACTAAAGGTTGGATAGTAGATAAGTTGTGTGCCATTTTAATACGACAGAATCAAACGATTTGACCTAAATATTTTGTAAATTTGGAAAGAATTAAAGACTGAAAAATATGTTCAATTCGATAGAAATAGACAGAAGTAATTTGACAA
Source organism: Lishizhenia sp. (assembly GCA_007117355.1). Classification (GTDB taxonomy): domain Bacteria; phylum Bacteroidota; class Bacteroidia; order Flavobacteriales_D; family Crocinitomicaceae; genus CSBr16-161. The sequence goes on along the minus strand of SKGS01000239.1, from coordinate 1,109 downwards.
TAATGGGAGTTAAGTTTTCGGACTTAAAAACCCTAGAAAGCACCGCAAACGCATTGGGGAGTAATATGTTTGAAGGATTTAACCCAACTCCAAAGGGCATTGAAATTATCCGGGACTATGTGACAGGAAAAATATCACTAACAGAACTTGTGGCATTTGCCAAACAAAAAGCCTATGTCTAATTCCTACAAATACTTAGACCCTGATTTCACCTACACAGACCCGAAGACTGGACTTTTAAGAAATTTACAGGACATAACCGACCCCGATGTATTGCTCTTTGTTGAGAGTGGTGCGGTAACAAAACGACTTCAAGAACTTTACATAAATCCTGTAAAAATCAAGGGTATTGACAGGCTTTTTGAAATTCATAGACATTTATTCCAAGACATTTACGTTTGGGCAGGTAAAAAGCGGACAGTTGAAATTAGCAAAGACGGCAAACAGTTTTTCCCTACTTCACACTTTGACAACGCTTTCAGATATATTGACCAATTAATTGCTGAGTTCAAGAAAATCCCGAAAGACAATAAAAAACTACTTGCCGAGAAATTGGCGGAAATATTAGATAACGTCAACTATTTACACCCATTTAGAGAAGGAAACGGACGAACACAAAGAGAGTTTTTAAGACTGTTGGCGTTAGAAAAAGGCTTGACCCTTAATCTCAACCCACCAGACAACAAAAGTGTTTACGAACGATATATGAAAGGAACAATTGAAAGTGACGTGCAGACTTTGACAGAGTTAATTTTTGAACTAATTGACACGAATGACAAATAGAAAAACGGCTTATAACAGCCCGCTAGGTCCAGCGATTCGTTTTGTCTTCGATTCGAAAATTATGTGTAAATTTGAAGTAATCTGCTTCGAGGGTAGTTCAGTGAGAAATCGCCGGTGCCAGCAGGCAAACCGTTGGCAGAAACCACCCATAACCTGTAACCAAACTTTGTAAATTGGATTATTTGTAATAACTTTGTAATTACATAAAAAATGAGTCATGGAAGTTTCAATCATTAAAATAGGGAATTCAAAGGGTCTTCGATTAACCAAAGCAATTCTGGAGAGGTATAACATCACAGACAAAATTGAATTGATCCTGGAAAAAG
>SKGS01000059.1 GCA_007117355.1 Lishizhenia sp. | reverse complement strand
GATAAATGGAAATATTTTCTTTCAGTAAACCCATTGCAAAATGATCTACCGCAGCATTACTTGGTGCAACAACTGCTACCCTCTCCCCTTTCTTTACTAATTCACGAACACATGCAATTAACGTGACGGTTTTCCCTGTCCCAGGAGGGCCTTGAATACTTGTAAAGACTAGGTTACTTAAACATTTATTTAGCGCATTGTTTTGAGAATCGTTTAACTTATCAAGCGAAATAGGCTTTTGACTTATTTCTTTTCGTTCTTCATCAGGTTGAGAAACATAAAAACTTCTCACAAGACGATTTAGATTTTCGTTAGAAGCGTTTTTAATCGCTTTTAAAACGCCCTGCATTAATTGAAAAGAGCGATTATCAGGAATTAAACGAACACCACAGTTGCCCTCGTCTATCCAATCTGGAAACTCATTGCAGTGCAAGGTTATCTGTCCTTTGTAATCGTCTAAGAAATTTAATATTCCTGTAATGGACTCATTGGTGTTTGCTTGAAAAAGAGATACAGCTGTTCCTCCCTTCCAAAGTGAATTTTGAAAAGGAAAACTAAACCCAAATGTTAAAACTGGGTAATCAGCATAGCCATAACTTTTATTAGAAACAATAAGTGGATAGATTGCAAGCCCCTTATTTCGAAGCTCTTTTGGTGAAGCATTTTCATCCAGCCATTGTCTATTTTGCTCTTCCTCCTCTTTTTTTAGTGCTTGCTTTAGCTGTTCGAAATGCTCTAAATATTCCATTTATTTTGATGCATATAGTAAAGTATTTTACTTGCCTTTTCCTTTAAAAACTATAATAATGGTGTATAACAGAATTTTAAAATCCAGCGCCAAAGACATATTTTTTAAATAAAGTAAATCATACTTCATTCGTTCTAACATTTCTTCCACATTCTCAGCATAACCAAACTTTACTTGCCCCCAAGAAGTTATCCCGGGTTTTACTTTAGTAAGTTGTAAAAATTCTGGTGAGCGAGCCGCAATCTGGTCAATAAAAAACTGTCTCTCCGGACGAGGACCAACCAAGGACATTTCTCCTACCAACACATTCCAAAACTGCGGTAATTCATCGAGTCTAGTCTTACGCATAAATCTTCCTGCGTTGGTAATGCGAGGGTCGTTCGTAGAAGACAGCATGGGGCCAGCAGATTCTGCGTTAATAAACATTGTTCGGAACTTAATTATCTTGAAAGGCACATTATTTTTACCTATTCTTTCTTGAAGAAAAAACACTGGTCCTTCAGACGAGCGTTTTACCACAATGGACAAAACGAGAAAAACAGGCAAAAGAAGCAGTAAAGCAATAAAAGAACAAGAAATGTCAATGAGTCTTTTTACCACAAACTGCCAAAAAGGCATTATTTCATCTTCTACTTCAATGAGAAAAGCACCAAAAATGTTATTCATTTTAAACGTTCCTCTCAATAAATCGAACATATCAGGAATGATTTTAATGCGAATGTCTCTTCCTTGAATTCTAGTAATAAGATTTTTTAACTTCTCTTTTTCAGAACTATCCAAGGCAATTATCACCTCTTCGATTTGGTGTTTATCTAAAACATCTTCTAATTCATTAGCGTGTCCTAAATAGGGTAGTTTTCCATCCAATTCCTTATCAATCCCGTTTAGGTTGACAAACCCAACAAAATCTGTCCCTATTCCTTTTGGGAGTTGCTGAATTTCATGGAATAGTTTAACTGCTTTTTCGCTACCGCCAATCAACAACGTTGGAAAACCCATTTGACGATTGTGTACTTTACTCACTAACCTGTAAGTAATTATAAGTCTTGGTATGAGCGTTAAGAATAATTGCAGAAGAAAAAGTGCTAAAAACAATGTGTAGTACCCTTTGTAAGAACCAATTTCATCATCTAAAATAACAAGAAAAAACAGAGCAATTGTTCCAAGTAACACGGCTCTGAGTGTTAAAGAAAGTACCCGCATCAAGTATAATCGCTTAAAGTCAATATAAGTGCCAAGCACAAAATAAATACTGAGCCAGAGCAGAGGGATTATTAATAAGCCAATATAAAACCGATCTGTTATTTCAAAAGGTGCTAACTCAACATATACTTTTCTGAAATAGAAAAATAATGCCCAAGCAAGAAGCGCAGAAAAATAATCTAACGCAATAAATAAAATGCGCATTAATCGAATGCTCATTAGCGATAAATGATTTTAATATTATCTAATAAAATAAAGTTAGATGCTCCAGCCTCATCGAGAATTGCAATGAATCCCTGTTCATTTACAGTAGCTTGAGGTCTATTGCTCACAATTTCTTTTAAATCGATGTATATATGTCGCCAAACCTTTTCTTCTCGTGGATTCAATTGAACGTGGATATCATCATGAAAAGTTGTAGCACTGTAAGAAATGACACTCGTTGCAAGCGTGTTGGTATTCATAAAGTCTAATTCCATAAATACTTCCCGTCCTTGTTTTGGAAGCGAGACACCAAAGTTGGTGTAGCCTAGAAAAATAGAATCTTGGTCATTGAGGTCAATCCTTCCGTAGAAATTACCCCATTTCAAATATTCTGAATTATTATCTCTAACAATATTAGCTGCACTTGATTCATCTTTTATTAATGAGACAGCTGGGTTTTCAAAATCTTCAATTAAAAATTGGATGTCTGAATAATATCGTGTTGTAGGAAACATTTTTACCGTATCTTCTAGTTTTAATTCCATACTCACGGTATATGGCTCAACGAATGGATAACGAACTTTTCTATCATTTATACCATTTTGAATAACACCAGGGAGTAGAACAAATTCTTTTGTGCCCTCCCCAATTATTGGAACTTTAGCAGGTAGCTCAAATGCACCAATGACTTTACCATCCATATTCAAAAAGACTTGATTAAAATTATGAGACATTTCTCCTTGGTCATTTTGAGCTAAAGGATTTTGCAATAATTCCCATTTTTCAATGTAAAGCCATGAAACTTTAGGCTGCTCTTTTACACAAGCAAAGGCTAGGAACATAAATAAACCTACAGCAAGAGTTCTTTTCATAACAAATAAGTTAAAACTAATTGACGATATTTCATGTATATCATCAAGCTAGTAAACCATTAGTAAAGCATCATAATGTGATAATAATAACTATCCATTAAACGCTGTAAAACTACAAATATTATGTTTTTAAAATGTGATAAACTCGTATTTTATATAAGCAAGTTTGTAACCTCAACTTAAATCCAACATTATAATAGAAAACCCCATCCCATGAAAACGATTGTCTATCTTCTTGTATCCGTTTTAGTAGTATCCTTCTCTCCGTCGTTAAGCGAACGCGTTTCCATTTTCGATGCATTAAATAAGAGATGGATAAAATGTGTTGTCACCGCCAATGATTCTTTTAATGAAGGACAGCTGTCCGTTCTTATCGAAAATTTACACCAATTAAAAAATGTGGTCATTCCATCAGGGACACGTTTTATTAGTGAGTCATCCGACGAACAAGACTTTATGAATGTAAATGATGAATTAATTGTACTTGATGGGAAATCTGTTGAAATTACAATTGATGGATATTGCGTACAAAAACACAACTCTTATCCCACCGAAGGAAATTTATTTACCCTACACAAAGAGTCAAATGAAAAACTAGTCAAAACGGCACAATTAATGAATCAGAAAGGATTTTCTCGGAATATTATTCAATCGGCGCTTTGGAGCGTTTCTGATGGAGCTACTTTTTCTGGGATTTATGAAAAAAACAATGAAAAAGTCGAAGAACTGAGGGCTGCAATTTGCGCTTTAACAGGTCGAGAGGATGATTGGTACAATACCGATGCTACATATGAACTGAGTGAAACACGACAAATAGTTTCGGAAGTCACGAAAATAGAAGGACTCATTTCGTACGAGGTGAAAGAAACAGGAAGTTTAAAAATGGAAGTTTGTAAAAGTGATGGTGAAGTAATCCGAACACTCGCCAGTTCAACCCCTGTGCAGCACCTTGGCGAATATCGGTTTAACTTCAATTTAAAAGTGCAAGGTTGGGAAAGAGGTTCATACAGCGTACGCTTAAAAATCAATAACAACGTTTTTCACGAACAAGAATTTGAGGTGGGGTAAAATTGAGCAAAATTATTCTGAACTCAAAAGAAGTGAGGTTATGAAATCATCTCCTCACCTCTTTAAATATAAGAATTTAATCTTCATTCAATTTTTCTTGAACTTCATCTAAATCTATTTTTTGCAACTCTTCTAACAATATATTACCAACTTTCTCATAGTTTTTCATCATAGAATATCCCCAATATGAGGCTAGTAAAGACAATACTAGACCAATAATAGCTAATGTCATTTTGCCTTTTTGCTTTGTTGCAAGGAAAATAGAAGCAACAGCTAATAAAATACCTAATATTCCAAGATACAAACCAGTACTTCCAAAAAGACTAGCTACAATACCAATAGCACCAATTACAATTGAAAGAATTCCTAATACTTTCCACGTTGATTTCTCATTTTTTTCCATAAATAATAGTTTTTTAGTTAAATATATGGAACAATGATACATAAAAACATTTAAGTTACTGATAAATAGTTTATTAAATTTTTGGTTTTTTTTTAACGTGTGTAGTAAACACTAATGCTTGAAAAATAAAAAAGGGAGATCAATAATTTGACCACCCTTCTAATTTTGCGAAAAATTTCGTCTTAAGCATTAAAAATTTGCGGTAACTTCATGGCAACAGACATATCTCCGTTGATTTTTACTTTACCACTCATTACAGCTCCCATTGGGTTTAGCTCACCACTCAGTAACTGTTGGAAATCCTCGAAAGAAACATCCACTGTACAGTCAGCGTCTTTTTTCTCAGTAGATACCACATTTCCAGCTCCAGTTCCATCAATGTGTAAACACTCATCTCCGAAATCAAAACGCAATGTGTTTCCTAACGCTTCAGCATTCGCTGTTTTCTCATTAATCATTCCCATGATACTTTCTACACTCATAACTTTATTTTTATCGGTTTATTAATTACTTTTTTTTGCAGATGTTAGACGTTAGAGGTTAGACGTTAGAGGTTAGACGTTAGAGGTTAGAGGTTAGAGGTTAGATGTTAGAGGTTAGACGTTAGATGTTAGACTTCAGAGGTTAAATTTATGAGATTTACACTCTAATACCTTTTGTCTTACATCTAAAGTCTTTTTTCTAACGTCTCCTGTCTAATATCTATTGTCTTTAATCTAATGTCTTCTTTCTAACATCTAATGCCTTTAATCTAACGTCTCTAAAATCTATCCAAAAACAGCTTGCAGTTTCATTGCTACACTCATATCGCCTTTAATTTCAATTTTCCCTCCCATCATTGCTGTCATTGGGTTCAATTGTCCTTTTGTTAGCGCTACGAAATCTTCTAATGATACTTTTACCAAGCAGTCCGCATCCTTGTTCTCTGCAGAAACGACATTGCTTTCTCCCGTTCCATCTAAATACAGTTGTTGGTCACCAAAGTCAAATTTCAAAGTGTTTCCAATAGCATTTTTCTTTCCTGCGTTTTCTTGAACAGAAGCCAACACTTTATCAAAATCTGCACCAGTAGATGCTCCATTACTTGTCGCTTCAACCGCTGCTTTTTCTTGTGCGGAATTGTATGACACCTCATCAATCACCATTTTAGCGATAATATCACGCATGATTTCAGAGGTACCCCCACCGATAGTTCCTACACGGCTATCACGGAACATTCTCGCCATCTTATATTCTTCCATAAAACCATAACCACCAAAGAATTGCAGACATTGGGTCATCACTTTATCGGAAAGTTCTGTAGCCAATAATTTCGCCATCGAACATTCCTTCACCGCATATTTTCTGTCGTTATTTAATCGAGAACAATACAAAATAAACTGTTTTGTCGATTCAATTTCGGATGCCATTTGCGCGACTCTGTGACGTAATACTTGGAATTTATTAATAGGTCGTCCAAATGCCTCACGTTCTGACATGTATTGCAATGAATATTCCAACGCTGATTCACATGCTGCATACGCAGAAATCGCACCAGCTAAACGCTCTAACTGCAAACCACCCATTAAGTAATAAAATCCTTGTCCTTCATCACCTAATAAATTTTCAGCAGGAACTTTTACATTTTCAAATGCCAATTCAGCTGTGTCTGAAGCATGCCAGCCTAGTTTTTTCAATTTTGTTTTCGTAACTCCAGGGCTGTCCAAGTCGATTACCAATAAACTTACACCCGCAGGACCTGCCTTTGGGTCCGTCTTTACAACCGTTACTACAAAATCACCATATACGGCGTTCGTAATAAACGTCTTTGAACCATTAACAATGTAATGGTCACCTTCTTTTACCGCAGTTGTTTGAATATTTGCCACATCTGATCCTGCTCCTGGTTCAGAAATTCCAACACAACTTATTTTGTCTCCAGAAATGATTCCAGGCAAATACTTATCCTTTAATGCATCAGAACCATACTTTAACAAATAAGGACCTGACATGTATT
>SKGS01000261.1 GCA_007117355.1 Lishizhenia sp. | reverse complement strand
TGTCCTGAGCATAGCCGAAGGATTTTTGGCAATGAACCGAACGAAGTGAGCTCATAGCCTGTCCCGACTTTCGGGAAAGACCGCTGAAAGACTTTTATGCTGAATAAAAAAAGTAAAAAAGACAATCATAAAAAGAAGGTATTTCGGTTGTATAGAAGTTAGGCGAGTAGTTTTACAATTCCGAATTCCAAGAATTCGGGTTAACTTCAGTCAACACACAATTAATCCTTAGTGAATAAGAAAGATTATAGTTTCAAAAAAATAATTTTTGTAGCATACAAATCAGCTTTTCACACTTTCTCTCACTTCTAATTTGAATGGCGTTTTTACTTTCTGATTAGTTAGCGCAATATCCAATACTTCTTTCATGGTTTTAACATAATGAAATGTTAATCCTGTTAAATAATCTGGGATTATTTCTTCTATGTCAGACTTGTTTGTTTCACACAATATTATTTCTTTAATTCTTGCTCTTTTGGCAGCTAAAATCTTTTCTTTTATTCCTCCAACTGGTAAAACATCACCTCTTAAAGTAATTTCGCCAGTCATGGCAATATATTTTTTTACTTTTCGCTGCGTAAACAAAGAAGCTAAGGAGGTTAACATTGTAATTCCTGCGGATGGACCATCTTTTGGAGTAGCGCCTTCAGGCACATGAATATGTACATTGTGTTGTTCAAAAATGCGATAATCTAAATCAAACCAGTCGGCATGTGCTTTAAGATATTGTAAAGCAATACTTGCAGATTCTTTCATGACATCACCCAAGTTTCCAGTAAGTGTAAGGTTTCCTTTTCCTTTCGAAATAGAAGATTCAATAAACAAAATATCACCTCCCATTGCTGTCCAAGCTAAACCAGTAACAACACCAGCAACTTCATTGTTAGAATACTTGGTTTTCGGTCTTCCCGGTCCAAGAATCTTTTGAATTTCTTCTTTGTTCAGCTTTGGATTGATTGTTTCTTCCATCGCTATTTGGCGCGCAGTATTTCGAACCAATTTTGCGACCATTTTGTCTAGCCCTCTAACACCTGACTCATGTGTATATTCTTCAATTACTGTCTCAAAAATATTTTTTGCAATGGAAATATTTTTTTTAGAAATACCATGAGCTTCTATTTGTTTTGGCAATAAATGACGTTTAGCAATTTCGATTTTTTCTTCTACTGTATAGCCATTTACTTCGATAATTTCCATTCTATCTCGAAGTGCAGGCTGAATTGTAGATAAGTCATTTGCAGTTGCAATAAACATTACATTCGATAAGTCATATTCCATTTCAATGTAATTGTCATAGAATGCGTTGTTTTGCGCTGGGTCAAGCACCTCTAATAAGGCACTTGATGGGTCACCATGATTTGACCTGCCAAGCTTATCTATTTCATCTAAAACAAAAACTGGGTTGCTTGATTTTGCTTTTTTGATATTTTGCAAAACTCTTCCAGGCATTGCCCCGATGTAGGTTTTTCTGTGTCCACGAATCTCACTTTCATCGTGCAAGCCACCAAGCGACATCCTAACATATTCTCTTCCTAAAGCTTCAGCAATACTTTTACCTAAAGAAGTTTTACCAACACCTGGAGGACCATAAAAACATAAAATTGGAGACTTCATGTCCTTTTTTAATTTGAGCACCGCCAAATATTCGAGTATGCGTTTTTTGACTTTTTCAAGACCGTAGTGGTCTTTCTCCAAAATTCGTTCAGCCCTTTTTAAGTCAAGTTTATCCGTTGTAAATTCGTTCCAAGGTAAATCTAATAATAAGTCAAGATAATTCAATTGAACCGTGTATTCTGCGCCTTGAGGATTCATTCTTTGCAGACGTTCCAACTCTTTGTTAAAAACATCTTTTACCTTATCGTTCCATTTTTTAGTTTTAGCACGTTTGCGCATGGAAGCAACATCTTGTTCTTGCGGTGAACCACCCAGCTCTTCTTGAATCGTTTTCATCTGCTGATGCAAGAAATATTCACGTTGTTGCTTATCAATGTCTGTTTTTACTCTCGTTTGAATCTCATTGCGCATGGCAAGTTGTTGCACCTCTAAAGTAAGGTGTTCAATAACTTTCATGGCACGTTTTTTCAAATCCAATTCCTCCAACATTTTTTGCTTTGTAGCAACGTCGGCGTTCATGTTAGAAGAGATGAAATTTATTAAGAAAGTAGAGCTTTCAATATTTTTAATGGCAAATTGTGCCTCCGTAGGAATGTTTGGAGATTCTTTGATTATCTTTAGAGATAACTCCTTCATTGATTGAATCATAGCGACGTACTCCTTGTCTTTTTTCGGAGCTTTTGGTTCCTCACACAACTCAATAGAAGCTCGCATAAAAGGTTCCGATTGAACCAGTTCTTTCATTTTGAAACGTCGCTTACCTTGAATGATAACTGTTGTGCTACCATCAGGCATTTTCAACATGCGAACAATTTGAGCAACCGTACCAATTTGATGTAAATCGTCAAACTCAGGCTCTTCGATTTCCATATTCTTTTGTGAAATAACACCAATTATCTTATTAGACTTATTGGCATGTTGTACAAGTTTAATAGACTTATCTCTACCAACAGTAATAGGGATTACAACCCCGGGGAATAACACATTATTACGCAGTGGAAGAATTGGAATATCTTGAGGATATTCTGCGCTTGTCATGTTGTCTTCTTCCTCTTGTGTTAACAGCGGAATAAATTCTGCTTCTGCTTCCATTGGTCCGTCAAATCCGAATAAGTTATCGTCAAATATATCGTTCATCTTGTATTTTTCTTTTTGTCAATTTGTCAGTCTTTTTTTATCGCTATGCAAAAAACAACATCAAATCTACACTTGTTTGAAGTGGTTGCTTAATGTGCAATTGCCATGCCATGCTGAAACATAATTAATTTTAATGTAATTTTGACATTATTAATATTTGGACTTTAAACAACTTCTTTAAATGAAAAAATACGAACGCATCTTATTTTACGACGGTGATTGTGGTTTTTGCAACAGTGCTGTTCAGTTTGTATTAAAAAGAAGAAAGCGAGATATTTACTTTGTACCACTGCAATCTCCTATGGCTCATGAATTACTTGGTGAGCAAAATGTTGAAATCAACCTTGATACGATGTATTATTGGAAGAAGAATATGCTTTTTAACCGATCAAGTGCTGCAATTGCCATTTCTCAAGATTTAAAAGGGATTTATCCTCTTATCGGTTGGTTGGGGAAATTAATTCCCATTTGCTTTAGAGATAAGCTTTATAATTATATCGCAACAAGACGTCAAAAAATAAGAAAAGGTTTTTGTGCTATTCCAAAAGAAAGCGAAAAATATTTATTTCTTCAATAAACCGGCTCTTTTCAAAAGTGCGTCAACCGATGGTTCGTGACCTTCTGTGAAACATTTGTATAATTCCATCGGATGAACTGTTCCGCCTTTGCTTAATATGGTGGATTGAAAAAGTTCGCCAATTTCTCGGTTGAGAATACCCTTTTCTTTGAAAAATTCAAAAGCATCGGCGTCTAGTACTTCCGCCCATTTGTAGCTGTAGTAACCTGCAGCGTATCCACCAGCGAAAATATGTGAAAATTGAGTACTCATGCAGTTTCCTACTACATCAGGAAACAAACTAGCTTTCTCCATTGCTTTTAATTCGTAAGCCTTTACACTATTAATCTCTAATGAATTTTCACCATGAAAAGCCATATCCAATAAGCCAAAACTCAATTGTCGAACAGTTGCCATTCCCTCTAAGAAGTTAGCGCTTTCTTTGATTTTTTCGATGTATTCCATAGGTATGGTTTCACCTGTTTCATAGTGTTTAGCAAAAAGTGAAAGTGCTTCTGCTTCGTAGCACCAATTTTCCATTAATTGACTTGGTAATTCTACGAAGTCCCAAAAAACATTTGTACCGGATAAACTAGGGTAGGTAGTGTCTGCCAACATGCCATGCAGAGCGTGACCAAATTCATGAAAAAGAGTGGTTACTTCATTGAAGGTCAGTAGAGATGGTTTTGATATTGTTGGTTTCGTAAAATTGCAAACAATGGCTACGTGCGGACGAATATTTTTTTCATCTTTTTTATATTGACTTTTAAAAGAGGTCATCCATGCACCCGCACGTTTTCCTTTTCTAGGATGAAAATCAGCATAAAAAAGTGCCAAGAATCGCCCTTCTTCATCCATTACCTCATAGGTTTTTACATCAGGATGATAGACAGGAATTGAAAGATTTAATTCGAACTTTAATCCAAAAAGTTTTTCAGCAATGAGAAAAGCCCCATTTAGAACGGAGTTTAATTCAAAATATGGTTTTAACAATTCATCATTCAGGTTGAACCTTTCTTTTTTCCATTTTTCGGAATAATACGTGCTGTCCCACTTTTGAAGTTTCTCAATACCATCTTTTTCTTTGGCAAATTGTGTTAATTCTTTTAATTCTTGCTCAGCAGCAGGAAGCGCCTTATCCAATAAATTATCTAAAAATTGGATGACATTTTTGGGAGTTTGAGCCATTCTTTCTTGAAGGACGTATTCAGCGTGATTGGCAAAACCAAGCAGATTGGCCCGTTCTAGTCGCAGCTTTGCAATCCTTCTAACGTTTTCTTGATTATCAAATGAATTGTTTTTAAAGCCTTTTGCCCCAAAAGCAATTGTCATTTTTTTACGTAGTTCTCGATTATCAGCGTAAGTTACAAATGGGATGTAACTAGGATAATCCAAGTTAAAAACCCAACCCTCAAGCTTACGTTGTTGAGCCTCCTCTCTAGCAGCTTCCACGACAAAATCTGGCAATCCAGATAAATCTGATTTTTCTTTTATTTGTAAGAAAAACTCTTGGGTTTCTTTTAATAAATTCTCACTAAATGTCAAAGAAAGTTTAGATAACTCAACATCGATTTGTCGAAGCGCATTTTTTTCGAATTGCTCTAATAGGGCACCATTCCTCACAAATCCTTGATATTTTTTACGGAGTAATTCTTTTTGTTCACCATTTAAATTTAAATTCTCTGCATTTTTATAAACTGCTTCAACACGTTTAAATAATGCCGCATTTTGATAAATATCATTTGAAAAATTACTGAGTTCAGGAGAAATTTCTTGTGCTAATGCTTGCATCTCTTCATTTGTTTCCGCAGAATTTAGATTGAAAAATATGGAGCTTATTCTATCTAGTTTCATTCCAGAAAACTCTAACGCCTCAACTGTATTTTCAAACGTAGGTTCTTCCAAGTTGGAAACAATTTTTTCTATTTCATTCTTAGCTTGAAAAATTGCATAGTCAAATGCAGGTTTAAACTCATAAACTTGAATTAAATCGAATGGAGCAGCATCGAATGCCGTGTTAAATTCATTAAGTAAGCTGTTTTCTGGAAAAGAATTGGACATGATGTTTAAATTTTCTGGAAATACAAAAATAATTTTCTTAAGCAACAAACAACGATAAAAGATTTTTTCTTATCTTAGTTGATATAAAATTTTTGAACATGTTAACCGAATCACAATCCATCAAATGTTGGGCAGAAGATGACCGCCCGCGAGAAAAAGTTATGCTAAAAGGTAAATCTGCGTTGAGCGATGCCGAATTAATAGCTATTTTATTAGGTTCTGGCACAAGGACGAAATCAGCAGTAGATTTAGGGCAAGAAATACTTTCCGCTTGTGAGAATGATTTATATCGTTTGGGAAAGTTTTCAATTGCGGATTTTAAAAAGTTTAATGGCATAGGAGATGCCAAAGCCATTTCATTAATTGCTGCTCTAGAATTAGGAAGAAGAAGAAAAGACCAAGATGTTAAGCTACCAGAGAAAATAACTTCGAGTAAATCTGCTTACCAAGTTTTAAAGCCTTATTTTCAGGATTTGGAGCACGAGGAATTCAGGGTCTTAGCATTGAGCCGTTCCAATAGAATTGTTGGAGCACCAATTTTAATCTCTAAAGGAGGCAGAAATGAAACCATTGCAGACGGAAAAATCATTTTCAAAGAATTGCTAGACAGAAAAGCATCCGCATGTATTTTGTGTCACAATCATCCATCAGGAAATAGAAAACCAAGCGAGCCTGATATACGACTAACTAAAAACTTAAAACAGTTCGGAAAACTCATTGACTTTAACATTCTAGATCATCTTATTATTACAGATTCTGGCTATTACAGTTTTAGCGATGAAGGAGTGATGCCTTGATTGGGTTTATTCATAGTTGGATTGGCATAATTAGTAGTCAATCTTATATTTTTTGAATTTATTTTGATTTTGGTTCGTGAAAAAAAAGTGCAGTTTCATGTAATATTTTAGGCATTTCATGAGAATCTGTAAAATCCCAAATTTTCTTTAGATAATTTTGGAATTTAAATGCAATAAATTAACGAATAGCATATGAATTTTAAATTTTATTTTTCAGTATTACTTTCTCTTTTGCTGACAGGAGAAATAGTAGCACAATGTAACAGCAACATGTTACATCATTTTCCATTTACCAGCAATAGTTGGAATGATGTTGTTGGAGACAACTTAATGTATGGTT
>SKGS01000148.1 GCA_007117355.1 Lishizhenia sp. | reverse complement strand
TCGGAACATAAACTTCCTTTTTGAAGTTGACCTTTTCCGAATTTATGTGCGAGATTTTCACTTGAACGTGTTTTTGACTGAAAAACCGCCAGATAAAGTTTTTTATAGAAACTGTATCCGTAGGTGTATAATGCTTTTTTGGGTATATTTGGAGTCTGAAAAAAGCAAAAAGGCTTCAAAGTTTCGTTTATATTGAAGTTGGCAGCCATATAATGACGACACAACAACTAAAGATATGACTTGGAAAGACCTTTGGACAGAATTTTTATTAAAATTCGGTATTAAAGTAAATAAGAAGCCGAGAAAACTCAAAATTCAAAGGCACGACATTAATGAGTTTATGACAACAGCAAACATCATTAAAGTCCGTAACGAAACAGAATTTGAAAACCGACTTGATAGGCGAAGCACTACTACATCATATTTAAGGACAGATGACAGACTTTTTGAACCTTACGTTGACCTTATCGCTACAATAACTATTGGACGAGAAAATTTTTCATTTGCGAAAGAAATTGGCAGTTCCATATTACGAACAGCCAAAAAATTTGAGCAAGACAACCCAACTGTTTTTATCAATAAAAGTCACTTGTATTTTGGTTTGTCGTTAAACTCTATTTACCTTAATGACACAATTAACGCAATGATATATTGGGAACTTTCCCAACAAGAAGAAAGTAATGTCGTTGGAGTAGCAGCGTTTAATCCTTCGGTTGCCATAAATAATACTTTGAACAAATTTAGCTCTGTAATTAACCCAATTACGCTTTCAATAAAAGACAACCCTTTAATATCCATTCTTCGGACTAATCGCTATTTCATTGAAGACTTTTCTGAGCTTGTGAAAAAACAAAATTCCCCAGAAATATTTGCCTATTTTTCTTCTGCCTTGCGTTACAGACAAGTTGATTATTGGCTAAGAAATGACTTTACTGAAATGACAAAGATGTATAGTCAAGAATTGGTTAATTCTTTGTGCATACTTTGCGAAGCAAGTTTTAAAGACTTGGGTGCAACGGGAACTTTAGGCAACATTTTAAATAACAACTTGGCGACACTTAATGCTAATGTGTCTGCAATTGTTGGACGTAGTCGTAACGGAGCAACTGCCGCAACAGGACTATTTTTAACCTATCCAACAGGTTCAGACACCGAGTTTAATACGAACTTTCCAATTCTTGTAAACGCAATTAAAGCGAACGCACTAACGGACGATGAAACTAAGGCGCATTTGATTTATGGTGCTTATATGCTTCGTAATAAATCTCTGCACGACTTTAATCCCACATTGACTTATTATAACAATAAGAATTTATTTTTGGAAACAATTGGTTTATTATTTTGTTCTGTAGCTTCAATAAAAAATCTATGACCATAAAAGACATTAAAACAAATAGAATAAATAAGGCTGCTAACAGCACCTACCCAAAAGTGGCGGTTCAGTGGTTAAATCAAGCTTTGTGCTTCTATCAAATTTTGTGCTTGGCTGACAGTGAAGTGCTTCGAAATCGCCACCTTCAGGTAGCTGCAAAACGTTGTGTGCCATGCAAAAGAACGATACTGTACATGTTAAGCGAAAGAAGAAATAGAAAAAGCCAACGCACATTTGGCACATTTGCAAGCTCCAACACACAGGCTAATGCTTCAGCTTGCAAAAGAGCCAATTTTTTGCCAACGCTCACGAGAACGACAGAGATATGATTAAACTTAAAGGTGGATATTACATTGATGAACTCAGTAAGATTTTAATAAATCATTCTGACAAAGAAACCGTTAATCAATTCTTTGAAAATGCTATTGGATTTGAATTAAAAAATAGTCAAGAATATATCCAATTCGAAAATGTTAATCCACTTTTAAAGGTTGTATGGAATTTACTTACAAGAGGAGATACAACACGAGCAAGCATTAAAGTTAGTGACTATGTTTTAAGTAAGCACTTCAAAGATGAATACAAAGGTTATTCGAATAATACTCCTGAGATTAAGTTTAACTTAACTGCCAATTTTGAAAAAAATCATGTAAAAGACCTACTTCAAAACTTTCAGAATTATTCAGAAAAAGACGTTGTAGAAAAAGGTTCAAAAATTTTAGGACTTTTCAAGTGCATGAAGGATTTGATACTCATTGCTCAGTTGGAAAGGTCTTTACTTATTCTAATGATGCAGAATTCACAGATAGCATCATTCGAAATTTCAGGAATTGCAAATGATGTTAAAGATTTAATAATTGAAGATTTAAATGACCTATTTGGAGTAATAAATGACTTAACAGATAAAGACGAAGATAAATTACTAATACTGAAATCCAGCTCAACAGGAAATGCAATTTTTATTTCAGTAAACCAAGAACTTGAAAATACAATTTGTCTATTGCAAACAAATGAAGTAAGTAAAAATGCTTTTAACAGTGTGTTGACTGATAGAGGTGTAGAATACAGAAAACTTGGTAAAGTAATAGAAGAAGAAAAAGATGGCAAATATTATCAATACTTCGAATACAAGACATTAAAACAACAGAATGGACTGCTTTATTTACTAAACAACATTTTCCGCAAATCAAAATTTCGGGCAGGTCAAGAGGCTATTATAAACAGGGCGTTAGTTGGTTTAGATGTTATAGGACTTTTGCCGACAGGTGGTGGTAAATCATTAACTTTTCAAATATGTGCTCTTTTACAACCTGGTGTTACTATTGTGGTTGACCCGATTAATTCTTTAATGAAAGACCAATTTGATAAGTTGATTGAGAATGGTATTTCTAAAACTACTTTTATCAATTCTTTCAACACGAAGGACGAACGTGAAGCGAATACAGATAAGTTAATGAATGGAGATGTTCATATAATATTTGTTTCGCCAGAACGCTTTCAAATTGAGAAATTCAGAACAGCTTTGCATAATTGCAGAAATCAAGATGTGTTTTTTAGTTATGCTGTAATTGATGAAGCTCATTGTGTTTCAGAATGGGGACATGATTTCAGGCAAGTGTACCTAAATTTGGCACAAAATCTAAAAAGGTTTTGCGCATCAAAGAACAATAGTATTGCTGTATTCGGTTTAACTGCAACTGCATCATTTGACGTATTAGCAGATGTTCAGAGAGAACTTGACTTAAAAGAGGATGCAATAATTAGTCTTCCTGCAGAAGCAATTGACAGAAAAGAACTAAACTTTAATATCATCCCAATTTCATGCGAAGTTGACGAAAACCTAGAATTTTGGGCGCGAGAAAAAAGCATTGGAAGTTCTAAATATCCTATGCTTAAAACTTTCTTAAATTCACTACCTGAAAAGATTGGCGTTTTAGAAAAAAAATATGGTTTCTTAAACCCAAGAGACTCATTCTTTGGAGTTGAAAATGGTGAGTATAAAAATGCAGGAGTAATTTTTTGCCCCACTAAATCAAATAAACTTCCCAATGGTGTACTTTCTGTCAAAGAAGGATTAGCAAGTTTAGAATTTTTAAATACAACAACTTTTTTTGGAGGAGGTAGTGACGATTCCATTAAAGATGAAAATGTAGAAACCGAAGCTGAACTTTCGGTTAAAAACCAAGAATCATTTTTGAGAAATGAATCTAACTTAATGATTGCCACAAAAGCATTCGGAATGGGTATTGATAAACCTAATATTCGGTATTCAATTCATTATTCTTTTCCGAATTCCGTTGAAAGTTTTTACCAAGAAGCAGGCAGGGCTGGACGTGATGGTAATCCTTCAATTTGTTCAATACTGTATCATCCTGACGATATTTATACCAATTATGACTTTTACAAGAATGCTTTCAAAGGTATTGAACGTGAAAAATCAATAATTAATGAACTTTTAGAAGAAGTTCAGTACGAGGATGGTTTCTTTTCAAATGTAGTAACGAGAATTGTAAAAGATAAATATCCAATTGTCAGCAAAATTAGTCTTTGGAATAATCGGTATCTTAATATTTTTGGACCATACGGTAAAAATATTCGCATTGGAAAAATAGACCTTTATCATTCTGATTTACGCAATTACGATAATTGGAGGGAAAATATTGAACAAGAAGAAGCTGACCAAATTTTAAATCATATCAGGGAAACAATTAGAAAGGAAGCTGATTCTGAGAATATCCTTGAATGGCTACAAACAAAATCTTCGGATGGCATAAAATCACTTATTGAAAGTGAGAGAAGTGATGATTACAATCTTAAAATTGGTTTTTCAAATAGTGTGGTTTCACGTATGAATGAAGTAATTACAGGGATTGGATATGATGATTTTGAAGAAGTCATCATTAGGGCTGGTTATAACTTTAGTACAGATGAAAATGATTTTATTGATAATCTGAGATACCATTATTATCGCTTCCAAATCAAAAAACATGGCGAGGAGTTAAAGAAATTCAGTCCAAATGAAGATACAATAAGCTTTCTGAAAGATAACTATTCAAGAATTAGAAATTCAGCAGATACTCAGAGAGCAATTTATCGAATGAACATCGTTGGAATTATTGACGATTATGTAATTGATTATGTTGGAGGATTTATAGAAGTCCGTTTTAAATCAAAAACAGAAGAAGAATATTTAGGTAATTTCGAAAAATATTTAAGGCGTTATTTAGGAATAGAAACTACAAAAAAGTGGTTATCTAAGGTAAACAAGGTCGATGAAGATTCAATTCTAAAACGGGTTTTGTATGTGCTAAATAATTTCATTGAGAGTGAAATCTCAAACAAACGAAAAAGGTCAATTGATTACATGCAAGAGCTTTGTGGTGTTTTTCTTTCGAATGGTGAACAAGAGTTTCGTGATAGAATGATTCGGTATTTTACCTCAAAATATGCGCGTACTGACTATCTACCAGCAGATACTGAAAATGGGCGAAAAGAGAATTGCCAAATTGTTAAAAAATATATTGACTTTATAGATAATCCACCTGATGGTTTAGGTGGTCAAATTGACAATGCAAAACATCTTCGAGGTGCTTGTGATAATTTAAGAATCAATATGATTGAGAATGCCAGTATTGATTTACTAACAGCGTTTAGTTTATTTGCACTTGAACTAAAAGAAGAAGATACGATTGAAAGTGCCAATGAAAAACCATTGGTTAAAAGAGCAATAGACTTATATCGAACTGGATTTAGAAGAATGCTACGAATTGATTCATGGGAAGATGTTCAAAACTTAATTGAACTATTTAACAACAAGGTTCTTGACTTCAATTCAGAAATTAGCGTTTTAATGAATCTATTATCATCCGAATTATTGGTTAATAGGACATCATATAAATTAAAAGAACTACTTGACAAAATCTCATAGATATGGAAAATACAATAGAAATTCAAAAGGAATTTGAAATATTGGTTTCGGAATTAGAACGGTTAAAAACAATCAACGAATTAACATCTTCAAATACTAATTCTGCGAAAACCGTAGTAAATGAAATTGATAAGTTTGTTAAATCCATTGAGAGTTTTAAAACAGCAATTGATAAAGATTTAAAAGAGAAGACATCTAAAATTGACCTTATTTTAAAACAACTAGATGCCACAGTTTTATCAATTGAAAGTAATACAAAAAAAAGTGTTGATGACCATTCTCAACAACTTAAAGAATTACACGAGAAATCGGACTCTATAATAAATCAGAATAAAGATGCTCTTAGTAAGGAGTTGAACAAATTTGCAGATACGCTTGCTAATTTAAGTGAAAGTATATCATCAACCATTGGCAATTCTACTGCAAAGATAACAGAAAAGCTTCACGAGATAAATAACCAGACTCAAAGCGAGTTAAGTGATGTCAGCGGTCAGATAAATAAAAACGTTAGTTCCATTGAAACAAATTTTAATGCGAAATTAAAAGACTTAAATGGACAGATGGAGCAAAACATTAAACTAAGCAAACAGAATAGAATTTTCCTGATTGTTTCATCAATTGTAACTATTGGATTATTAATAACTTTACTTATGAAATAATGCCCAACCCTTCGTATCCATACACATTGCCAAGTCGCTCAAAAAGCCAGCCCACAGACCAAAACTTGTCAAAGAGTATGGCTACCCAAACGCACGGACGAAGAAAAAGCACGGGCACACAACATTGTATAAGAGCAATAGCGGGTATAGTTGTAAATTCAAGGTCTGTGCATTTAATAAACTTTGGTGGTGGCGGACAGGTAATCGCCTTGAAATCCGCTACTGCTCTTATACTAGACCGTTGTGTGCCATGCAAAGAAAGCCAATGCACATTCAAGCACATTTGGTTTTTGCCGACACGCAAAGCCAACGCAGAAAAACCAAAAGAGCTTGAAATAAGCGAAGCGTTTCACGAACTCCAATGAAAATTGAGATTTTTGTGAGTAATTTTTGCCAACGCTCGACCGAAACGGAATGAGAAACGAAAAAACTGAAATAAAGAAAACGAATGTTTGAACAGACTTTTAAAAATATAGACGACATACTACACAAAGACGCAGGTTGCGGAAGTGAATTGGATTATGTCGAACAGACTTCTTGGGTGTTGTTCCT
>SKGS01000180.1 GCA_007117355.1 Lishizhenia sp. | reverse complement strand
GGTTTGGAAAATCCAAATTCATGGTGTTTAGAATAGGATCTTTACCTGTAATGGTTAGGTAACCTGTCTGAAAAAGAATCGGAATTACTTTAAGGCTTTCAATGTCAAAATTTTGTAAGTCATTTAAATCAAAGCTTAGGTTTTCAAACTGATAAAAACGCTCTTCCTTACTCATTTTCATAAGAAAAGTTGGCGTTCCAGTGGAATACCAATGGTTTATAAACTTACCTTCTTTTACAAAGAAACTTAATAAAGAAAAAGGGTTGTACACAGTACTTGCATTTTCGTCCCAACGGTAGCCATTATACCATTCTTTTATTTCTGCTTTATTGTATTCTTCTAATTCTTTTGGGAAATTAGCTTCTAATTCCACTTGACTAATGCCACATATTTCGTTGTATGCCGCATCTAGAGAAATATCATTCAAATTATTCAAATCTGAAAAGATGCTTACTTGACTAAATTTACTTACACCTGTTATAAATACTATCTTTAAATAGGGGTCTGCATCTTTAAGTACACTGTAAAAACTTTTTAAGATAGTTCTGTTTTCAATCGCCTTGTGTAAGTTTTCTTTGTCTAAATAATCAATGAGAGGCTTGTCGTATTCGTCAATTAAAATCACCACTTTTTGGTTGAATTTTTTATGAAGATCATGTATGAGCTTTTCAAAAACATCTTTAACAAAAGAGGTTTTCTCTATAGAAAGTGAATATGAAGCAGCGATTGCTAATAACTCATTGATTAGTGCAGGAGCTAAATTATTGTTTTCATAGGGAAGTCTGGAAAATGAAATTTTTATAATAGGATATTCCTCAAACTCCCATTTATCATAGATATAAAGTCCTTCAAAAAGATCTTTTCTTCCTTTAAATAGTTAGTCAAAAGTGCTAATCAAAAGTGATTTACCAAAACGACGAGGGCGAGAAAGAAAGTAATATTTATGTGTTGTTATGAGCTTGTGCACAAAATGTGTTTTATCAACATAAACACATCCTCTAGTGATAACTTCACTAAAATCTTGTAAACCTAATGGGTATCTTTGAATGGACATGAAACTTCAAATTAGCAAAACAAAGATAAAGATTATATTTAACTATACTGAAATTCTATTTTGCATGCATTTTTCTTTTTTAAGTAGAAAATAGCTACATTTGTCGCAAATTTTAGTCTGCATGTCAATTGAAGTAAAAATATTTGCTGGTCGAGCTTCTCAAAAGTTAGGAGAAAAGATTGCGAAAGCCTTTGGTGTCAAACTAGGAAACGTAATAGTTTCAGAGTTTAGCGATGGCGAAATTCAACCTTCTTTTGAAGAAACAGTTAGAGGACAAGATGTTTTTATTGTGCAATCCACGATGCCTCCATCTGATAATTTGATGGAGCTTTTGCTAATGATTGATGCCGCTAAAAGAGCTTCTGCTAGAAAAATTATTGCAGTAATACCTTATTATGGTTTTGCACGTCAAGATAGAAAAGACAAACCAAGAGTTGCTATAGGAGCAAAATTAGTGGCGAATATGCTCATGGCTGCTGGTGTAAGTCGTGTTATAACAATGGATTTACACGCAGACCAAATTCAAGGGTTTTTCGAAGTCCCTGTTGATCATCTTTATGCTTCGACTATTTTCTTTCCTGAAATCCAGAAAATTGCAGCCGAAGGAAATATGGTAATGGCAGCTCCAGACGCTGGTGGAGCGAAACGAGCAAACTCTTATGCAAAGCGATTAGATGTTGGCTTAGCGCTATGTCACAAACAGCGAAAAGAAGCGAATGTAGTTGCTAAAATGACCGTAATTGGTGATGTTGAAGGAAAGGATGTTGTTTTAGTCGATGACATGTGTGATACTGCGGGTACTTTAACAAAAGCAGCAGATTTGTTTATTGAAATGGGAGCAAAAAGTGTTAGAGCATTTTGTACTCATGCAGTTTTGTCTGGTCCAGCAATTGAACGAATAGAGAAATCTAAAATTACCGAGTTAATTGTTACCGATACGATTCCTAGAAGTTTGGAACACCCTAAAATTCGAGTGGTTTCGGTATCTGATTTGTTTGGAGATGTAATTAAGCATCTTGTACACAACGAATCAATAAGTCAGCATTTTTTAATATCATAAATAATACAAATGAAAACAGTACAATTGAGCGGCTCGCCTAGAGCGAGCGTAGGGAAGAAGGACGCTAAAGCGGTTCGAAACGCAGGAGCGATTCCTTGTGTACTTTATGGAACAGGAGAACAAATTTATTTCTCTGTACGTAAGGTTGATATGGAGAAGATAGTATTCTCTCCTGATGTATATCAAATCGAGTTAGATATTGATGGAACTAAGAAAAATGCAATTATTCAAGAATTGCAAATGCACCCAGTGAAGGACACTATTGAGCATGTTGACTTCTTAGCGTTAGTTGATGATAAGCCTGTAAAAGTTGACATACCTGTTAAACTTACTGGACGTTCTAAGGGTGTACTTAGTGGTGGTAGATTACAACAAGTTTTCAGAAGACTACGAGTAGAAGGTCTTCCGAAAGATATTCCAGCTTTTATTGAGTTGGATATTACGAAGTTGAACATTGGTAATGCTATCCGCGTTGGACAAATTGAAATTCCAGGAGTTAAATTATTAAATGCTTCTAATGCTGTTGTTGTTTCGGTTAAAATGGCTCGTGGTGCCGTTAAAGCGAATGATGAAGAAGAAGAAAAAGAAGAGGCAGAAGCATAGAACATATGTTTTTGAAATTTACGGGGTGAGGAATTTTCTCACCCCTTTTTTATTTCCAAAAAATAGAACGCTAAGCATAAAATAAATTCAGGCTGATTAAAGCTGTATTAAGAATCATGTAGTATATTCGCAAAAAGCTTTTGACATGCATAAAATATTAATTATTGGTTCAGAAGGTCAAATTGGAACAGAATTGACTATTGGTCTTGCGAAGAAGTATGGACATGAAAAAATAATTGCCTCGGATATTAAAAGTGAAACTGCAATAGAAGCTTTTCCAGTGAAGTATTATCAACTGGATATTTTAGATGGAAAGAAATTAAAGGAAATTGTTTTAGAAGAACAAGTGAAAGAAGTGTATCTTTTAGCGGCTCTTCTATCAGCTACTGCTGAAAAAAATCCTTCATTTGCTTGGGAGTTAAATATGCAGGGATTGTTCAATGTTCTTAATCTTGCAAAAGAAGGAATAATCAATAAAGTTTTTTGGCCAAGCTCCATAGCGGTTTTCGGTCCATCAACTCCAAAGGATGCAACACCTCAGCAAACAATCATGGAACCCACAACAGTTTATGGTATTTCCAAACAAGCTGGAGAGCAATGGTGTAATTATTACCACAAGAATTATGGGGTAGATGTTCGAAGTATTCGCTACCCAGGTTTAATTTCTTATACTTCTTTACCCGGCGGGGGGACAACGGATTATGCGGTGGATATTTTCTATCACGCAAAGGCTAATGGTGAATACACTTCTTTTCTTGAAAAAGATACTGCATTGCCAATGATGTTTATGGAAGACGCAATAAGAGCAACAATAGACTTAATGTCAGCACCAGCCGATACTGTAATTCATCGAAACTCATATAATATTGCAGGATTTAGTTTTACCCCTGATAAACTGGCACAAGCAATTAAGAAAAAACTACCTGAATTTAAAATAGATTACGCTCCAGATTTTAGACAAAAAATTGCAGACACCTGGCCAAATTCCATTGATGACAGTGATGCAAGAAAACATTGGGGATGGAATCCTAAATTTGACCTTGAAGCAATGGTAGAAGTGATGTTGGAAAATGTAAATCCAAACTTATTATTTCAAGGACAATAGTTGTAAATTAATTATTGAGATTTTCTCAAACTCAAAAAAAGTTCAGCAATTTTCATATCAACTGGTGTTGTTATTTTCAGATTAAACTCACTTCCTTCAACTAAGAATATTGGTTGTCCTATTTGTTCTACGAGGTAAGAGTCATCCGTTACGTTTGGAGTAAAAGGTTGCTGATAAGCATTATGCAAGATTTCTTTTCTAAAACACTGAGGTGTTTGAACCGTAAAATATTCATATCGATTACGTGCCGAATTACGATTTACAGTACCTTTTCTTAAAGATTCCTTTAACGACATAACAGGAATTGCTGAACCCTTTTGTTTAGCTAATTCAACTACTCGTGTAATAGTATCGGAATCTATTAGCGGTCGAACACCATCATGGACTGCTATATATGCTCCTTTCGCTTCAACCAAGGCATTTTTAATAGAATCATAACGTTCGACACCACCTGCAATAAGGGTGTAAGGAATTTCAAAGTTATATTTTTGAATTAGTTCTTCCCAATAGGTCCACCAGTCTTTTGGTAGTGTAACGATGATTTGCGCATCATTATCCCAGTTATAAAAAACGCTAATTGTATGCATCAAAACAGGAAGTTCGTCTAGCACTAAAAATTGTTTTGGAATGTTACTTTGCATCCTTTTTCCAATTCCCCCGGCTGTAATAATAACGGTGTACTGCATAATGTTGCGAAGTTATTGAATTTATGTTGTTTTTGATAAATTAATTTTGTTTTATTATTTTACTTTAAGTGGCTTGTTATTATCACTTTCCACCAAAAAAAATAACACTAGAACTGTTTTATTGAAGAGTGACTTGTCAGTAAATTGGTCAGAATAAATCAATAATCCATCGGGTGAAGTTGTCAAATGACATAAGTATTGACTTTATGGTGAGTTTTTACCAAAATTAAAATGTAAATTTGCTAGTCAATAATATAAACATGATTCCAGTAACTTATAAGTATTCATTATTTGCGTTTTTAGGTACACTTTTTTTTCTAGCATCTTGTAGAACTGACTTTGATATTAGTGGAGACTATCAAGAAATTGCTGTAGTACATTTCCTTCTTGATCCTAATGATAATCAGCATTTTTTAAAAATCAATAAAACATTTTCAGGTGAAGGAGACGCAACGGTTTTTGCTAAGGTTGCAGATTCAAGTTATTTCGACGAAGTAGAGGCAATAGTAGAAGAGGTCATTGGAGGAAATTTAGTTTCTGGAGAAATATTGGGAGGCAGCGTTAATAGACAATGGCTATTAAAAGATACTATCATTGATAATAAGCAGCCTGGCGCTTTCTATTATCCTGAACAAAAATTGTATTATTTTAATGCAGACGATTTAAATACAAACGCTCTTTACCGATTGAAAATCACAGTTGATGGGGGTAAACACAACATTGCAGGTGCAACAGCATTGGTAAGTGGAATTAACTTGACAACCCCAAACCCAAATACCCCATTAAATTTTGCAGAGGCTAATGTTCCAGTAAACGGTTATCGTAATCAGCCAATACGTTTTTCTAAAGGAACAGGAGCTATTTATGATGTTAAATTGCTTTTTCGTTACAGAGAATTTACAGCAGCAGGATCAGAAGTTAAAGAACTGCGCTGGAACTTAGGGGAAGTTATTGCTTCAGAAGTCGTTAGTCCAAATGTATCAGTTATCGCTAACGGTGAAACATTTTATGATTTTCTAGGGAATAATATTCCAGAGAATCCTGATGTTACGAGAAGGCAAGTTGAAAATGTGGAGATTGTTGTTACTGGAGGTTCTAGTGATTTATTAACCTATATTTTAGTAAATCAGCCTAGTTCTTCGATTGCACAAAACAAACCCGAATTCACCAATTTAGCTGGAGCGATGGGTATTTTTTCTTCACGAACAACAGTCACTCAATTTAAAGCCGCCTTTAATCCGATTCAACCAAATCAAAGGGCTTTAAGTGTCAACTCTACAAGAGAATTGGCAAGAGGTTTTTATACCTTCTTTTTGAGAGACTTAAAGTTTTGCAGTAATATTCCTTCTGATATAGGTCAGGGATATAATTTTGCATGTGATTGATGGGGGCTATAGACCGAGAAAACGGCAAGTTTTCCATTTCAAATAATACCATGCAGCATCAATTTTACGAATCGAAAACTTTTCTTTAATGTAGGTAAAAGAAGGTTGGTATTTTCTTAATGTATCAATATAGTTCGTGTATAGCGAATGAAATGGATGAGACGGTTTACTAAATTTATCAAGTGTTAAGTCTGCAAAGTGCACAAAAACAACCTCCTTCTTCGTAATTGATAATGAACCTTCGGGATGGTCATTCCAACCTGCTACATTAAGGCCTTTGTTTTTTAAGATTTCAACTCCATTAAACTTTGTTGGAACTAAATCCAAATACTTTTTGTCATCGAAAAGTCCTCTCCAATAGGATTTTTTCATATTATACAAACAACAATTTCCCCACCAGTTCAAAAACGATTTGGCATTTTTAGTAACGCCAATGAAGCCTGCATTATACAAGCCAACCCTGTAATTTGCCTCTAACCAATTCTGATTTCTTGTTGGGTCTGAAGGATAAAAATGAGGAGTTAGTAAAATATCGGCATTTCGAAAAGCGTCAAAAATAACCTGAGGTGACTGATAAAAAAAGATGTCATTGTCCACATAAACCAATTCATCCATGGATTGATTCAGCAGATAATTGAGAAAAATAGGCTTCATGCCCCATCTTATTTTATCTTTATT
>SKGS01000051.1 GCA_007117355.1 Lishizhenia sp. | reverse complement strand
CGCATCAAATACATTTTTCCCCAGTTTCGTTTGAAAAATTGATCTGCGCCTGATGAACGATGGTCTATAGATTCTCCGTTTATCCTTGCGTTTACACGATAGAGATAGACACCATTTGCTAGTTGGTCGCCAAATTCGTCTCGTCCATCCCAAGCGTATTCAGAGATGTTTCGTCCGATACGTATGGGACCAATTTCATCTTGGGAAATTTCTCTGACTATCCTACCTGTGACAGTCATAATTTGAATGATTAACTCATCAGGCACTTCTGTCCCAGTTAGCGTAAATACAAACCTTGTTTTTGTGGAGAAAGGGTTTGGATAATTCATCATATAGGTAATCGAAGAAGCTAGAATAACTTCAAATTTCACACGATATTCCAAATCTCCTGAAAGGTTACCAGATTTATCCGCACCTTGTACTAATAGTTCATACTCTCCTTCCTCTTCAAAACGAGCAGGGAAAATAATTTTAAACTTTAAGTTGTCGTTATCCGCTGGCTCCCAAAACATAATTTGTTGACCGTTTCCATCAATGAAAGGTATTCTACTTTGATTTCCTAATGGGTCTTTCAAGTAGATACCAAACAAACTTGTATCAGCATCTTGATTCATCACCAAAAATGGGTTGTTGTCTTTTAAGGTAATTACTATCTCAGAGTTAGGATTAATTATATCTCCATTAAGAATATGTAAACCATCGAATGTTACATCTAATATTGGATTAATATCATCGGATTCAATTGTAAATGGCAACTGAAGAACATTGTTAAAGTGTGCTAACTCTGGTTGGTCTTTATCTTGAAGATTTACTCCTCCGATATAAGGATTTACCTCCATCCAAAGGGTATTATTTCCAACCAATCCTGCTGTACTAATTTCAATGGTATCTCGAAGTGTAGCTCCAACACGAAGTGAATCTTGCCTGTCATAAGGTATTGGTACAATATTTTGATTTTGATTTACAATCCAATAATTAATCAGTAGGGAATCCATGGGCAGATGGCTGATGTTTTTAACATCAACTGCAAACTGTAAGGTTGCTCCTTCTTTCAATGAATCTTGCGAGCTTGGTAAAAAAGTGTATAGTTCTGTACCATCTATTGCGGCTTCAGGTAGCGTTTCATACAAAACGTGCCAACGATCAACTTGAGCTGGAGTAAGGTCAAAAGTATCTTTATATGTTGCTTGAAGTTGAAGGAAGGGGTACTGCTCAGCTGGAATCAAATTATTTAAATTTACGATGGAATCATTTCGAGTAAATGTGGTATCAATTTGAAATTGAAAAGTTCGAGAAGCATCTAATGCTCTTATAGAAAGTGTTGTTTCGTCAAAAGAGGGGTCTTCCAGTGGATCTTGCTTCCAATAGAGTGTGTTCCATTTTAAAGCAGGTCCAATTACCGTTGAACGCTCTACACCTCTACTTTGAACCCCCTCTAAATTCACTCCAAGACTAATGAATTCACCACTTGTCTGTGCAAAAGTCTCCAAAGTCATACTTGAATTTCCTTTTTGCGTAAAGAATATAAATGCACGTTCTGGACTGCCTGGAGAAATACCCTCCGACCCCATGTTTTCAAAGGTATTAAACAAGTCAGGGTATAAGTTCTGCCAATTGGTGTAATTCGCACTTCGCATGGTGTAAACAAGAACATAATAACCATCTGGAATAGCATTGTTCAACATATCGTCCAAGGCTTGAAGTTGTTGAACAGAATTCTGTCTAAAAATGAAATAACCATCCGGCCTGCTCCTACAAGCATTTCCGTTGTTGGCATTTCCAAATTGATTTTGAGGGTTTTGACCATTAAAATATGAAAACCAAGGCTCAAAGTTTAGAGGGTCGATTACAGCGACATGAATGGACTGTGTTGCTCCACAAGCTCCGTAATCCACAATTTCTCCATTCATTTTATAAAGTGTCTGAAAATATTGGTCGTTTGTGCTAGCATTATCCCATACATCACATTCTAAAAGAATATTTACTGGATCAAATTCTCTTTGGCGGACATCACGGTTGTAGTTTATACCGTTAAAGCCTCCGTTTTTAAATTGATAAAAATGATCTTGACCCCAACCTTCTTTTCCTTTGATATACTGAAATGAGTGTTCTCGCCAAATTGGCTCGACAGAATCAACAGCTACACGCCAAAAGTACGCCATGCTATCTTCCAAAACAAGAGGGTCAATTACATTATTTGAAACCCTTCTCCAATCATTGGGGAAAACCTCTTTAACTCCACCAAAACCACTAACAAGTGCATATTTTTTAAAGTTCGAATTGAACAAATCTGTCGTGTCAATTTCAAACCTATAGGTATTAAAACCTGCAATTGGATTGATTGTAGATGCTTTTAGCACAACAGAGTCGTTTGGAACAACGGCGTAATTATAAGGCAGCACTGGATTTATTCCATCAACATCGATAAATAAATCAACGGTTACTTCATTGTTGCCAAATTCATCATAAATTTCATCAATAAAAGAAGGAATATCTGCCTGAATATTAAATGAGTTAACTCCAATTCCAATAGTCGGCTGAACTGGTAAACGCAACTGAAAAGTGTCTTTGTAATTTAATCCATCTATGGAGAATAAATATACGGAGTCCACATCAGAACTAGGGAAATTTCTCCTAATTTGCAAAGAAAAAGGTTCTGTAATACTTTGTCCTAAGTTGGTCAAAACGACATTAACTGTCAAGGAGTCTGTTGAAAGGTCGAATTGCGTTGGCTCGAAGAATATGTCCTGATTTGTTAAATCAATCTCTGGTAGTTTGTGCCAATTTAGTTTTATTGCAGGATCTCCATGCAGCGTCATTTGGGTAACAGTAGATTCTAAAATAAAGTTTGTGTTTTGCCCTTCAATAGCCCTGATGGTTTCTATTTGTTGATAAGCAATCGGTTTTCCGTAATTCTGTTGAGAGAATTGTCTGTAAAATTCAGAAGTGTAAATATTCAAAAAAGAAGAGAAACCAAGTTTGGTGGAAGACATAAAGCCGATTGAACCTAATTCAGGGATAAGAACAAATCTTTCAGATGCTGAGGTGTTTGTAGGTTGAAAAATATCTCCCGTATAACAAGAGTTTCCTACCACCATAGGATATTTTCCTGTGTTACCCCAATTTTCTGGATCATCAATATTTTGATCAAACCCAGTTGCAGAAGCATGTCCAAAGAAAGTCATTAGCGATACACCGTCTTGCAGAAAACCACTAACCTCAGAATTTAAAACGGGATTGAATGGGTTGGAGTTATCTTTGAAAAATGAAGTGACATGTCCACCGTATTTCGGGCCTTCTACTCTTGTTTTCATGTTGTTGAGGTAATTTCTAAACGTCTGCTGTTCGTTTGCATTTGCTCCACCACCAAAGTGCAATACTTGCTTTTGCCATTCTTTCAATGGCTTATTGTAAGTGCTCGTTTGGTCTTGGTTTGCTTCATAAACTTGAACTTTATTAAGGTAAGCAATAAGCTCTTGATTATTTCTGGCAGAAATTCTACCAGTTGGGATTTTTGGTGCCCAAGAGTTATCGTTGTCAAATCGGGCAGTAATACACACATCACTAGAAGGATAACCATAACTTGGTATTAGTGAATTAGCATAAGAAGTCACATTTTTTCTTGTTCCAGGTCCAGTGAGCGTATTGGGTTCATTGGCTTCTCGTATTCCTTTACCCAAGATAAACAGCCCTGTTGGTTTTTCTACACTAAAGTTGTAAATGAACTCTGCCAGCCTTCGCACACCCAGAACATGTTTTTGGACACCACCTCCGAATTGAAGATAAAGTTCTTCCACATTAAATAATTGAGCATTATGTCCACCGCCAGCTGGAGATGTACGGTAATTTCGGTATTGCGTAGCCGAAGATTCCATACTAGGATGATAAATCATTATAAATGCTTCTTCGAGGTTTAAATTCGTATAATTTGTAAAAAAACCATTGCCATTTACAGGCTGCATTGAAGTCACTTGTTTTATTTGGTTTGAACTACGCACAATTACTCGTTGTCTTTGTCCATTGATACTATTTGGTATCAGACATCGCCACACACCGCCTGACTCAACTATAGGTATTCTTCTTGAAACACCGCCGCCAAGAACATAACATTCCGGGTTTGTGAAAGAAGTATTCGTAAATTCCAATAAGCTTTTCGCTGCACTTGTAGTATTCTCTAACCAAAAATCTGCAGCGTTGGCACCGTTCATGTTTGTTGTTCTTGGATATTCAAGATAGAGGTAGTTTACAGACTGAAAATCTGTGGCAGCACCTTGGTCACCAATTATTCTAAAGAAAACATTCGTCGTATTATCTAATAAATTTGGAGAAAATTCATTTTCAGCGATTGTTTGACGATAACCAATAAAAATATCATCAAACAATAATGTGTTCGAACTACCAACTTCCCAGCGGAGATGATGATTTCCTGTGCCGGTAAAGCTAGCATTAGAGTTTGCACTACTTTTTGCGTGGAATTTAACTTGTGGCGCACCACTGCCTGTAAATGGACTTGGAGTTGAAACAGGTATTGTCAAACTAAAGTTATTGGCTCCGTTGAAGTTATTACTACCCCAACCTTCACCAGGCTGAAAGAACGAACTTTGTGCATTATTAATGGAGAAGCCTGCGTGATATTGGTTGTTATAAGAAACCTCAGAGCGTTGAATCACGAAAGGTCTTGGTGAGAAACCAGAAAAGTTAACATCGGTTTCATTTACATATCGTTTACTAATTCCTGAACCCCAAGTGAAAAAATAACACAAGGTGTCATTGTAATAACTGTAGGCAGGGTTGCTTAGTTTATCAGGTTCTGTAAAGAGTAATGAGTCCAACCATCCATCGTTGCTTTCTGCGTAAAATTCAATGTAATCACCAAAATCGAAAGAATTATCATTACCTAATTCAACGCGAATTGGCTGTTCCCTTTCTTTTCCAAATATTTTAAACTGATCAGGGGAAATATTGTCTAAAGGAACACCGAGGTTATTCAGTGTTTCGTATGTTAGCCTATACCATCCTGTTTCGGAAATTTTAAAGAAATAATGTTGGTTATTGTGGTTAATCCACTCATTTCCGTATGGCTGAGCTGAAGCGCAGAACGGTAACAAGAGCAACAATAAGAAGAAATGAATCTTACTTTTTATTGAACTTTTCCTTGAATCCAAATTTGAGTGATATGACATGTGAAAATAATGCTTCTGTTTCTGTTGATTGAATATTCGTAAATGCGTACTCTAAATTAACACCTTTTAATGAAATTCCCAAACCTAAATTAGGTTGAAATGTCAAATATTGTGTTGCATCAAAATTTGTAAGGTATTGAAAGTTGTTTACTCCAAAACGAAGGGAGACCAATTCTTGGTAACCAATTTCCAAACCAACAACAGGATCCAAACTAACAAAATTTGATTGTACCAAGGTATTTCTTCGACCATCTGTCGTAACAGCAGCATTTACTTCTAAGGCTGTGTAAATACCTTTTTGACCTATATCATACTTGTATCTTCCTGCAATAATCAGTCTTGGTAAGGTAAGTTCAAGTCCGTTTTCAGGGATTTCATTTCCTGTTTGCAAAAACACTTCCGTCATGTCAGTATCCAAGTTGAAAATCCAAGCGTTAAACGTACTGGTGGCATCTCTTAAAATTGCTCCAAAAGCCCATTTTTCGGAAGGACGATATTGCATTCCAAAGTCCAAACCAAAGCCCCAAGCCCTAGCAAAGTCACCTGCACGACGATGAACGATTTTTGCTGTACCGCCAAGGTCAAGACCTTCAATATCTGTTTTTCTTGCATAAGAAAATAAAAAAGCATAATCTGCAGCGGTGAACAAGGTTATTCTATCGTAGTCTATGTTCCCTTCGTTGTTGATTAACTGAGTAGTATTTGGGATATCGTCCACACCAAATCGCAATGCAGAAAAACCAATGGCACTCCTGTCATCAATTTTATGTGCAATGCCCAAATAATCATATTTTGCTATTCCTGCGAAGTATTCTGAATGCATCAAAGCAAACTCCAAGTTATTATCTACTTGTGTCAATCCTGCTGGATTCCAATATCCTGCGGTAACATCATCTACGCCAGCAACAACAGCATTTCCTAACCCCAAAGCTTTGGCACCAACTCCAATTTGTAGGAATTCATTAGAGTATTTTGGAGCTAAGGTATTATCATCTTCCTGGGCGTAAAGAGAAGTACTCACGATTAACAGTAGAGTCAAAATAGCTGCGTAACGAAGATTAAATATCATTAGTTATTATTTGTTTCGTAAATGAGAAATTGTTTGGCTTCTTCCAAATCAAACTATACGATTGCAATAGATAGAATGACACGGTCGATTCAATAACTCACCTTCAAAACTACAAATTTGCAATAAATATTGTTTACAAGAATCAATATTATTTAGAATTTGTTCGGAATAACACATAAACTATTACTAAAATCTTTAGTCCTTAGCAAAAATTGAGTTAGTAGCGTCTCTCCCTTTGGAGAGCCTGTCCCGACAGGAACTTGTCGGGAGAGCAGGAGGGAGGAGCCTACCGAAGTACCACGAGGGCATTTTATATTAGAAT
>SKGS01000152.1 GCA_007117355.1 Lishizhenia sp. | reverse complement strand
GAAGGATATTTTTTGACGGAACCACTAAAATAGCTTCAAAATTAAATATATGAACCGAGCACTTCAACAAGTTCCCTACGGTAAACTCAGGGCATCGCAGCATACCACTTGCGAGCTCAACATGATACACTGAGTTTATCGAAGTGCGGTGTATCGAGCCCAGTCGAGATGCGATGTATTGAGTTTACCGAAATGAAGTTAATAAATCGGGTTAAAGGACTCTGCATTTGAATTGGTAAATCTGTTATTAAAAAAGTTAACCCGCTTTACATATACGCTAGTTTACTTCTAAGAAAAATCAGTCAACATTTTCATATTAAATTTTATGTAAAGATTTGGCACTCTTTACTGTCCTATAATCTTAATATCCAATGATCCTGCCTAGTGCATAGCAAGTCTTTTTTCCAAATCACTCAAATAAACTTTGAATTGTTTGTCTGTTTCTGCCAGATTGTTAACCGTTCGGCAGGCGTGAAGAACAGTTGCGTGATCTTTACCTCCGCAATGCGAACCAATATTAGCTAGGGAAGATTTTGTCATTTTTTTAGCAAAATACATTGCTATTTGTCTTGCCTGAACTACTTCTCTTTTTCTAGTTTTAGACTTGAGCAATTCCATTTCTAAATCAAAATAATCGCACACCACTTTTTGAATATATTCAATGGATACCTCTCTTGCAGTGTTCTTTACGAACTTATCTATCATTTGTTTGGCAAGCTCGAGAGTTATAGCTTTTCTGTTAAGTGAAGCTTGAGCAATCAACGAAGTCAAAGCTCCTTCCATTTCACGAATATTGGTATTGATACTGTATGCTAAGTATTCAACAACATCAGAAGGTAGATCTATCCCGTTTCCATACATTTTTTTCTCCAGTATTGCAATTCGTGTTTCCAAATCTGGAGTTTGCAAGTCTGCTGAAAGCCCCCATTTGAATCTGCTCAATAAACGTTGTTCCATTTGCTGCATTTCAACAGGGGGTTTGTCTGAAGTCAAAATGATTTGCTTTCCATTTTGGTGTAAGTGATTAAAAATATGAAAGAACACATCTTGCGTTTTTTCTTTTCCAGCAAAGAATTGAACATCATCAATAATTAGAACATCCATCATTTGATAAAAATGAATGAAGTCATTGGTTGTTCCGTTTTTAATGGCATCAATAAATTGATGAGCAAATTTTTCAGATCCGACATAGAGCACTGTTTTGTTTGGATACTGATTTTTGATTTCAATACCAATTGCATGAGCCAAATGTGTTTTTCCTAAACCAACCCCACCATAAATGAGTAATGGATTAAATGCAGTGCCCCCAGGCTTCTTAGCAACAGCATATCCCGCTGATTTTGCCAATCTGTTACAATCTCCTTCTACAAAATTTTCAAAAGAGTAAGAGGGGTTAAGATTGGAATCTACGTGAACTTTTTTCAATCCAGGAATAATAAATGGATTGCGTATTTGAGGCTCGCTAGCAGAATATGGCATGGATACAGGAGCATTTTTTAATGCGCCTCTATTCGTTGCAGGAAGTTTTAATGTATGAGGTGAAGAGTTGGAAGAATTATTTTCCATAATTATACTGTACTCCAATCTTCCATTTTGACCTAGTTCCTTCTTTATCACTTTTCTTAATAAACCAACGTAGTGTTCTTCTAACCACTCATAAAAAAAATGTGACGGAACCTGTATGGTTAATACATCATTTTCAAGCTTGGTAGGAACTATTGGAGCAAACCAAGTTTTGAACGCTTGAAGTGGTAGGTTATCCTTTATCACTTTAAGACACGCATCCCATTTTACTATGTGTAAATCACTCATTTATAATAATTTAAAAAGTCTGTAACTATTTGTTAAAGGGCAGGTTAAATAAAAAAACCTGCTCAAGACATCCTTGTTTGTATGGAACAAATATTTACAGAAAAAAGTTAAAAAAAAAATTAATTTGCTATTGACTTTTTAGAAAGTTTTACATGTATTATATGATATTCCATTGAATGCTTTTAAAATCAGTACTTAGAGGAATATACACTTTTTTTGAAAAAAAAACACTTTATACAAAACTAACATTTTTGATGTTTTTTGTACAAAAATTTATTTACGTTTTTTTATCATTAAACACAACAAACTTTATTCCATCTATTCTATTTTTAGTTTATGTAAAAGATGAAATTTGTGCATTTTGGAAAACCTCAAATTGTTTAATCAAATTGAACATTGTGAAAGCAATGATGATTTTTTACAACTTTATAAATATTTATATGCATTTCTTATCGCTATCCAATGGAAGGTTCTGTTTACCATACTTGGGATTCATTTACTAAAGTCAGACTTTATACTATCAATACTCAATTTAGCTGTAGTACTTTTTTGGAGTAAAGAAACGGATATGTATTTTATCTTATCTTAAAAACTAAACCTCACATTCAACATAGCGTTTACACCAGGACTTGTAACTTCAAATGCTCTAAGAATTGAAATGTGATCAAAATATACTTGATTTAATAGGTTGAATCCTGAAAGTCCAATTTCTAGTTTTTTGGTGTTCAACTCAAAAGCATATTGTATTTGAGCATTTACTAAATGATAACCGCTTGTACTGTTCTCGCCAATTCCAGGTCGATTTTGTTGGAAAACATAGTCATAACCAAGTTTAATATGTAATGGCTTTTCTTTAATCGGTCTAAAAGATGGTGCTATTCCTATTCTGTCAGCTGGAACAAAAGTCAAGTTATCATCAGAAGTGAGGTCTAAGCCACGAATAATATTCGCATGAGTAGCAATTTGGAAACGATTATTTCCTTTTGGTTTAAAAGTAAATTCTATTTCTCCTCCGTATAAAAATGCATCTGTTTGTCTAAACTCCCATATATTTAACCCTGAACTTGTCGTGTCACCACTATCCACAAAAAATATATAATTATTTACATAATTTCCGAAAGCACTTAGTGCAATGGAAACGTGTTTTGTATTTTTCAACCAAGTAGCATCAGCTTGAAGACTTTGCTCTCTTCTAAAATCAATGTTTCCAACTTCAAAGCGATTGGTGCCAGGATGTGGTCCATTGGAAAGAAGCTCGGCTATATCTGGCGATCGAAAACCTGAAGAAAGGTTGAATTTTAACATGTTATATTTGTTGTGTCGATAAGTATATCCCATTGAACCTGTTACTCCTAGAAAGTCTAAATCCAACATTCTGTTTTCAGGTTCACCAGGAAGTACATATCCCTCTTCTATGATGTTTTCCTGATTAGCATCAGCGTTCATATTTCTGTAATCGAATCTTAAACCTCCTTGAAATGTATGGTTTTCAGAAGGTTTGAAAGTTCCCAATGCATAAAGAGCTTGTTCATAATAACTAGCATTTGGAATCAAAATTTCTTCAGCGTCTAGTAGGTTTTTCATAGATAAAACAGAGCCTTGAACTCCATAAGTACCCGAAAACTTGTCACTTGCTTGATGAATAGCTCTGAGATTATAGAACAAATGGTGTTGATCTAAACCTAAGTCAATTTCATCAAAAGCATCTTCTATTTCTTTTCTTTTATTGTGATGGTAAACAACATCCATTTGGGAGTTCCAATTATCAGAAAAACGAAGTTCCTGACGATAGGAGAGGAGCTGGTCTGTTACATCTTGAAATGGAAGTTGCATAGCCCTATCACTTCGAAAAGTGGCTAGACTTTCATCGTCGTCCATTTCGTCGTCTTCTATAATTCCTAGCAATTGTTGATTATAACTGTAACTCAATTTTCCTTTATAATTGGAAGATTGAAACCCTGAATGTAAACGCATTGTACTGCTATTAAAACGACTATTTCCAATCAGTCTATAGTTTCCATCAAAATAATCAGCGTGGTTTTCATAAGCCAAATCTGTTGCAAGGTAAAAGCCATTTTTCCATTTTTTACCAATTGAACCATAGGTTCTCACACCACTTGAAACAGTGTTAATTGTAGTTCCTAAATTACCAGAAAGATGACCACTATGAAGGTAATGTTCATCGTCATTCATAACAAGAATACCACCGAGAGCACCTGAACCATATAGGAGAGAAGCAGGTCCTTTTATTATATCGACACTCGAAATACCAAGGTCGTTTAACCCTAAACCGTGGTCAGCTCCCCATTGATGGTTTTCTAGTTTTCCTCCTTGATAAATGGTTGCAACCCGAGAAAATCCAAGTCCTCGGATAAATGGCTTAACAATTCCATGACCCATTTCAGCAGCATTTACACCTGGTTCATTTTGAATTAACCCCATTACACCAGAAGGACTTCCTTTTAACGTTATTTCGCGAGCATCTAACGTATGAATATTATAAGGCGTTTTATCTGTAAGCCCCATTGATTCGGAAACAATGGAAACTTCTTCGAATGAAAATACATCCAAAATTAAAATAATGTCA
This sequence comes from Lishizhenia sp., assembly GCA_007117355.1. Classification (GTDB taxonomy): domain Bacteria; phylum Bacteroidota; class Bacteroidia; order Flavobacteriales_D; family Crocinitomicaceae; genus CSBr16-161. The sequence goes on along the minus strand of SKGS01000152.1, from coordinate 2,204 downwards.
ATTTTCTTCTGCTCGTTTTCTCTAATTTCTAGCTCTTTTTCAAATTCTAAAAAACCAGCGCGTTGAACCTTTATGTTATAGTTTCCTGCACTTAAATTTGAAAAAATAAAGTTTCCTTGATTATCGCTTATTGTCTTTTGGTTTGACGATGCATTGGTTAATACAATTGTAGCAGTATTTACAGGAACATTGTCTTCGGTTTTAATTGTACCTATTAGTGAGCTTTGACTTAGAGGATTAGATGTCAAAAAAATAGTAATAAGGGTAAATAGTATTATCGATTTCATCTTACTTTAATTAAATTTTAGACAAATCTAAAAAAATATTTTTAATACGTGATATTATTGGTGTCTAAAATTTTAAAAATACAATGAACCACAAACAAAAACTCCCTTTCAAACATCTCTGTTTAAAAGGGAGCTATATTAAATTTTAGATATTTCAGTTACAGCTACTTCGTCTCACCTAGATTTATATCTACGCCGTTAGAAACGGCAGTTTTTTCAACTCGAATTTTTGTTCCGCCTTCACAAGCAAGAAGTACATTATCCGTGTTAACTTCTAATATCTTTCCGTGAATACCGCCTATAGTAACGATTTTATCACCTACTTGAAGACTTTCACGAAATTTCTTTAATTCTTTTTGTTTTTTCATTTGTGGTCTAATCATGAAGAAATAAAAAATTCCTAAGATTAGCAATAACATTATTAATTGAGATCCTCCTTCACCCATGTTCTGTTGTTTTTATTTGTTTAATTAATCTATTACGTTTGCCTTTATTGTGATTTGAGTTGCGGCAGGTCTTGTATTAGCCATAATCGTTACTGATTTCGAAATCATTCCTTTTCCTGTTTGGTCAGTATCAACAACAGCATTTATGGTAGTTGATGCTCCTGGAGCTACTGGGTCTTTTGTGAAAGACGAAACTGTGCAGCTACATGAACCTTTCACTTCAGCCAAAACCAAAGGATAATCTCCAACATTTTTCACTTCAATTGTTGCGTTTACCTTTTCTCCTTTAGCCACTGTACCTGCATCATATAAAGCATCTACTTCAATGCTGGTATATTCTCCGATTGTTGCTTCTGTTTCTCCAGTACAAGCGGTGAATAAATATAAACCGATAATACCTACTAATAATTTTCGCATCATTAAATTTTTAAAATTAATTCATCAATCCTCTTCCTATTTTTACAATTTTGTTCTCTTTCTCTAGACGTAAAATTGCTTTATCTAACACACCATTGATAAATAAATTACTTTTTGGTGTACTGTAAAACTTAGAAATTTCAATGTATTCGTTCAAGGTAACTTTTTTCGGAATATTCGGGAAAATTTGAAGTTCCGTTAAAGCCATTTTCATTAAAAGAACATCCATTTTTGCAATCCTGTCCACTTCCCAGTTTTTTGTTAAATCATCAATGATTTTTACATTATAATCATCAAATGAAACTGTTTTTCTGAGCAGCTGAACAATAAATTCTTTTTCGTCGTCATTTTCTTTATACAACGGCAAAATAGCATTAGCTCCATCCTCTGAAAACTGCTTTATTGTTTTGATTACCATCGAACAAGCCAAGTCAATATCATCTAACCAATGAATACTCTTTTCTTCAAAATAATCGTAGAGAGCTTGAAAGTTAGCTATTTCAGTTTTGAAAAGTTGAACAGCAAACTGCTTATCCTCGTCAAAACCAGTAACCCCATTGTTCATGAATTCAAAATAAACTTCGCTTTCACGAATATGGAGGTACATTTTTCTGAAAATTTCTTGCTCAACAGCACCCAACCAGTTCACTTTGTAGTTTTCTGACTCTGCTCTTAGTGTTGGATGATTTTCAATGATTTCAATAATTTTATTATCAACAAATTTCCTATTTGGATTCAAATCTTCTTCTGTTGGCAACAATTTCTTGGCATTTTCAGCAATTCGATGTTCTCCTTTGTGTTTTAACTCAGGAAGTGTCAAAAATAAATAAAGATACAACTCATACATTTTATCAATTGCACGGAGCATTTCCTTCTCGGCAGCGTATATATCATCTTTATCTCCTTGATAAAAAGCATAAAGTGCTTGTAAAACTTTTATTCTTAGATGTCTTCTATTCAGCATTACTTAAAGTGGTAATTTAACATTTCCTATTGCGGCAATTCTTTCTTCTGCCATTTTATTTGCAATTGCATAGGTAGGTACATTTTCTTC
>SKGS01000275.1 GCA_007117355.1 Lishizhenia sp. | reverse complement strand
TGCAGCTTAAAGATAAATATTTTGAAGAATACATCAATTCGAAAGATGTTCAACAATTAGTTGCTTCTGTTGCAAGTCGTATTAATGAAGACTACAAAGGCAAACATGTTGTATTTCTCGGTGTACTCAACGGGGCGTTTATGTTTGCAGCTGATTTACTGAAAAGTATTGATTTGAGTTGTGAAATTTCCTTTGTGAAAATGTCATCCTACAAAGGAACGTCTAGCACTGGAGAAGTTCATGAGCTCATTGGGTTAGTCACAGATTTAACCAATAAGCACGTCGTTATAGTTGAGGATATAGTAGATACAGGTTTGACGTTGAACAAACTTTTTGCAATGGTAAGACATGATAAACCTGCATCTGTGGAAATAGCTACCTTGCTTTTTAAGCCTAGCGCCTTTAAAGGTACTGAAATACCAAAATATATTGGTCGGGAAATTCCTAATAAATTTGTAGTTGGTTATGGTTTAGATTATGATGGTCTTGGTCGAAATAGTGATGCAATTTTAAAATTAAAAGAAAAATAAGATATGTTAAATTTAGTGTTGTTTGGACCTCCGGGCGCAGGAAAAGGAACTCAGTCTCAGCGTTTGATTGAGAAATATAATCTAGTTCATTTATCAACAGGAGATATTTTTAGAGCTAACATTGGAGGGGGTACTGACCTAGGTAAATTAGCAAAAAGTTACATGGATAAAGGTCAGTTAGTTCCTGATGAGGTAACTATCAATATGCTTGAATCGGAAGTCAATAAACACTCAGATGTCAAAGGGTTTATTTTTGATGGTTTTCCTAGAACAGAAGCTCAAGCAAAGGCTTTAGATGCTTTTCTAGAAGGCAAAGGGATGAGCATAAGTGGTATGGTAGCTTTAGACGTTCCCGAAGAGGAATTAAAAGAGCGTTTGAAAAAAAGAGCTATTGACTCTGGTAGAACAGATGATGCTAATCCAGAAATTATAAACAATAGAATTGCTGTTTATAAAAACGAAACAGCTCCAGTTAAGTCTTTTTACGAAAAGCAAAATAAATATTATGCCATTAATGGTCTTGGAAGTATAGAGGAAATTACCTCAAGGATTTTTGAGGTGATTGATGCTATCAATTAAATAAATATCATGGCCTCTGATAACTTTGTTGACTACGTAAAAATACACTGCAAATCTGGTAATGGCGGTGGCGGATCCCGTCATATGCGCCGAGAGAAATATATTCCCAAAGGTGGGCCAGATGGAGGTGATGGAGGACGTGGAGGTCATGTTATTATTCGTGGAAATGACCAAATGTGGACATTGCTACATTTAAAGTTTAAAAAGCATTCTAAAGCTGGTCATGGTGTGAACGGTTCAGGAAATCTAAAAACTGGAGCCGAGGGTCGAGATGAATATATAGACGTGCCTATTGGAACTATTGCGAGAGACTCAGAAACAAACGAGGTGCTTTTTGAAATTTCTGAACACGGACAAGAAGAGATATTAATGCGCGGTGGTCGAGGCGGTAAGGGTAATGCCCACTTTAAAAGTTCAACGAATCAAACCCCAGACTATGCACAGCCAGGAGAACTAGGTCAGGAAGGCTGGACCATTTTAGAATTAAAAGTACTTGCTGATGTTGGTCTAGTAGGTTTTCCTAATGCGGGAAAAAGCACCTTACTTGCTTCCTTGTCAGCAGCAAAACCGGAAATTGCAAACTATCCATTTACAACACTTCGCCCCAACCTTGGCATTGTTTCTTATTACGATAATCAGTCATTTATAATGGCCGATATCCCTGGGATTATCGAAGGAGCTCATGAAGGTAAAGGCTTAGGACTTCGGTTTCTCAGACATATTGAGAGAAATGCTGTTCTTCTTTTTTTAATTCCAGCGGATAGCGATGATATTGGAAAAGAATATGAAATTCTTCTAAATGAGCTAAAGCTTTATAATCCAGAATTATTGGATAAAAGAAGGGTAATTGCCGTTTCAAAAGCCGATATGTTAGATGAAGAATTGATGGAAGAGATTAAAAATCAGTTAAGTAATCTTTCAATACTTTTTATTTCTTCTCATACTAATTATAACTTACAGGAATTAAAACATATACTTTGGAAACAATTGAAGGATGGTTAGAAGCGCTTAAGCAGTTTGAAAATGGAGTATTACTAGCAATTAATGGCTGGCATAGTCCTTTAGCAGATCAAATTATGTGGCTGCTGACCGGCAAGCTAATTTGGTTTCCTTTTTATGCTTACCTCCTATACTTGGTTTATAAAAAATTAACTCCCAAAGAATTTTTATTGTTTCTTGTTGTTGGATTGGCAACGGTAGGTTTCGCAGATATGTTTGCTAATTATGGATTAAAGCATACCATCCAACGCTACAGACCATCACATAATCTTGAATTAGGTCCGCTGCTTAGGTTTTATGAATTTAAGCCAGGCGAACTTTACAGAGGTGGTCAGTATGGATTTGTTAGCGGACATTCAACAAACTCTTTTGCAATAGCTTGGTTTTTCGGTCTTTTTTTAAAAAAATACTACAGGTTTGCTATCGTAGGACTTATGCTTTGGGCACTAGTAATAGTTTACACTAGACTATACCTAGGTGTTCATTACCCTAGCGACATAATTGGAGGGTTTATTGTGGGGACTTCATTCGCTTTTGCAGGAAATTTCTTTTACAAAAAATTGAAGATGAAATTTTTTAATAAGCCAGTACAAGATAAGTATCATTTATAGCCTTTTGATAATTTGGATTGCTAATTTTTTTTGAAGTAATATATTTTAATGTCATCAGGCAACTTTTTGATGGAAATCAACGTTCTAGGGTTAATAAAACATGATTAAAATAATGGGGTAAAAGAAAACTATTGAGAATATAGTTGTTATTTTTATCACGTTTATTAAGCTGCTACAAAAAATGAACTATTTCTTTTTAACAAGACGAAAAACAAAGGATTTTAATGTGTCTAAAACTTGGACTTTCTGGGTTTTGTTTTTCATTATTTCATTTTGTTTTAGTTATCAAACGATTGCTCAAGAACAAAGAGAACTATGGCAAAAAGAGTTCTTTGGAATTTATGATGCAAGTTCCGAGGTAATTGATCTAAGAACGAAAACGGAAAAGCATTTTAAAACTGCTGAAGGAAAAATTACAGCATTACTAGCATCGGGACCTGTACATTACTGGGAAAATGGTAGATGGAACACTATTTATCATTCTATTGTCCCTACAAGTAATGGATTTATAAACAATACTAATGCTTTTATAAGTACTTATCCCTCTTCATCCAATGGAGAATTATTAACTCGTTTACCTAATGGTAAAGAGCTTAAAGAAATGATTGGAATGGAAATGTACCTTGAGAACGATGGGCAAAAGGTTTATAAACAATTAATATCCAATTCCCAAGGTTATGTAGATTTTAACGAATTAACTTATAATAATGTGTATGGTCAAAATATAGACTTACGACTAACGCAAAACACGACACAACGGAAGATGGATTACATAATTAAAGATGCATCTGCGTTAAATTTCATTTCTACCAACCATGGCTTTTTGGTTTTTGAGGAACGTATAGAACTGCCTCAAGGTTGGACAGCATTGCTGCAAGATAACGAAATAAATATTTTCGACGAAAATGGTAATATTCAAGCACAATATGAAAAGCCAATTATACACGATGCAGCTCCAAGTAATCATGTTTGTGAAAATCATCAAGAACACACGAGCTCAGATTTCACCGAAATTGAAGGGGTTTACAAGCTTGAAAATAATGCCAATATCATAACGATATCTCTTAAAGTGCCTGTTGAGTGGTTAAAGAACTCGCATCGAGTCTTCCCACTGTATATAGACCCTACTTTGAATTGTTTTCCTAATACTGCAAATAATGCAGGAACAAATACAGAAAATCTTTGGACAGGATATATTCGAACTAATGGAACCAACCCTAGTGCTTTTACAACCACTGCAAATACAACGCAGATAGATAATCAATTAAGACAGGGTCGTGGTGTAAATGGCAGTGCAAACAACATGGTCTATCACTCTTGGATGCGTTTTAATATTAGCAATATTCCAACAGTTTGTGTTGATGAAGTTAATTTCAGATTCAATGGATTTGATAACCATATAACTGGCGCAAATGTTTGTTTTGCTGATGTATCTATTCGACCGCTAACCAATGATCCAGCAAATGTAATAGCTGCTGCCGATAGACTGACCGACATAAGAACGGGTGCCCCTTATGTAACTCATACCTTTAACAGTACAAACATAGCAGGTTGGAATAATATTAACCTAGGAACTAATGCTGCCGCATTCATTGAAAATAACAATCAAGCTCCTGGTTGGATGGGACTTGGGTTTAATACAACTAATACACAAAACAATCATTTTGATCTTTTTGATATACGCTCAGGATCTAGTGCTAATAAAGTCCATCTTGTTGTAGATTACACACCTTACTATTTGGCCGAGTGGGTTGACAATAATACTGGGTGTGAGGAATGGCTCCCTGGTGAAACAAGAGATATTTCAGTAACAGTTTTAAATGCTGGTTGTCAGCCTTGGACAAGTGGTAATGCTCCGACACCTGGTGTAGAAAATGTAAATTTTTCTTGGTGGGGAAGTTGGCAAAATGGTCAGGATTCTAATCCAAGAATTCAACCGTATTCTAATTTGACAAGTGGAAATTCTCAGACCATTACTTTTTCAGTTACTGCTCCAACCACTCCCGGGTCTTATGATATCAATGTGGATAATGTTAGGGAGTTAATTTGTTGGTTTCGAAACAATGGCGCTCCAGAGTGTGGTCCAGGAAATATAAGTTATTCTTTTCCTATTAATGTTATAGAACCAACAGCCTCCATGGAATTAGAGACTTGTGTTGGAGGAACAATAGACCTTGACATGGATTTGCCTACAGGTGGAGTTGTTACAACTATCGGAAATGATAGAGTACACACTTTCACTAATGTTGGAACTGAAAATTTTGTTGTCCCATCTGGATTTTCCTCAACAGTCGAATACATTATTGTTGCTGGTGGCGGAGGCGGTGGTGGTCCCGATACTGGTGGAACAAACAGAACATCCGGAGGTGGAGGAGCTGGTGGAGTAAAACAAGGAAGTGTGTCTGTATCCAATGGAACCTTTCCTGTAGTTGTAGGAGGTGGAGGTGCTGCTGGAACTACTGCGGGAAATAGAAGAGGTGCGAATGGAGGAAACTCTTCATTTAATGGAATTACTGCAACAGGCGGCGGAGGCGGTGGAGCCTCAAACTGGAACAATGGCAATAGAAATGGTCTCAATGGTGGTTCTGGAGGTGGAGCTGGACAGCAAGGTACTAATCACGCTGGTTCTGGAACTGCTGGACAAGGAAACAACGGAGGGAATGCGAGTAATGAACATGGTGGAGGAGGTGGCGGAGCCGGGTCGGTTGGTCAAACTGGTGCAGCAGGAAGTGCTGGAGGTGTAGGTATTTCATCTGCTATTTCTGGTGCTGTACAATGGTATGCAGGAGGAGGAGCAGGCTCACGACAATCAGGAGGTGCTGTTGCTGGTGGAAATGGTGGAGGCGGAAACTCAGCTCATACAGCTGCGGCTGCGAATGGCACACCAAATACCGGTGGAGGTGGAGGTGCAGGAACTAGAAGAGGCGGAAACCAACATGCTGCTGGTAGTGGCGGTTCAGGGATAGTAATAATTCGTTACACAATCCCTCAGTATGAAAGCGCTGACCCTAGCATTGCAACGGTTGATAGTGATGGTGTTGTTACTGGGATATCCCCGGGTACAACCAATATTTCGGTTATCGGCGGCGATGCTTGTGAATTTATTCAGGTAAATGTTATTTCTTCTGATGATAATGTCCCTGATTTTGATGAGGTAGGTCCTTTTTGTGAAGGCGATGTTATTCCTACCCTTCCAACCACATCGAACAATGGAATAGAAGGTACTTGGTCTCCTGCTATTAATAATGCCGAAACTACAACTTATACTTTTACTCCAAATGCTGGAGAATGTGCTGTTGATACAAGTATCGTTATAGAGATAAACGATGTTTCAAGTATCGACATTCAACCTGAAGATGCTACCTTATGTTTTCGTCAAGGTGTATCTGAAAATGTTACTATTACGTCGTCCATCAGCTCTTCATCAATTAGCTGGGAGTTTAATAATAATGGGACTTGGGAGCCAGTATCTGACGGAACGCCTCAAGGCATAACTTATGAAGGACAAGATTCAGAAAACTTGATTATTCATGGTAGCGCTGGTCTTGATGTTGGAGTATTTGAATATAGAATTGTTACAGGTGCTGGAAGCGGTTCTTGTTCAGATATTTCAGAAGTAATTGAGTTGACAGTGATGGCTGGATATCGAGTAGCTCCTCTCGGACCTCAATGTTCAGGTACAGAATTAAATTTTGAAATTGAACCTAGTAATGCAACTAGTTATTTCTGGGAAGTTACCCCTAACTTGGGGGCCACAGCTTCTCCTATGTCTGGAAATAGTAATACTTTTTCAACAGTTCTTGAAAATAATACTACAAGTTCAACCACATTTCCAATAATTGGTGAAGCCACGTTCAATGGTCAACAATGTGAATTCCCTTTTAATCCAACTATTCATCCTTTGCCTGAAATTCCAGTTGTTGGTGATGTTGTTCAGCCAATTTGCTCAGAACCAACGGGAAGCGTTAT
>SKGS01000118.1 GCA_007117355.1 Lishizhenia sp. | reverse complement strand
GAAGCTCCAACCGATTTTCCTATCCAATTGCGTTGAATATCTTTCACTGCATCGGACCAATCTAACGATTCTAATCCTTGAAGGAGTCGCTCTGCATAAGCTGTAATTCGCATCGACCATTGGCGCATCAATTTTTGCTCTACGGGGTGACCGCCACGTTCTGAAACACCATTAACCACCTCATCGTTTGCCAAAACAGTTCCCAACGCAGGACACCAATTTCCCCATGAATCCGCCAAATACGTTAGGCGATAATCCATCAATATATCGTTTTGTTGTTTCGCATCAAAGGCTTTCCATTCTTCAGCAGTAAATTCAATTTCACAATCGTGCACCGCATTGACCTTGGTATTTCCATTTTGTTCAAATTCACCCATCAAGGCGTCAACATGTTCCGCTTTGTCGGTAGTTTTATTGTACCAACTTTCAAAAATTTGTTTAAAAATCCATTGCGTCCATTTGTAGTAGTTGGGGTCAGAAGTACGCACCTCTCTGTCCCAATCAAAGTTGAACCCAATTTTATCCAATTGTTCTCGGTAACGTGTTACATTTTGTTCTGTTGTAATCGCAGGATGTTGCCCTGTTTGGATAGCATATTGTTCTGCCGGAAGACCAAAAGAATCGTATCCCATAGGGTGTAGCACATTAAACCCTTTTAAGCGTTTATAGCGTGCATAGATATCAGAAGCGATATAACCAAGCGGGTGTCCCACGTGTAATCCCGCCCCCGAAGGATAAGGAAACATGGTCAATCCATAATATTTAGGTTTGCTTGAATCTTCCGTTGTTTTAAACGTTTTTTGATCCGCCCAATGCTTACGCCATTTTTGTTCAATCGCTCTGAAATTGTACTCCATCTTGCTTTTGCTTTTAAAGGGTGCAAATTTAATGAATTTAAGCGGTGAAAAATAAATGGTTTGGTAATTTAAGCCATGTTCAGTTGAGTGTACTGATGATTTGCTAGAAACCCTATGAGAATTTGTGTATTCTAATCGGTGATAATTTGAAAAATGAAACAATTGAATTACAGCCAAAATAGCAAAAAAACCATCTTTTTGGCTGTTATTAAAAATAATAAACTAAACATATTCAATTGATATATTGGAACTTAAATCACTAGTAATTGTTTAAAACTAATTGCTTGATGACAAAATTATTTGTTCGATAATCTCCAAAATTTCTTCACCACGTGTAAGCGTCATCATGTGACTTCCTCCTTCCACAACATAATCAGCTTTTACTTTTCGAATGGGCAGCGTATTGTCTTTATCGCCATGTATATGCACAATCTTGGGAGAACAACCAACTTTACGCCAGTTAACAATAAGGTGTATGCTTCGTTTCATATAAGTTGGGTCTTTATCTGCAAGCATGTTTTTAAAAGTATCTTTTTCTTTATTTCTATCTGGCTCAACGATGGGCTGCATCATTTTAGCTCCTCCCAAGAGAAATCGTTTGGGTATAATTTTGTATATCGGAACAATACGCTGAAAACGATAACGATGCGGCAACTCTTTTCGCTCTTTCGCAGATGAAATAACGACGGTACTTAACGGGTCTAATGTATCGCTCAACTCACTACAAAACATTCCCCCCATAGAAGTACCAATTAATATAAAAGGCTGTTTTTGGTCGATGCTATCTATAAATTGATAAGCAAAAGATTGCATTGTTGCATTTTTTTCTGGTGTTGGATAGTGAAAATAAACTGCATTAAATTCAGCAGTATCGAACTTGATTTTACTAAAAAGTCTTTGGTCTGAGCCTTGTCCTGGAAAAAAATATACATTTGTTTTTTGCCCTAACGAAAAAGTGACAAATGACATCAATAACAAAAAAAGGGCAATGTATCTCATTGTAATTATTAACGGTAAAAATATATTTTTGTTATTGAAAATTTTTCTTTAACTAAAGCCGCTTTCGAATTAAATCAAAAGCGGCTAAATCTATCCTGCGAGCGCAATATGCTCATCAATTGATGTTAAGGCATGTTTGGCTATGAGACGATGAAAGTCTTCTTTTTCATGATTGACTTGTACAGCCTCTAAGGCTCTAAAGTAGCTCAGTTTATCACCTAAATCGCCTTTCAAATTGACGATTGTAAAACCATTTTGAAGAAGAATTAAATTCATAACTAATCGAGAGGTTCTTCCATTTCCATCAATAAAAGGATGGATAGAAACCAGTCTTTCGTGCATTTCGGCAGCAAGAATAACTGGGTGTAATGTATCTTTTTGTGTTTCATAAAACAAAAAATAATCTTCCATCAACTTTTCAATGAGGTAAGGCTCTGGGGGCATGTGCTTTCTACCCGAAATGCGCACAGGAACATTTCTGTAAACGCCTGCATTGCGTTTATCAATTCCATTCAAAACAATAGCATGAATTTGCTTTAAATAATATGGATTTAATTTGATTTTTCGTTCAACAAAATCATAAATCAAAGCAATTGCTTCCTGATGATTTATGACTTCTAAATGTTCACGCATGCTCTTTCCTCCTATCGTTACTCCTTCGTTAACAACCAAATGTGTTTCGCTCAAGGTAAGCGTATTTCCCTCAATACGATTACTTTCATAAGTATAAGCGGTATTAAAGTATTCTTTCATTTTTTGCAACTGAATAGACTCTAAAGGTTTCTTTGATTGCCAAACCAACTTCTTTTTATCTAATTCGGTTATTATTGATTGTAATTCTTTGCTGAATGAAATGACTTCTAATTTCTGATTGCTTGTCAAATATGCGATTCGTTCTTCGGCAACATGTAAAACGCTTTCAGCAATTGAACTGTAAGGACTCAACAGTGTTACAATTTCTTGACTTAAGTAAGCTTTCAAAAGAACCTGATAGTCAATAGCTAAAACTTCGCTCAATCGTTTCAATTGGGAAATAGTGGGCTTGCGCTTTCCAGAAAGTATTCTGCTCATCAAGCTTGCATCAACCTCCATTTTATGAGCTAAGTCATTTATTTTTAAACCGAGTTCTTTTCTTTTTTCATCTAACAAATTCATTTTTGTCTTATATTTTCATGACAAATTTAGTCATTCTGTTGTTTCAAAAATATTTAAAACCATTTTAATTTACACTGTACAAACTGATTTTAAAAAAACAGCTATTTTTGATACATGAAAGCACATCAGGTCATAGCAAAATTTACCTTTCTGATTTTCGTGTTTTTTTCGGTTGCAATAGTTTTTTCCCAAGAGGAAGAAGAGTTACGAAAAAGAAGACAAGAGCTGGAGGAAAGGAAAAGAGCGCTTGAGCAAGAGCGATATGAAGCCTTGGCTAGAAAGAATGAACAAAGACGAGATAGGGCTTACAAAATTGATGTTAGCTCGTTAACTCAACGAGTAAGTGCTTCAGAATTTATGCTGTTTAGTGGGGCAGAAATTACTTTTCCCCAATCTCCCTTAGTTGATAACTACAAAGGAAAAGTCCTCATTGACGTTTTTCGATTTGGCTATTTTCCTGATATTCACCTCCCAGTTGGATTCCATTTACAATTTACAACTGGTAGCCTTTCGCGAGAAACATTGAAAAAACAAGCAAATAATCCCCCAACTTACGAGGAGTTTCGTTTCGCCAACCGCTTGAATACGACGCAAATTATATTAGGAGCTAAATTCTTACAATCATACTCTCAAAGCATAATACAACCTTTTGCGTCAGCTGATTTAATGTTAGGAATGATGAGTAATATCAAATTCGCTCAACTGTTAGATGAAAACGGAAAACCACTAGAGGATGAGCTCGCATTTACAGAGCGGATTGGTAAAACTTCAACATTTTGGGGGTTCAAAGGACGCGCAGGTTTTGAAATCAGCATTAATAAATTATTTAATCGGCAGGATGAACACTATCGGGGCGAAGGGTTTTTCTTTTCGGCTTCTCTCGGCTTTTCTCGCTCTTTTTCTGACAATGTAATTTTTTTAGATTCACCGGAAGACTTTGACCCATTAACTTTTGATTCAGAAATTTATGAAGCATTAGAAATGAATAAAATTGGCCACATTGTTCAAGCTAGAAAAAACGCTACTTTTTGGGAAGCGTATAGTCTTCACTTCGGAATTATATATAGAGGGTTTAGTTTTTAGACTGTAACTAAAAGCTTTTCTTTATTACATCACTAAAACATGCGACTTACTTGGAATTATTATAGTAGCATCATTGGTCCAATCATGAATATTATAGCTGCAATTCTTCTGTTTCTTTCAACGAAAAATCAACACTACACATTTTTTCAAAGTGTTCCTTTTTTTCTTCTTGTCATTGTGATGCTTTTCACTTTATTATTTTGGTCATTTCTTTGGTTGTTTCTTTCTCGCAAAATCAATAAGTCGAGTGTGATTCTGATTGGAAAATCAGTTTTGATTCTTGGGAAATTAGCGTTATTTATTTTAGTCGCGAACACTATGCTGGTTATTTACCATAATAGCGAAACTCCACAAGGTTTAACAACTTTTGGGATAATAACAACATGGGCGTTTTTTGAGATAGTCCATCATTACTATTACCAATTATTATTTAACAGTAAACCGCAAAACCTTAGCACAAATGGAATTATATTAGAAAAATTAACAACTAACGGAGCAATAGAAAAGGTAGTCAAGCGATTATCAAAACATAAAAAAATGTAGTTTTGTAGAAAGTATGATAAATGCCTGAAAAAACGAAATTCAGAGATAAAATCAAAAATTGGTTTAAAGAATCAACTCGTATAGTTGGGATGAACGCGGTGAGCTTTGAAGAAAAGTGGAGAGTGACTGTGTCAAAATTCCAATTAGTTAGTGCTATACTCGTTATTTTGCTTTTGTTATTCGGTATTTTCTATTTTGTTTTAAGTTTTACAAAGTTCGGGGATTATCTATCACAAGACAACACCAACGAAATACGTACCGAACTTCTTGAGCATTATGACATTGTCAAAAACTATGAAGAACAAGTTGATAGGTTGCATATTTACATTCAAAACTTACAAAATGTGATATTAGGAGAAGTGAAGATAGATTCTGTATTTAAGATTGATGAGAATGAACTCATTGAAATTGATTTAGATACTTCACGAAGAGAGACTGAAATTTTGTTGTCCAACCAAGTAATGGATCGAGAAAACAAGAGTCAATCAAACAACAGTGAAATAATAAGAGAATTATTCCTATTAGATCCTGTACAAGGTAGAATAAGCCAAGGTTTTGACGCTCAAAGACACCCAGCGGTTGATATTGTAGCAACGTCTAATTCTCCTGTACTTGCTTGCTTAGAAGGAGTTGTAATTCATTCAGGTTTTGATGAAGAAAGTGGGTGGATGGTTATGATAAAGCATGCCAATGAATTAGTTTCTACTTACAAGCACCTATCCAAAACTTCTGTAATGTCAGGTGAGTTTGTAAAAACTGGAACAGTAATTGGAGTTGTGGGAAATACAGGGCGTCAATCATCAGGACCTCATCTGCATTTTGAGCTTTGGAGTGCAAACGGGGCCTTAAATCCAATGGATTATTTATCTTTTGGCAAGTAATTTGATAATTAAAAACAAAAATATTGTAGTTCCGTTTAAGTATAACTACATTCGAAAAATAAGAAAATATTAAACAATTAAAATTTAACAAGTGATGACACGATTGACTTTCTTTATCTTAACGACGCTTTTTATTGGTGTTAAAGCATCTGCACAATTTGAACCTTTAAATTTAACGAATGTCCTAATTGTCGGTCAGCAAGATAAACTAGAAGATAAATATTCTTTAGAGCTTGCGGTTCTTAATGTTTTGCAAAAACATGGTGTGAAAGCCAAATCTTCTCTTAACGTGTTAAGACAAGGTGAAGACCCTGTTGCACTAGCATCTAAAGAAAATCAGAAAAATTTATTAGAAGAAGGAATCGACACATACATGTTAGTATCGGTAAGGGGGTTTGATAAACGTTTTACGCCGTCAACCAATCTTCAAAATCTAAAGGAAGAACTCGGGGCAGGTCATTTATTTCCGCTTTGGAAGGAAACATCTTCTTCTGTTTCATTTTCTATCACTTTTTACAGAAACAATGTCCCTGTTTACTACGATTTGATTCGAGTAACTTCCATGGGTTCTAAAGATGCTGTACTGAAAAAATTTAGCAAGATTTTAGATAAAAAAATGAGAAAAGAGTGGAAGTAAAAACCTTCCTCAGCTAAAAAGTCAGAAAATCAATTAGGAAAAAAACTTTGCAATTACTGCAACGAAAAGCCCGTAGTATAAAATAGATGGAATAATTTTGTTTTTCAAATCTAAATAACTGTAAGGCAAAAGAATACAAAGCACTGGGATACTTATAGAAAGATAACCGTAAGTATTGAAATAAAAAGAGGATATTGTTAAAAAAAACATTGAATAGATAAGAATAATAAAACATACATTCATTATTCTTTTGAATCGAACAGAACTTTGAGACATTCTCTTTCGAATTAATAAAAGTGAGGTAAGTAAAGTGAGTAATATAAAAACAAGCAAGAAAACATTCCATACTTTTTCGGCTGTTGAAGCAGGTAACTCCTCTAAAATAATTTTTTCATTAAATAGTACTTGCTGATTTATCAAAACCAACCATAAAAATGGAACAAGTAATCCTAAGATAGATAGTACAAACTCACGAAATGCAAAAGGTCTAATCAACCATAAGCTTATCCAGACAAAAAGTAAAAAAGAAAGTAACATAGGTAGAAAAGTAGATGCCATTCCTAAAAAAAGACTTGCCAAAAAAACTTGATTTTTAGCATCTTCGTTTTGCCGTATAAATAGTAACTGTTGAATTGACAAGATAAAAAACAAATGTCCAAAGTTTTCGGCTGCAAGATTTACACTAAACGGAAAAAAACTGACCAATATCAAATAAAGCAGTGAAGGTAAATAAGTGTTTTTTTCAAAGAATTCGTGTTGGTTAAAAATAGTATTTATGATGAAAGCAGATAACGTGACCATTATTCCAGCTCCAAACTTTCTAACGATTAAAGGAAATTCATGAAATGGTATTTGCCAAAGCCCGTCAATTGCATTATCGTAAAAAAACGAGGAAGGAAAAAAATAATCAAAAACTGAATGTACTACCACAAAAATTGGGATTAGCACAAGCACTATCGTCTGATTACTTGCAAATAATTTCAACATATTTATTAGCCTCAAATACAAAGTAAATGAAATATTACAAACTAGATAGGACTAAAGTAAAATTCAACAAAAGTTTTAACTTTTACTTGTTTTGATTTTTGGCAATATTTTTGTGACTTACAATAATATAAAATTTGATTTTTATGATACATGCAAAAAGAGATTTTCATAAAAACTCTTTTAAATAGCATTTTGGTTTATCAAAATGCTCTGTTTTGAGCGAGTCGAAAAAAATCTCATTTGCGATTCTACTAAGAATGTAGGGACAGGTAGTGACAGGTAAAAATAAACTATATACACATGAAAAAAGTACATTTGTTTTACATGAGCGTTTTAGCAATTTCTGCTTTAATTGTTGGATTTATGTCTATTCAATATCCGAAGGTTAAATCGAAAAGCTTTGAAGCTGGAGAGGTACTAAGATACAGAGTTACTTACGGTTTTGTTGATGCTGGAGAAGCAATTCTAACAGTAAATGAAACTTCTAAAAAAGGTGCAAATGGCCGTCCGCTGTATCATGTGCGTGGTGAAGGCAGAACACTTGACGCTTTCAGTCTGTTTTTTAGAGTAAATGATGTTTATGAGTCTTACATTGATAAAGACGGTGTTTTCCCTTGGTTTTTTGTTCGTCGTGTAGATGAAGGAGGTTACATAAAAAATCAAGATTACACTTTTAAACAAGACAAACAAATTGTCAATACAGGAGAGAAAGACTTCAAGGTTCCAATTGGAATTCAAGATATGATTTCATCATTTTATTATGCAAGAACATTGGATTTTGAAAATATGAAACCGGGAGATGAAACGACATTCAAGTGCTTTATGGATGATGAAATCTATCTTCTTGTTGTTCGATTTGAAGGAATAGAAGAAATTAAAATCAGGAAAGGAAAATTTGAATGTCTAAAATTTGTTCCTGTAGTTCAGGAGGGTCGCTATTTTGAAAAAGATGACGATGTTCAATTTTGGGTAACAAATGACAAGAACAGAATTCCTGTATTTGTAAAGGCAAAAATCCCCGTTGGGTATGTAAAAATGCACTTAGTTGAATGGAGTGGCCTAATTGATGATATTGCTAAGAAATAAGTATCAGGTTAGGTAATATTGAAAAAGATTCTTACAAAATGAGAATTCCAACCCTTTTATGGGAATTGAAATACGTACGGTTTTATACTTGTAATGCTTTTAAAAAATAAAGCCAAAACCAAATTCAGCGAGGTGTTTTATTGGAGAATGGTCCCCTTCGAAACGATTTCTTATGTTTCTGTAATTTGCTTTGAATACAATATTTTCCTTAGTGTTATATTTAATTCCAACGGTATAAATATCAAGGTCATTTTCAATACGATTAAAAGAAACCAAACTTGGATGAATAGACTGATGTGTATTTAATCTTTCATATCGACCAAAAATCATTAGTTTTTGCTCTTCACTATCAAAAAACTTAGTCTTTTTGTGTGGTTTTTCCGTTTTTTGGAAGTGTGGTAAAATATTGTAACCCGCTTCAAATAAGCAACCGTAAACTTCACTTCCAATCACTTGACCTGCACCTTGACTTTCTTGCGTTTGAAAAAATATTTTGTCTGTATCATTCAGTTGCCCATAGGTTCCAACAGTTACAAATCGAAAATTCTTTTTGTCATACTTTGCATAAGCTGACCCTAATAAAATATTTCCTCGAATTGTGGATTCTTGACCATTCATTTCAACTATATTTCCTTGACCTGAATTACCGAAATATCCAGAAGTGCTAAGCGTCCAATTTTTTATTCCAGTGTAGTTGAGTTGTGGATTTAACGAAATGGACTGTGGAACATCTAGTCTAATTTCTCGACCTTGACGTATCCAAGTACCAGAAAGATAGCTCTCACTATTCAGTCCTTGTGTGACTCCAAGCGCATAGTTTAGGTCATCCGTTATATTTCCATAGAACATTGCACCAAATTCTATCCAAGTAGAAGGAATAATCATTCGTTCCACATCTGATCGATTAACCGAATAAAACATTACTGGTTCATCGTTATTATTAACATAACCAATAGTCAATGGAAAAAAGCCTACTCTAGCTTTGAAATAATCTTTTACAATAAAATCAAAAAACGCTTCAATTACAATTTCATAATCGACCTCCTCCAAACGATCGTGTATCAGTTCAATTTGAAATTCAGAATTCCAAATAATTTTATCCGTAAGTCGATAACCAAAAAAAGTTGCAAATCGATATAATCCAGAATAATACAGCTCCAAATCACCTAGTTCAGAGGATAGGCCAGTTTGAAAAGGAATATAATTGAATTCGCCAAAACCACTAATAGAATAGCGTTTATCTGAAAAGAAAATTTTAGATGCTGCCAACGCCAATCCCGGTTGCTGCTTATACTTAAGTTGTTCTATTGCCTTATCACTAACTTTTGTAGTGTCCTCTTGCTCTTGTTGTGCAAGTAAAGGCAACATAATAAATATAGAAAAAACTGCTACTACCCATTTCATGGGGGCAAAACTAGTTGAAAGTTTTTTAGTAAAAGTAAAAAAAAGCATTCTAAAATAATAATTCTTTAACGTTATTCCACTAATTCATTTACCCAAACACCTAAATAATAAGTTACAAGCACAACTAAAAATGCAATAAATAAATGTTCAAAAATTACACCCCATGTATTTTGTTCTTGCTTTTTACCTACAAAATAATTGTAAACAACCATGATTACTGTTCCCCAAGCGATATTAACAATTACAGCAGTTTCTAATGGCAATAAAAACAAAGGGATTAAAAAGGTACTCGACACAAAAAACTTAGCAAAGAAGGTGGTTAAGGTCGCTACCCATACTTCTTGTTTTGAATGCACGTTTTCACTTTCCTCAGCAATATGAATTCCAAGCGCATCAGACATAGCATCGGCAATGGCAATAGTTAAAACACTTGCAATTACAGCAACCGAAGAATGTGTCCCGGAATAAACACCGACCATTAATCCAATAGTTGTAATAACACCAGAAGTTAATCCAAAACTTAAGCCGACTTCAATAGAATGCTTCATATTTTCAAAGGTATCATATAATAATTATAAATGGGAAAGTTAGGACAAATAATAAAGAGCAAAAAACACAAGACGGTCAATTAATCTCGACCGTCTTGTAGTTGCATAGTTCAACCTTTAAACTTTGTAAAACCAGCTAGTATGTATTAAAAGATATGGCTAAACCCGAAGAAAACTTGACTGCCTTCAGAACTTCGAGCAAAATCTAACCTTAAAATAGTTGATTGGTTCCAGCCTAAACGTCCACCAATACCTGGCGCTCCTTTCCAGTTGGCAAAAGTCATTTTTGAAGGACTGTCCCAAACAGTACCCGCATCGTAGAAAGGAGTCAAACCAAGCGAAAAATGTTGTTTTAAAGCATCAAACTCATAAAGTCTAGTTCTTAATTCTAAATTAATTAATCCAACAGTTGGCGCCATAAACCTAGCTTCTCTAAACCCTCTTATAGATCTATCTCCACCTAGAACCATGATACCACCAGCTTCTGCTTGACTAGACAAGTCCCACATTTCAATAAAGTTGATATTTGGTCCAAATACATAACCAAAAGAAGCCATTCCAGCGAAAGTGAGTCTGTTTGTTTTATTCTCTCCCCACCTTGCAAGTGTCTTAAAATACTGCCCTTGAATCATAAACTTATTAAAATCAAAGTTTGATGCTAACCAAGGAGCTGAGTATTCGTGAGAATATTCAAAAAACACTCCTTTAGAAGGGTCTGGCTCAAAATCTCTTGTATCATAAATTAAGGCTGCAGCTAACATACTTGTGAATAAGTAGTCTGTACTGTTATTAAAACCTCCGAGATTATATTGCTCCCAAATACCATCTGCAATATCTCGCTCCACACTTGTTTTTGTATTCACAGCATCCACTTCTTCTCCATCTAAGTTAAATGCCTCCTCAGCTACTTTTCCTCCATAAGACTGAAAAGATGTGAAAAGTGCTTCATAACCAAACATAAAGCGCAGTTTGCCACCCATAAAAATACGCTCACCTAACAGATTATAAAGTTGCTCTCTTTGTAGCATGTGATTTTCATGAAAATTGGTTAAATAATTACCATCTTCATCTTGAACTGCCAAACCAAGGTTTTCTTCGTAATCATCTACTTTATCCCAAGTTCTTAACTGACCTGTTCTTTGATCAACAAAACTTAATGGATTAAGCGTATTACTTCCCATCCCCCAGTACTGCGCATTTGGATCTTCCCATAATACAGCATCTACTCTTAAACGCCATTTAGAATTGAAGATATAAGGTGCGTCGTAATTCATTTCATAACGAACTCGTCCATTTTGAAATATAAAAAACTGTCCTTTTACTCGATGTCTGTAAGGTGTGTATTCGAAAAACGGGTCGTTTTTATCTTTGTTGAAGAAAAGAAAAACATCACCACCAACTCCAAAACCTCGGATTGGGTCGAACTCTGCTCGTGGTAAACCGGTTACAAATGTTCCTTCTTTTTTAACATCTATTTCAAAATCCGGCATTCGTTTCATTGGGTCTATAAAAAACAGAAGCGCTGGTTTAGTAGTGTCCTGAGCTGTTTCTTGAGCAATTCCAGCCATAGCAAACAACAGTGTTGTAAATAAAAATAAAAATTTTCTCATGATTTCTAATTTATGTTTGAATCAATTTTTAGGCAAAAATACTTTGCTAAAGAAATGGCAACTATTAGAAACCTCTTAGAAAATTATTAGAAAATCATTAGAGAAGCGTTTTTGGGTCTGCATTTAAAACTTCATCGAGACTTTCGTTCCCTTATCCACTTCAGAAACAATCTCTAAATCTGCATGATGTAGTCGTACAATTTTATCCACAAGCGAAAGACCGATTCCAGCACCCATTTTTTCGTTTAAATTACTCCCACGATAGAACGGCTCAGTTATTCTTTCTAGGTCTTGTTTTGGTATGCCAATTCCTTCATCGATAAAGGAAATAGTTAGTGATATAGGATTTTCAATTTTGATAAAACACTTTTGATTAGAAGAATATTTACAAGCATTTTCTATTAAATTGACAAATGCTAGCTTTAATAAATATTCATTGCCTTTTATTTGAAGATAAGCATCCCAATCTATTTCATTAGCATTTTCAAATTGAATGTCTGTCTTATAGTTAGGGTTTGACTTTTGCACATCGCTATATGCATCCACAAGCAAATCATCTATGCGAATAGCTTTAAAACTAATGTTTTGGGGATTGTAATTGGTTTTAGCTAAATCCAGTAAACTTGTAACAATTTTGGACAATCGCTTTGCATCGGAAAGTGTTTCTTGAATAACCTTATACGATGGGTCGTTTTCTTTTAATTGATTCATCGCTAAATCTAGTTCTCCAATAATTGCAGAAAGCGGGGTTCTGATTTCATGAGCAATATTCGAAACAAAGTCTTTTTGTGCTTCAAAAGAACTTTCTAATCTATCTAACATCGAATTAAAAGTCTTAGACAAATCCATTAACTCGTCTTTACTTTGAGAAACATTAAGTCTCAAGTTTAAATTCGCAGCACTAATTTTATTCGCTTGAATTGTCATTTCTTTTATCGGGTCAAATGCTTTTTTGGCGATAAATACTCCAGCAAAATACAACACAATAATCCCTAATAAAAATACAAGTACCATGTTATTTCGAAGAGCGGCAAGCTTCGACATTCCATAAACATCTTGTGCAGCGGCAAAAACAATATATTGCTCGGATTTATATTCGTATAACACGCCCGTAACTTGCCAATCATCTTGATAAAAACGAAGCATACCTTTTTCTAACACTGCTGTTATCATTTCTGCTGTTTCTTGTACCACATCTATCTCCACAGCGTCATGGTAAATCAAATTAAAAGGTGCTTGGTAAATTGCCACTTCCACCTCATCAATGAGCTCTCTATTATTTAGATAAATTTTTTGCAAAGTAGCTTCATCCACTTGCGTATGGAAATATAAATTTGCTTTGGTAACTGCTTCTCTTTGTAACAGATTGAAAAAAGCCTTTTCTCTGTTCGAAGCAGCATTCCAATAAATTATCACTCCAAAAAGAATAATCAATGAAGCAGTTATCAATGTGTAGAATAGTACTATCCTTGTTCTAATTTTCATCTTTGGTAAGAATAAAGCCCATTCCTGATTTTGTTTTGATGAGTTTTTCTTCGAATGGCTTGTCTATTTTTTTTCGCAAATAATTAATGTAAACATCTATAAAATTTGTTCCTGTATCAAAATTAGTGTCCCATACTTTTTCCGCAATTTCACTCCTCGATAAAACACGATTTGGGTTTTTAACTAAATAACAGAGCAGCTTAAATTCTTTAGGGGTTAAAATAATTTGCAGGCCTTGCCTTGTAACTTCTTTTTTATCCGTATCAATTTGAATATCCGCAAATTCTAACATTCCGCTAGGTTTCTTACTATCAGAGTACCTACTCATTACAGCTCTAACTCTGACTTGTAGCTCTCGCACTTCAAAAGGTTTTACAATATAATCATCAGCACCAGCGTCGAAACCTTCCACCTTATCGTCGGTTGTACCTAATGCTGTAAGTAAAATTACTGGCAAATTTGGTCGGTTTGCTTTTATATGTTTACAAATCTCTACTCCGCTTATCGTTGGTAACATGATGTCAGAAATAACAAGGTTATAAGCATTTGTTAAAGCTTCATTCATTCCTTTTAATCCATCGTGTTCGACATGAACCGTTAAATCGAAATCTTCAGATTCTTCCAATGCTCGCTTTACTAAATCAGCAACTCTTTTGTCGTCTTCTATTACTAAGATGTTCATTTTGCTTCTAAATGAGATGCTAAGTTAACTATTTGAAAATAGACACGTGTAAAAAGCTATTAATTCTAATGGAATTTTAATACTCAATACTCAATACTCAACAAACTTTTTAAAAGGCGCTGACAAGGCTCTTATCCCGTTGAATTCAGGTTAAAGAAAGTTTCTGATAATCACTTGGAATTTTCCGGATCGTTCGCTTAACTCTACTTCCAATAAAATAGTGTTAAGAAACTTTATTTACTAAATTTGCAACTTTTAAAATCGCAACAATAAAACAGATGAAATACCAAGAATACAAAGGATTGAATCTTCCTCAAGTTACGGAAAAAGTTATGCGCAAATGGGACGAAGAAAAAATCTTCCAAGCATCCATTGATACGCGTGATGAAAAAAAGCCTTATGTGTTTTTTGAAGGTCCTCCATCCGCTAATGGTCTTCCGGGTATTCACCACGTTATGGCGCGCTCCATCAAGGATATTTTTTGTCGTTACAAAACCTTAAAGGGGTTTCATGTGAAAAGAAAAGCGGGATGGGATACACATGGACTTCCGGTGGAACTCGGTGTTGAAAAAGAGCTTGGTATTACAAAAGAAGATATTGGTTCCAAAATTTCTGTAGAAGAATATAATCAGGCATGTCGCAAAGCAGTGATGAAATACACGGATGTTTGGAATGACCTTACCAAAAAAATGGGGTATTGGGTGGATATGGATAATCCATATATTACCTACGATTCAAAATACATGGAGAGCGTTTGGTGGCTTTTGGGTCAGCTTTATGAAAAAAACTTGATTTATAAAGGTTACACGATTCAACCTTATTCACCAAAAGCAGGAACTGGACTTTCATCGCATGAATTAAATCAACCGGGATGTTACAGGGATGTGAAGGACACGTCCTGTGTTGCGATGTTTAAATTGATTGAACCATCATCTGTAGGGGCGTATTGCAATACGCCCCTGCAGATGAAAACAAATGATATTCATTTATTGGCATGGACCACCACCCCGTGGACATTGCCTTCCAATACCGCATTAACCGTTGGAAAAAACATTGATTATGTGGTTGTTCAATCATTTAATCAATATACATTTAAACCGATGGCGGTTGTATTAGCAAAGGCCTTGGTCGGAAAACAATTTTCTAAAAACTATTTGGCTGTTGAATCTGCTGAAGAATTAGCAAATTACGAAAAAGGCGCCAAAAAAATCCCTTATTTTATTCTAGGCGAATGTAAAGGTGTTGATTTAGTTGGATTAAAATACGAACAGCTTCTGCCGTTTGCGCAGCCAATGGAAAATCCAGAACAGGCATTTAGAGTTATTACTGGGGATTTTGTTACAACGGAAGACGGTACTGGAATCGTGCATACCGCACCGACCTTTGGTGCTGATGATGCTAAAGTAGCGAAAGATGCAGGTGTTCCTCCGCTATTAGTTCCTGATGAAAACGGGAATCCTGTTCCTTTAGTGAACCTTCAAGGGAAATTCCGTCCTGAAGTGGGCGAATTTGCTGGGATGTTTGTAAAGAATGAATATTACAATGAAGGCGAAGCACCTGAGAAATCAGTTGATGTTCAAATCTGCATCAAACTAAAAGAGCAAAATCAAGCCTTTAGTGTTGAAAAATACGAGCACAGTTATCCGCATTGTTGGCGAACCGATAAGCCAGTACTTTATTATCCGTTGGACTCTTGGTTTATTAAAGTCACAGATAAAAAAGATAGACTTATTGCATTGAATGAGACAATCAATTGGCAACCCGCTTCTACTGGAACTGGTCGTTTTGGAAAATGGTTAGAAAATCTCAACGATTGGAACCTTTCTCGTTCAAGATATTGGGGTATTCCTATTCCTATTTGGAGAACAGAAGACGGTGAGGAAGCGATTTGTATTTCTTCTATTAAGGAACTAAAAGAAGCCTGCGAAAAATCTGTTCAAGCAGGTTTCATGACTTCTAATCCATTAGCTGATTTTGACCCATCAGACATGTCAGAGGAAAATTATGCCAAAGTTGATTTACATAAAAATTATGTGGATGAACTTGTTTTAGTTTCTGACTCTGGAAAACCGATGAAACGTGAATCAGACTTAATTGATGTTTGGTTTGACTCAGGTTCAATGCCTTATGCTCAATGGCACTACCCTTTTGAAAACAAAGACAAAGTAGATAATGAATTGGGGCATCCTGCGGATTTTATCGCTGAAGGTGTTGACCAAACAAGAGGATGGTTTTACACGCTTCATGCAATTAGCACCTTGGTTTTTGACAAAGTGGCCTATAAAAATGTAATCTCAAACGGTTTAGTG
The DNA here is from genome assembly GCA_007117355.1 of Lishizhenia sp. Lineage (GTDB taxonomy): Bacteria > Bacteroidota > Bacteroidia > Flavobacteriales_D > Crocinitomicaceae > CSBr16-161. Next base: position 5,699 of record SKGS01000118.1, on the reverse strand, counting down.
TTAGATAAGCATGGTCAAAAAATGTCAAAAAGACTTGGAAATGCTGTTGATGCTTTTGATACACTTGCGCTATATGGACCAGATGCAACACGTTGGTACATGATTACCAATGCTAATCCATGGGATAATTTGAAATTTGACGAAGCAGGAATTGCTGAAACACAGCGCAAGTTTTTTGGCACATTATATAATACGTATTCCTTTTTTGCTTTGTATGCAAATATTGACGGTTTTGCTTTCCAAGAGGAAAGAATTGCCGTGCAAGACAGACCAGAAATTGACCAATGGATTATTTCTAAATTAAACAGTTTAATTAAAGAAGTCGATGAAGCATTTGATGCTTATGAACCTACTAAAGCCGGAAGATTAATAACCAGTTTCGTAAATGACCAGTTGTCGAATTGGTATGTGCGTTTATGTCGTCGTCGTTTCTGGAAAGGAGATTACACACAGGATAAAATAGCGGCTTATCAAACGCTTTTTGAATGTTTAGAAAAAGTAGCTATTTTAAGTGCTCCAATTGCTCCGTTTTATGCTGACCAGCTATTTTCTGACTTAAATAACGTTGCGAATAAACACAACGTAAATTCTGTTCACTTAGCTTATTTCCCAGAAGTGAACACAAATGAAATAAATGTAGAGTTAGAGGCACAAATGGAAATTGCGCAGCAGGTGTCTTCTATGGCATTAAGCCTTCGTAAAAAAGAAAAAATTAAAGTACGTCAACCGCTTCAAAAAATCATGGTTCCGATTTTAGACCCAAGTTTTAAATCGCGCATCATGCACGTGCAAAATTTAATTTTATCGGAGGTTAACGTCAAGGAATTAGAACTTCTTGAAGACACTTCTGGTGTTCTTGTGAAAAAGATTAAACCAAATTTCAAAACTATAGGGCCGAAATATGGAAAACAAATGAAATCCATTGCCAATTTAATTAAAACTTGGAACAACGACGACATAGCAAAATTAGAAAAACTGAAGTCTTGGTCTGGAGAAATAGAAGGGGTTTCTATTGAATTAAACATGGATGATTTTGAAATTAGCACTGACGATATTCCAGGTTGGCTTGTTACTTCCGAAAATGGAATTACAGTTGCCCTTGACATCACAATCACTCCTGAGTTGAAGCAAGAAGGAATTGCAAGAGAATTAGTAAACAGAATTCAAAATTTAAGAAAAGACACTGGATTAGAGGTTACTGATACTATTTCGATTTCCATCTCTTCAACAAACGAAATAGAAGAAGCTATCAAAGCAAATAGTGGTTACATTTCAGACGAGGTGCTAGCAACTTCTATTGAAACAAATGTAAAAAGGGAAAAAGCTATTTCAATAGATATTGAATCGGAAGGAGATACATTAATTCTTATTGAAAAGGTGTAAAATCATTGCGAATCTCAGTCGAAAGACTCTTATTTTTCTTGATCGCAAACGTTTTTAACAAATGCTTAACGTCGTTTAACATATTTTCACTTTGCTAGCCATAATAAATACCGAACTTTGATGTTATAGTTATATAGTTAGTAGTTAGGTTTCATAAGTAGTAGTGTTAGGTAAGAGGAGAGAACGCCCGTTTTCTCCTCTTGTTTTTTATAACTTGAATTATTGCACCAAATCAGCTATTGATTATTCTGATGGAAAACTTAACAAGAGTCTTACTCCTCCATTTTTATTTGTGCCAACTTGAACCTTGGCATTAAGAAAATCTGCTCTTTCACTGATAGTAAGCATCCCAATACCATCAGAAAACTGCTTTTTATTGTTTATTCCTTTCCCGTTATCTCTGTAAATTAACTTGAACCTATCTTTTTCTTTTACTATTGAAACTTTGATCGATTTCGCATCGGCATGTTTAATTGTATTCGCCACACATTCCTGAAGTATTCTATAAATTTGTGTTTGTTTTTCTTGACAAAGCTTATCGATTTCTTCATTTAATTCATTGCTGGTTATCATTTCAGTATTCTTTTCCACATTTTCCAACAATGAAATAATAGAGTTTTTCAATCCAATTTTACTTAAATAAGATGGATGAATTTCATGCGATATCTTTCTTGTTTGCTCTAAAATTTGACCAATACTTTCTTCTACACCTTCAAAACTTGGCAATCTTCCGGCCTTTATCAAATTCACTTTTGATTTAACCGCTGAAAGTGATTGACCAATATCATCATGCAAATCTCGAGAAATCCGGCTTCTCTCTTCATCCAAAGCGCGTAAAATCTCTTGTGAAAAATACTTTTGTTGCTCTCTTTTATTTCTAACTATTCTCAGATAAAACAACAATCCAAAAACAATTAATACTACTACAAAAATAACCCATTGAAGGGTAATTCTGGAAGTTTTAAGTTGATTGTCTGCTTTTAGCAATTCAATTTTAGAACGCTCTTCCATTAATTCCGCCTCTCTTTTTTCGGTGTCGTAGGCGATTTGCAATTCTGCAAGCCGAGTTTTGTTATTTACGGCGTTCAAGCTATCTTTTAAAGTGTGATATAATTTATTTGTGCGCAAAGCCTCCTCATACCTACCTAAACTTTCTAATGTTCGTTGTTGTAAATTATACCCAGTTTGTAAATTGTAGCTGTCTTTTGCACGTTTAGCGTACTCAACACCTTCATTAATAAACAGTAAGGCTTCTTCTTTTTTATCTTGATTTAATCGACTTTCAGCTAAAATGTATTGCAAACTTGGGAAATTTGTTGAATCGTTCATTTCTGTCATCAGATACAAAGCACTATCTGCATATTTTTCTGCTGTACTAAAATTCTCATTTAAAAATAAAGTATTAGCAACATTCAAGTAAGCTATTAATAATGAATAAGGAAACCCAAGTCTCCTCGCTCTTTCTAACGTCTCTTTATAATGAGTAAGTGCCAAATCATTTGCTCCTTCTGAATAATGCAATAAACCAACATTATTATGCAAATTAAAAGCCAATCGAATTTCATCGATTGAGTCCGCAAGCTGAATTCCACGTTCAAAATCTTTTATTGCATCCTCGTATTGTTGAATGCGCACTTTTAACAACCCAAGATTGTTCAATGCAATACCTTGAGAATATGCATCGTTATTATTTTCAGCCGCTCTTAATGCTTCATAATAATATTCCAATGCAGCGGCCCTCTCTTGACGTTGTTCAGACAAAATCCCCAAAGCGTTGTTAGTCTCAAAAACATTTACCAAGTCATTTTGTTCTTTTGCTACATTAAGATACTTCTTAAATTTGCGTTCAGCAGCATATGTATCCTCTTGCAATTCCAAATACGTTTTTCGAACTAAATTGGTTACTATCAACGATGAATCTTTTGCTTGATGCGCATACAACATAGAAGAATCATAATAAAGGTCAGCAACTTCAAGACGCCCTAAGTAATAATTGAAATTACCATAATATTGATAAATGCGTCCTATTTTGGAATAATTTTGCTCTTCTGTGGCAATGGCTATTGCTAACTTTCCTTTTTCGAAAACTCCTACAGAGTCAAAGTAGGTACTTTGTTTAATTTCTTTTTCTAGTTTTTCAAAATTAAAAGGCGACTCTGTTTGAGCAAAAGCAGTACACAAAGTGCACATTAAAACTAAGCCTGCAAAAGATGTAAGGTAATACCCTGAAATCAAAAACTTTATATTTGCAACATGGAATTTAAAAAGCATTTAAAAACATTTTATTTTAAACGTTGTTGTGAAAGTAGTTAATTTTTATGAAAATACTTGTTTCCATATTGAGTGTATGCTATTTATTCATGCTAAGCTGTACATTTAGCTCTAATTCTTCCGAGAATTTAAAAGCTAGAATTACTTACAGTGCAGCAGATTCATTACAGGTTGCATATTTCGCAAGTGGATGCTTCTGGTGTGTAGAGGCAATATTTGAATCTCTTGTTGGTGTTGATGAGGTTATTTCTGGTTATTCGGGAGGAAAAGCAGAAGAGGCGAACTACCGTACTGTCATTTCAGGCAAAACAAATCATGCGGAAACAGTAGCAGTTTATTACAATCCATCTGTTATTTCATACGAGCAACTTCTTGAGGTGTTTTTTGCTTCTCACGACCCCACAACACAAAATCAACAAGGTCCTGATAGAGGCAAGCATTATCGGAGTGCGATATTTTATCAAAACAAATCAGAAAAGTACTTAGCAGAAACATACATTGAAAAATTATTGACCGAAAAAGTTTTTTATCGAATCACAACTGAAGTTACACCTTTTGAAGCTTTTTATATAGCTGAAGAATACCATCAAGACTACGAAGCTAGAAATCCTAAAGATCCTTATATATGTAGGGTTTCTATACCTAGGCTCAATGCTTTTAAGCAAAAATATCCAAGCCTTATCAAACAGAATAAAAACTGATTTAAGTTAGTATTTTATACTTTTTTTGCATTTCAACATCTTTTTTATTGACCTTTATAAAAGATTATATACCTTTGCACCCAATTTTTAAAGTTGAACATTCAACATATATCAAGGATGGTGTGTAAATATTTGTTTAAATCGCTGATTTTAAGTCTTTTCTTTGTTGTGTCATTTAACACTTTGGCAGGTTCTTCGGGCGAGAAAGTGGATGTACAAGAAATGATTATGCATCACGTGAAAGATGCTCATGAATGGCACATTATGGGACCGGATCATGGAGAAGGGGCTGTTGTTATTCCTTTACCAATTATTTTATTAGATGAAGGGCTTAAAGTTTTTTCTTCAAATAAATTGTATCATGCTGACTTAGTTGAGTTTGAATCTGACGGTCATAAAGATTACTATTTTGCGAACCGTGAATTGGGATATGGTATTCACCATGAAAAAATTTACAAGTTAAATGATGCTGGTGAATTAGATTTTGAACATGGTCATGTCATCAACGCTAAACCATTAGATTTTTCCATTACAAAGAATGTGTTGACATTGTTCTTATCTGCACTATTGCTTTTTGTAATTATGAAATCTGTTGTGTCAAGTTATAAAAATAACACAGGTGTTCCAAAAGGCTTAGCTAGATATATTGAACCGTTTGTTGTATTTGTGCGTGATGATATCGCAAAAGCAAATATTCATGGAGAAAAGCACGTAAAATACATTCCATTTTTGCTTACAGCATTCTTCTTTATTTGGATTAACAACCTTCTTGGATTGATTCCTATTTTCCCAGGGGGAGCAAACCTAACGGGTAATATTAGCTTTACTTTGGTGTTAGCGAGTCTTACCTTATTATTCACCATTTTCTCTGGAAACAAACATTATTGGGGACACATTTTTGCAACTCCAGGAGTTCCAAAAGCACTATTACCAATAATGATACCTGTCGAAATAATAGGTATATTTACAAAGCCTTTTGCTCTAATGATTCGTTTATTTGCGAACATTACAGCAGGGCATATAATTATTCTATCATTGATAGGAATAATATTTACGTTTGAAAGTGTTGCTTGGGGGGGATTATCAGTTCCAATGGCATTGTTTATTTCAGTGCTAGAACTTTTAGTTGCTTTCTTACAAGCATTTATTTTTACGATGTTATCAGCGTTGTTCATTGGAGCGGCTGTTGAAGAGCATCATTAATTAAATTGTAATCTTTAAATAAAACAAATAGTTATGACTGGATTAGCTGCTGTAGGAGCTGGAATCGCTGTACTAGGTGCAGGATTAGGAATTGGTAGAATCGGTGGATCTGCAATGGATGCAATCGCTCGCCAACCAGAG
>SKGS01000189.1 GCA_007117355.1 Lishizhenia sp. | reverse complement strand
TGATCAGACATTTTCCCAGTAAATAATTGTCCAATACCCCAAACAGTCGGGTAAATAGCTGTAATAACACCAATGTTTTCAGTGTTGAAATTGAGCGAAAATAAAACAATAGGAAGCAAACCCCAAATCATACCATCGTTTAGGTTATTTACAAGTCCAGCTTGAGTTACAGAACTAAGGGTTTTATTTTTGAATGTGGTGTCTAAAAACACATTTTCAAGTGGCTGTGTATTATCTGTTGCACTTTCTTTATTTACAAAAGCTCTAGTATCTTTAACCCAAATAGCAGTAAGAATAAAACCAACGATTGAAATAAATATTCCAATGTAAAAGGGATAAGGAGTTATTCCATAAGTGTTTGCAATATATCCTGTTAGAAACGCAACTATACCAACAGCAAAATATCCAGCAAATTCATTTAAACCCATTGCTAAACCTCGGTTTTTCTCTCCAACTAAGTCGATTTTCATGACTACAGTGCTACTCCAAGTTAATCCTTGGCTTATACCGAGTAATATATTAGCAAAAACGACCCAATTCCAGCTTGGCGCATTAATTAGTATAAATGGAATTGGTATAGCGAGAAGCCAACCAAAAAGCAGTAAGTTTTTTCTTCCAAATTTATTCGCTAGTTTTCCAGTATAGTAGTTTGCTATGGCTTTTGTGATACCAAAGGCCGTAATAAAAGAAAGAATGGCAGTTTTGGAGGCAACACCAAATTCTATTTCGGCAAACTGAGGAAAGATTGTTCTTTCCATACCAATCATCCCGCCTACGAAAGCGTTTACAATAACAAGAATTGTAAATTGTTTCCAGTTTTCTTTTAAACCAAGTGTTACGTTTTCTGACATACTTTTTTTACAAACTTCTGATTTAATTCACAAAAAGTGCGTGACAAAAGTAACTGTTGAAAATGATTTTAACTTTTATCTAATATCGGGCATGACTACTTAGCGTAAACAAAAAAGTAAAAAATGAGAATTAGGTATTTATCGAAAATCACCTAATCTGTTTTATTTGCACTAAAGTTTTTTATCCAAAGACCAAGATCCTCCGCCTTTGATTAGTAAAAAAATACTACCGAGTAGCATTGCCCAATCTGTCCTACTGCCGTGCATTAATTCCCAAAAACCTTGTTCGGAAAGCACTTCTGCTTTTGTAGTTGCAAAAGCAACAAGCATTATTATCATAACAGGAATACTTGCCAATCTTGTTAAAAGCCCAATTAATATCAGAACCCCACAAATAATTTCAAATGCTCCAACGAAACTACCTAGAAAATCAGGAGAGGGCAAGCCAACTTTTTCAAACCTTCCTGCACCTCTAATAGCGGGAAATAAAAACTTTTGAATTCCTTCAGATAAAAATACAGCTCCAACTGCAAGTCTGATGAGTATTGTTGTTTTTGAATTGTCAGTTTGAATGATTTTCTTAAATATCATGGGATAAATTGTTTTAAATAAAGTTTAATGATTTACCAAAGTAAGAAAATTATTTTGAAGTTTGAAAGTGATACTTCAAATTCAGCCTGAACATTATTATTCAGTTCACTGTGGTAATGGTTGATTTTATCGTAAGATTAAGGGTTTTTGAGAAGTAATAACGCTATACAAAAAGTTAAAATAAAGCATCCAATCATGTTAAAACAGTTGACAACAATCACCTTGGCATTATTTGGATTAAAGGCTGAAAAAATTATGAAAAATCTGTAAATGCGTTTGTCTTACCACAAAAATCAAGTTTGAAAATATTAATTGATTTTTTAATGAACTAAACTAGCTTATGAATAAAGCAGCTTAACATATGATTTTCAATACATAAATTTTGTAATACCAGTTTTATGTATTACATTTATCTCATTCTAAAACTATTATTATGAACGATTTATCTTATTTTTCAGCTGAGCAAGCAGAAATTAGTACTTTTCAACTAGTGCTTATTATTGCGCTTGCCTTATTAGTGATTATCTCAACATGGAAAATTTTTGAAAAAGCAGGAAAACCAGGTTGGGCAGCGCTTATTCCTATTTACAATGTAATTATTCTGTTAGACATTGTAGGCAGACCTCGTTGGTGGATAATTTTGTTTTTAATCCCAATTGCTAATATAATTGCCTCTGTAATTGTTGTACTTGAATTGGCAAAAAGCTTTGGAAAAGGAGTTGGTTTTGCATTAGGGTTACTTTTTTTAAATGCTATTTTTATTCCCATTTTAGCTTTTGGAGGAGCAACTTATCAAGGGAATTCAGTGGAAGAATAATTTTTTCTGTAAACTACATGATTTGAAAATGGCTACCGAATGAAGGTGGTCATTTTTTTTAACCAAAATCCCTCACAAAGCAAATTCACAATAACTAAATCAGATCCCAAAGAAACCACAAACTAAAACCAACTAGGTATAAAAGACCGAGGATTGCCAATAAATTCATTCCTCTACTTGGGCTGTTTTTCTCTCCGATGGAGGAGGGCTGAACAAGTTTAAAATTGAACACCGCAATAAATGGTGCCAACAAAAAAGAAATTGAAGTTGCGGTATTCACCAAGGCACTAAATCCATTAGGGTTATTGGAAAAGCTCAGAATTAATGAAATCCCCCCAATAGCAACCAAAAATAGTACAAACTTCTCGTACCAAGTATTCTTGGAGATTGCAGGAATGGCCAATTGACTCGCCAAAGTGAAGTTTCTACTAAATCCATCTAACACAGTTATAAACGTAGAAAACATAATAGAAAATGCTGCTATGGAAATAAACGTTCCGGCCCAATTACCAATTCCTTCTTTGAATAATTCAACAATAAATCCCGAAAATGCTACACCACCTTGAGGTACTACTTTATCAGAACCAAAAACTAATAAGGCGCCAATTGATAAAAACAAAACTGCCAGAAATGCTGAAATCCAATAACCGATTTGAAATTCCTTACTACTTTCTTTTACCGTTGGATGATAACCTGATTGTTTAATTTTTTCAACGGTCCAGGTGCTATTCCAAGTAGATAAATCAATAGCTGTTGGCATCCAACCCATCAATGGAATCAAAAAAGCCCACGCATTTTTGTCAAGCGAAGGAAAATAGGAAACTTCAACTTCCTTAATATTCCATAAACTACTGAAAAAAGTAAGTAAGGAACTTATCAATAAAGCTAATCCCAGAACTTTGGTGATTTTTTCTAAGCTGTTGAATTTTCCTTTTAAGAGAATGAGGACACATAATGAAAAAAGAAAATACAAGGTAAATCGTGGTATGTTTGTTAAAGAGGAAAGCCCTAGCAGGTTTTCCATAAACCCCTCTGTTACAACACCAACTGCTGCCGTAACAAAAAACATAGAGGGAATAGTAATCAATAAATACACATAAAGCCACCACTTGGATTTTTCAGCATATCCTTGGATGAGCGATTTTCCCGTAGCTGCTGCGTATCGCGTTCCAAATTCAAAAAATGGGAATTTCAAAACATTTGCTGCAATTACAAATCCAACGAGCGAAAAACCAAAAAGGGAACCTGCTTTAGTACTTTGAACCAAATGGGAAACACCTATTGCCGTTGCAGCAAATAAGATTCCCGGCCCAAGTATTTTATTCCAATTTTTAGCTCTTCCCATCAGTAGTGTATTTCCTTAAGAATGTGAACTTTTGTATTCTCTTCACTTTCTCAAAAATAGATTTTATATGAATTAATACACTATTTTTCTTAAAAAATGTAACTTTCAGCTCTCTAAACAGTCTTAGATAAAAACTATCTTCATGAAATATCAATTACTAAGCAAAGTCCTAATTGCTTTTCTAATCGTTTTTGCGTTTATTATTAAACCTATTGCTCAAGAATATTTTCAGCAAGAAGTGAATTACATCATTAATGTAGAATTAGACGATAAAAATCATTTTCTTCGTGGATTTGAATCCTTTGAGTACATTAACAATTCTCCTGATACTTTATCCTTTATCCTTATTCATCTTTGGCCTAATGCATACAGTAATGGCAACACCGCACTCGCTGACCAATTATACCAACAGGGAAATGACATTTTGAAATTTGTAACAGAAGAGGATAGAGGTTTTATCGACTCTTTAGATTTTCATTCCGATGGAGAAAAACTGAATTGGGAATTTGACAATATTCACGTTGATATTGCAAAAATTCACCTTCCAAAACCACTTTTTCCAAATGATAAAGTTGTAATAACCACACCTTTTAGAGTGAAAATTCCAACTGGGAAAATTTCCAGATTAGGACATATTGGACAGGCTTATCAAATAACGCAATGGTATCCAAAACCAGCCGTTTATGATAGAAAGGGGTGGCACGCCATGCCTTATCTAAATCAAGGAGAGTTTTACTCTGAATTTGGCTCTTTTGATGTAAGCATTACCTTACCAAAAAATTATGTGGTAGGAGCAACAGGCGATTTGCAAAATGAGGAAGAAAAAGCTTTTATAAATAACTTGGCAGAAGAAACAGCGTTGCGTTTTGAAAATGGTTTTGATTTTTCTTCTCTGAAAAAAACACCAATTTCTTCTACAGATAAGAAGACACTGCGTTTTATTCAATCCCAAGTACACGATTTTGCTTGGTTTGCGGATAAAACCTTCAAAGTGCTGCGAGGTAATCTGACCTTACCTCACGGAGGTGAAAATGTAGATTTATTTGCCATGTTTACTCCACAAAATGCTAAACAGTGGGCTAGAGCAATCGAATACCTGCACGATGGTGGATATTATTATTCGCTTTGGAACGGAGATTATCCTTATAAGCAAATCACTGCTGTGGACGGGACAATTTCCGCAGGCGGAGGAATGGAATACCCAAATGTGACAGTAATTGGAAATACTTCTTCAGATTTAGAATTGGAAATAGTGATTGTGCATGAAGTTGGTCACAATTGGTTTTATGGAATTTTAGGCACAAATGAGCGTGACCATGGCTGGATGGATGAAGGGTTAAACACGCTAAATGAAGTTCGATATATACAAACAAAATATCCTGACAATACATTCGGTTCAGATTTCTTATTAGGTGGTAGTTTTAATTTTCATGGATTAACCTACAGGGATATGAATGATTTACTTGTTCGCTCGGTGCAATCATTAGGAATCGACCAACCAATTCAAACACATTCCGCCGATTTTACTTCCCTAAACTACGGTTTGGTCATGTACCAGAAAACAGGATTGGTTTTTGATTATGCCAAATATTACTTAGGTGAAGAAGCTTTTGATAAGGCAATGAGAGCCTATTTTGATAAATGGAAATTTAAACACCCACAGCCAAATGATTTAAAAGCTGTTCTTGAGGAGTCTTCTGGTAAAAATTTAGATTGGATGTTTGACGAACTTATTCATACCACTTGGAACATCGACTATAAGGTGGGTTGTACAAAACATAAACACGGTAAGACAATAACAAAAATCAAAAATGTCGGACAAGTTGACGGTCCAATTCCTGTTACGGCTGAAAAAGATTCTGTAGAACAAACTAACTGGATAGAGCCAGGTGGCGGTAAAAAAACAGAAATAACCTTTGACTTTGAAGCAACGAAAATTGAAATAGATAAAGAAAATCAATTGCCTGAGACGAATAGACAAAATAATACTTGGGATAAAGCGCGCATCTTCCCTCGCTATGAACCTTGGAAAGTTGGCTTCATTTCTTCTTTAAATAGAAAAGACCAAACAAATTTTAATTTGGCGCCAGCACTTGGGTTTAATAGAAATGACGGATTTATGTTAGGTGTTATGTTACATAATTATTCTCCTGCAATTCAACCGCTGAGTTATTTAGTAGTTCCATTTTACGGCTTTGGCTCCAATCGCATTTCTGGTTTAGCAGATATAAATTACACTATTCGACCAAAAAATGCAATTAAAACGATAAAATATGGAATGACAGCGACAAGTTTTTCTTCGGATAGATTTAATGAAAATACTGCTTACGGCGCCTTGTTACCTTATTTGCAATTTCATTGGTACGACGAACAACAAGCGCGACCATTTAAACATACTGTTCATGCACAAGGTCTTTACACGCAGTCAAATCGTTTTGTTTCAGAAGAAGAAATGGGAGCTTTTGCTTTTTACAAATTAGAATTTAACAATCGTGATAAGCGATTTACGACTAAACTAAGAAACGATTTCATTTACAATAATAGAAACCAAGATCAAATGAGCCGTTTAACAGTCGAATCTTCTTATGCGTATCGCTATGTGAAAAAAGGAAAATCGAAATGGATAGAGACTCGTTTTTTCGCTGGTTACAACCTTCTTTTTGATGTGGACGCATTAGGAGGAAACCAGTATCGTTATTCTATGGCGTTGAATGGTCAAGATGGAGTACAAGACATATTTTTGGAAGAGTTCTTTATTGACAGATATGCTACAAGTGGTTTGTTTGCTCAGCAAAGAAGAGAAAATATGGGTGGATTTTTATCTACTAGCATGTTTGGACAATCTACAACGTGGTTGAGTACTTTAACAAGTTATTTCGACCTGCCCTATATTCCGTTATTTGGAGCTTTTGTCGATTTAGGAGCAGTTAATACCGGAGGACAAACGTATGGCTTATACAATGCCGGTATCGGACTTAGAGCAGGAAAAGTATTTGGTGTATATATACCCCTGATTATGTCAGAAAACATCGAAAACAATCATGCGTCAAATGCTTTTGCGGAACGAATTAGATTTACGTTGAACATCAATATTTTAAATTCAGGTGGAGTAAAGAAAATACTTGATAGGTAATTGTTGAATCCAATGAAAC
>SKGS01000043.1 GCA_007117355.1 Lishizhenia sp. | reverse complement strand
CATACATATTTGACGTTTTTTATGTATCTTTGGTAAAACATTAGCAGAAAAATATGAGAAAAATTAATGAAGGTATTAATATTAAAAGTTGATTCGAATGAATTAATAAGAGGAATCATTCAGGAAGGAAATGCTAAAGAAATGCCTTCGACAATAGATGCATGGCAATTCAATTTTAATAAGCATAGCTTGCCGAAAGGTAAAACGGCATTTATTTTGGTAAAAGAAGATACTCCTAAGATAATTGAAGGTTGTTTGATTTTTTCATTGCATGATACGTTTGGACCTTTCATGGATTATTTAGAAGTTGCTCCTCATAACAAAGGGGTAAAAGGAAAATATAAGAGAGTATCAGGCTGTTTAATTGCCTACGCATGTGGCTTAAGCTTTGAAAAGGGAAAAAATGAGGATAAAGGTATTTTAACTTTTGAGGCATTTAGTAAAAATGAAGAGGATCAAAAGAAATTAGAAAAATTATATCGAAATAAATATGGTGCAGTCATGAATCCTTATGGATACATGGAAATACACCAAAATCAAAGTCGAATTTTAATTGAAGAATATTTAGGTGATTAGGATGATTTAGCTTAATTTAAAGATTGTAAAATGAAAAAAGATAAAAAAATAGAATTTGACGATGTTATTGGTAGTAACATTTCAAAAGAATTGACAAAAGAAGAACATGATTTAATTAGAGAATACAGACGTCAATTATATGAAAAAAGATCATCAGAAGATAGGATAAATGACATCCTTACTGGATTTCGATTTTCGTTAAAGAACTATGCCGATAATGAGAACCCGAAGGATGTTATTCTTTTGGGTCAGTTTTTAAATTTACTTCTTAAACAAATTAAAATTAAAAAAGGGGTATTTGCTGAGTATATTGATATTTCACCAAGAAACATTAACAAGTATTTTAACGGTGAGAGAAAATTTAGTATTGAACACGCACTAATGCTTGAAAAACTATTTAAAATAAATGCGGAAATACTGCTTGAGGTGCAGCTTAAGAATGAATTAATTGAGGCGAAACGATCTCATCGAGGTGAATATGATAAATTCAATTTAAGCGATTTATTAGCTGTTTAATTTTGCAAAATACTTGAAACATGTAATTCAAAAAACTAAATAATTATACGCAAAACATTAAAAAGTTATATTTGAGACATTGTAAACAACCTCAGATTATGGAAAAAGAGTCGGTAGAAGAGAAAGAAACAGAAAATATTTCAGTTTCAAATGAGCAAGAAAGTGACAAATTAGTTGCTGTTTTGGCATACTTATCCCTAATAGGATTTATTATTGCGATAGTGCTAAATGCCTCTAAGAAAGAAGAAGATAAAAAATTTGGAGCTTTTCACTTACGTCAAGCACTAGGCTTACTCATATTAGGGTTAGCATTCTTAGTGGTTGATGCCGTGATAAAAACAACATTACTGGCATTTAGTATGAGCTTGGCTAGTTCCCTTAATTTTATATCCTTTATTTTATCAACACTTTTTTTGGCGTTTACTTTTTTCGGTGTTTGGAATGCGATAAATGGCGAAGAGAAAAAATTACCCTTAGTTGGGCATTACTTCGCTAGTTTGCTTAAAAATACGTTTGAGTAGGAAGGGGAATTCTTGAGAGAACTACACAACTGGCGCTACCAATCGCATGAGTTCCGCACACATAATTGCGCCAAAAGTTCCGATAAAGTAACCAAATACAGCCATAAGCACACCAACTGTTGTTAAAGCTGGATGAAAGGCGTTTGCTACAATTGGTGCCGATGCTGCTCCACCAACATTTGCTTGGCTTCCAACAGCCAAGAAGAAAAATGGAGCTTTAATCAGTTTGGCAACTAAAATTAACAATCCCGCATGAAAAGCCATCCACACCAAACCTACAAGCAGTAAATACGGGTTGTGAAATACTTGCGAAATATCCACTTTCATACCAATCGTAGCTACCAAAATATATAGAAAAACCGAACCGATTTTTGAAGCTCCGACACCTTCATAAGCTTTGGCCTTTGAAAAACTAAGTAGCAACCCATAGATAGTGGACAGCACAACCATCCAGAAAAAGTCACTTGCAAAAGTGCTTGTTGCACCAAATTGCTCTAAGAAAAATCCAGCAAAAATTCCTGAAAGAAAATGAGCAAGAGCAACACCGCCAAAGACTAAACCTGCGATAACCATAAAATCAGTTAATGTCGCTTTTCTATCTACCGATTTTTGAAAGTTTTCTACTTTCACTACCAATTCGTCAATCGCTTTGCTGTCTGCTTTGAGCCACTTGTCAATTTTCTTTGACTTTCCTATTCCAAATAGAATAACTGCCATCCAAATATTAGCCACCACTATATCTACAATTAACATACTTCCAAAAAGACTTTCTTTGTATTTATAAGTCTCCAACATAGCCGACTGATTGGCACCACCACCAATCCAACTTCCTGCAATTGTAGCCAATCCTCTCCAAGTTGCCTCCTCTCCTACTCCACCAATAACCTCTGGAGAAGTTATCGAAAAAAGCCAAACAGCAAAAACGCCACCAAAAACGATTCCAACTGTTCCTGTGAAAAACATTATCAAACTTTTAGAGCCTAGCCCAAATAAACTTTTGATATCAACAGATAAAATCAATAAAATGAGTGACCCAGGCAATAAATACCTACTTGCCATATAATACAATCCACTAATTTGAGGATTGATGATGTTGAATGAAGTAAGTGCCGCAGGAATCATGTAACACAAAAAGAGTGCAGGAATTACCGTATAAATGCGTTTCCAATTTTTGTTTTCAAGACCCGAAGTGTAAAAGATGAATGCCAAAACCAACAACAAAATACCAAACACCACTTTATCGTCGCTAATAAGTGGTTGTTTCGGAGCTTCTTCCAAAAAGATAAGTTTCATTTCTTTTGTGTTCTTTTGGGAGAATTCTACTTTCTCTCCAGCTTCAAAAGAAGTGATTGATAAATTGATTTGCTTTGATTTACCAGGATTTTTAAACAAAATATCACCTATCGAATTTATTGTTAGTTCTTGTTTTTGAAAAGAAATAACCATAGAATCAGCAGCTTCTAATTTTCTACGCTCGCTGTCTGAGAAATCCAAAATAAAATATGGGGATTCGTCCCAAAGTTTCTTGCTTTCATAGCTTACATGACTTGTATTCTTCAATAAATTTGTTGGAATTCGGTGTTCTGAAACAACCAGAGAATCCTCACCGCTAACTATTACTTGTTCTTGTGCAACAGAAAAAAAGGACACCATTATACTAACGAACAAAACTTTTATTGCAAGCGTATTTTTCATTTCCAATATTTTTTTGATATAACTCATAAAATCTTTGTCGTTAAGTATTAATTACACTCAAGACAAGAATTTTGCTAAACTAATGAAATTTCACTAATTTAGTTCAAATTACATCGATATGAGAAAAATAGACCGACTCTTAAATGAATATGGTGAAAGCCATAAAAACAGTACCAACAAACTCATTCATTGGATTTGCGTTCCTTTGATTTTTTGGAGTATTGTGGCTTTATTATTTGCTATTCCAACCAATGCACTTGAAACGGTTTTCAATGATTCAAATGAACAATATTCAATTTTCTTAAATTGGGCTGTTGTTGCTCTTTTATTTCTATCGATTTATTACTTTTTATTGTCTTTTCCTTTATCTGTAGGAATGATAATATTTAGTATTGCTTGCATTTATATCTGCAATGTATTGTCAAATAACTTTTCATTTCCGCTATGGGGAACAGCTCTTATTGTTTTTGTGCTCGCTTGGATTGGGCAGTTCATTGGTCACAATATTGAAGGTAAGAAGCCTTCGTTTTTAAAAGATTTACAGTTTTTACTAATTGGTCCTGCTTGGTTAATGCATTTCATTTTAAAGAAGCTAAATATCAACTATTAATACATAAAAAAAACCGTCTCACAAAGGAAACGGTTTTTCTTAAATTCTATATTTAACTTATTCAGTAACTTCTTCGTCCGTCGTAACGTCAATATCAGCATCCATTTCTTCCATATCGAAATCCATATCCATGTCTTCTAATTCCATGTTACCCATAGCTTCTTCGAAAGCTTTCATTTGCTCATCCATAATTTCTTGAATTCTTGCATATGAAGGACACTTTTCAAACTCTTCAACTTGTTTAGCTTGCATTTCCTCATCGCTAAGACCATCAAACTGAGCTTGGAATTCTTCCATTACTTTTTCACATCTTTCTTCGTCAGCTTTATATTTTTCTCTGATTTCTTGAACCTTAGGATCGTTAAAATCTAGGTCTTTAGACTCTTCCATCATTTGAACAGTCAAATCTAAACATTCACAAATAGCCGATTTTTTTTCTCCACAAGAAGTAAGAGCTAGTGCTATCGCAGCAGCTCCAATAAATAATGATTTTTTCAACATACGTAATTAATTTGTTGCAAAGGTGAACAAAAAGTTTTAAACAACAAATTTATTTGTAGAATATTTTCAAAATCAATAAATTGTGATAAGTCTAGCTATTTATTTATATCTAAATCAATAGCCTGTAAAATATACCTCAACTCGTTTAACATTAGTGCTGTTGCTCCCCAAACAATTTTTCTATTTAGTAAGAAATAAGGAATATCTGAAAGTTGCTTAGAAGGTGAGATTTGTATTTCCCCTTTCGTGAAATTATTGGGATTTATCAAATCTATTAAATTGAAACTAAATGCCTCTTTCACTTCATAAGCATCTAAAGTTAACTCAATTTCATTTTTTAGGTAAAAAACAAAAGGAGTAACATAATGATTGCTAACAGGTATATACACTGGTGTTAATTCTCCCAGCGGTTGTAGCTCTTCGGGTGGAAGCCCAATCTCTTCCTCACATTCTCTTAAAGCAGCTTCTAGTAAATCATTGTCCGATTCACTTTTCTTTCCTCCGGGGAAACATACTTGACCACTGTGATAACCTTTATAAGCTTGTCTTTGAGTTAAAATAGAGTACCAATCATCATCTTTTTGGTGAAGCACGATTGCTACAGCACTTTCTTTATAGAATTTGACTGATTTCATGGCTTCGGATGACTTGATTCTCCCCATAGGAGAAACCTCCAAATGAACTTCTTCTCCAGGAAGTTCACTAGATAATCGACTTTCTATTTCTTCTATAAATCCCATAAATATTTATGCAAACTTAAGAACAGTTTTTTAAAATAAAAGTTCAACGCCTTGTGATTGACTTGATTTATTCATGATTAAAACAAATGTATTTATCTATTATTTCGTAGTTTTGGAAAATAAAATAAGTTCAAGTAATGAAACATTCTAATTTCTTAAAAAGCAAACTTTGTTTCGTATTCATCTTTAAATCGTTCAAATAATAATAAAATATGAAAATAGGAGAAGTTAATCGTTTAGAAATACTTCGATTCACAAGTGTTGGTGCTTATCTAGGTGACGAAGCTGGTAACGACGTGCTTTTTCCAAACAAATATTTAACGTCGGATTTGGAGGTCGGCGATATGGTGGATGTATTTATATACAATGATTCGGAAGATAGACCTGTTGCCACAAATGAAAAACCACTTATTGAATTAAATTCCTTTGCCGTTTTGAATGTAAAAGCAATTAGTGATTTTGGAGCTTTTTTGGATTGGGGACTAGAAAAAGATTTGCTCGTTCCCTTTAAAGAACAAAAAGTTAAAATGCGAGAAGGTGGTTCTTATCTCGTTTATATGTACTTAGATAAAGAAACGAATCGACTTGTAGCAACGGCAAAAGTGCAAAATTTCATTTCTAAAGAACCTGAAGAAATTGAAGAAGGTCAAGAAGTGGATTTATTGATGCTCGAAAAAACTGACTTGGGACAAAAAGTGATAGTTGAAAATCGCTATTCAGGTTTGGTATTTTATGATTACTTAAGTAAAGTTTTACCACAAGGAAGCAGAACAAAGGGGTATGTTAAAACAATTCGTGAAGATGGCAAACTCGATATTGTTCTTGAAAAATTATCTCCTGAAAAATATGATGATCACTCTCAGGCTGTTATGGAATACCTCGAAAACAACAATGGGCGTATGTTTTTAACGGATAAAAGTGACCCTGATGAAATACGTTTAATGTTAGGAATGAGTAAAAAATCTTTTAAAAGAGCCTTGGGAAATTTGTACAAGCTTCGAAAAATAAAAATAGACGAAGAATGTATTGAGCTAATTTAATAACTGAATTTGAAACTGTTATGTACCATCGCATTTTATTTACTTTTCTTACTTTTTTTCTTGTTTACAGTTGCGCTGTTAAAAAAGAAATCCCACAACAATTTGAAGGAAAACTAGTTTATCAGCTTTCTGGTAGAATGATTACCAAAGGTGCTCCTGATAGCACTGATATTCAAATCGTTTATGCGAAAGACTCCTTATTGAGAGTGGAAAGTTTTACCAATATTGGAAAGCAAGTTTACATCAAGCACATCCCTAAAAACAGAGCTTATATTCTAATGGATTTAGGCGGTCAAAAAGTTGCCATACAAACAATTCCTGAGCCATCACCAAATGCTGGAAAATATATTTTTCAACCGAAAAGAAAGAGAAAAACATTTGCTGGACAAAGGGCTAATTCTGTAGAGGTGAAAATTCCAAACATTGACTCTACCTTTTCGATGTTTTATCTTCCACATATTTCGCCAGAATACAGTGAAGCTATCCCCGGAATAGCAGGTTTACCTGTTAAATACACCATTTTTTCTAACGATGAATTAATTGATTATGAATTAATT
>SKGS01000255.1 GCA_007117355.1 Lishizhenia sp. | reverse complement strand
GTTCGTTTGTAGAAGGTTTGCTAGAAGTATATAGCGATAGTCAAGAGCCTATTTCCTCGGCTTTGTTGCATCAGTTGTATTTGGCACTAACAGAATGCGATGAAACAGCATTAGAGAAAGGAATAAACCTCGCTTTTGCCAACATCCCCTACGATTTATGGATTAACGATAAAGAACGTTATTATCATACTATTTTACATTTGCTGTTTACATTATTAGGCGTCAGTATTACTAGTGAAATACATACCAAAAAAGGAAGAGCAGACATGATAATTGAATTAAACAATCATGTTTATTGTATGGAATTTAAGTTAGACAAATCTGCTGAAGAGGCAATCAATCAAATAAACGACCGTGGATATTTGGATAAATACGTTGGTACAGAAAAATCTATTCACAAAATCGGAATCAATTTTAGTTCTAAAGATAAAAAGGTTGAGGAGATTATTTGGGTGTAGGGTCGTAGAGTGATATTTCAGCGAGGTGTAATTTTATGATATTATGTGTGTTTGGTAGCATGTGTGTTAATATTTCCTCTTTATGAAACCTTTGTGGAGTTTGAAGTTATACAATCAACCTTGCAGTTACACAAAAGAAGGCACAAAGCATTGCACTGAGGTGCATTCTAAGTGGACACAAAGTGAGTTATAGTCCAAAATACTTCGACATCACGTTACAAGCTTCTGTCTTAGGGTTTTTCTATCAATACCTAATATTTTAGCTGCTTGGGTTTTGTTGTTATTGGTAGCTGAGAGTACTTTCAAGATATGATTTTTTTCCACCTCTTTTAACGTTAATAATGAAGTTTCTTCTTTACGATTACTAATATTCATCTTCATGTAATCTGGTAAATCATTAAAATCCACCTTTTTATCACATAAAATAACCATGCGGTGAATGAAATTTTCTAATTCTCTAACATTTCCAGGCCAAGCGTATTCTTCTAGAACTTGCATGATGCGTTTGTTTATTACAAGCGGCTCACGTGCGTTTTCATTAGCGTATTTTTCATTAAAATAATCTACCAATAACGGAATATCTTCATGGCGTTCGCGCAATGGTGGAATGTGAATGGAGATTATATTTAGTCTGTAGTATAAATCTTCCCTGAACAAATTTTTACCAACAAGGTCTAGCAAGTTTGTATTAGAAGCTGAAATTAATCGCAGGGTAACTTTCTGCGATTTGGTATCTCCAAGCATTGTTACCTCTTTTTCTTGAATTGCTCGGAGTAATTTCGCTTGGACAGCTAAAGTAGTGTTCGAAATTTCATCGAGAAAAAGAGAACCACCATTGGCAGCTTGAAAAAATCCTATTCGATTATTTACAGCTCCAGTAAAAGAGCCTTTAACATGACCGAAAAGTTCACTTTCCAATAATTGCTCCGGTATAGCTCCGCAATTTACAGGAACAAAAGGAGCCGATGAAAATTGACTGGTATAATGAATCGCTCTAGCAACCATTTCTTTTCCTGTACCACTTTCTCCGGTTATTAAAACGGTTGCTAAATTATTCTTCGTTCTTCTAATTGTTGCATACAACTTTTGCATTGGTTCAGACCTGCCTATTATTCCGTGGTAGGCATCAACTACTTCCTCTTTTTCTTGATTTTCTTCAACCTGATTAAAATTAGGGTCTTCAATGACTTTATCAATCGCTGCTTTTAGCTCTTCAAAAGTAAAAGGCTTAATCAAGTACTCCATTGCTCCCATTTTTACAACTTCGACTGCATCTCGTAAATCAGGGTAACCTGTTACAACTAAAATAGGTACTGTAGGAAAATGTTGCGACATATATTTTACGAGTTGATAGCCACTAACTTCTGGCATGCGCATATCTGTTATCACTACGTCTATGGCACTATTTTCCAAAATGGAAATTGCTTCCACCACATTGTTACCAGCAAAAGTATCAAAGCCCATTTCCGTCATGTGTCTCACCAAAAGCTCCACCATATCTTGTGAATCATCTACAATAAGTGCTCGTAACTTTGTTTTCATTTCTTTTTTGCTTTTGTTGTAGGAAAAATTAGTTTAAATATTGTTCCTTTATTTGGTTTGGATTGTACTTCAATTTTTGCTTTATGTGCAGTTATGATCCCATGAGCAACTGCTAACCCTAGACCAGTTCCATTTTTTTTAGTGGTGAAAAAAGGTTGAAATAATTTCGCAATGTTCGTGGCTGAAATACCTTCTCCAAAATCTTGAAATGTTACCTCAATATGGTCTTGTTGCCCTTTACAATTTACATTGATTTTACCACCAACTTTTGACGCTTGAATTGCATTAATCAAAAGGTTGAGAAAAACTTGTGTTAGTTGAATAGCATCACCATAAACAAAACAGTCATTGGCATTAAATTCTTTTTCAATGGTGAGTTGTTTTTCTTGTAATTGAATTTGAAGTAGCTCCAACGTTTCATTTAGTAAATGTTGTACATCAACAAGGTTAAAATTTGTAGGGATTTCACAAGAGAAGTACATTAGTTTTTTTACAATTTCCCTTGCTTGAAGTGCAGAGGAAACAATTTTGTCTAAATCTTTTTGTTTGTTTTTATCTACTTCTGCTTTTTTCAAAAGCTCTGCATAACCTAAAATATTCCCTAGTGGCGTATTTAATTCGTGGGCTATGCCAGCTGTTAGTTCAGTTAAGACATTAAGTCTATCCTCTCTTTGCAACTTTTTTTGAAGCAGTACATCTTTCTCTTTTTGTTCCTTTCTAAACAATAATGCATTTAACTCCTGTCCTATTTTTTCAACCAAAGGATATTCTTCTTTCAAAAAAGAAAATTTTGGATTTTTGTAAGAACATTCCAAGGTCATTACTTTTGATTGAAATCTAAGGTTTTCTAGGTCATCTTCAAACGTTTTACCAATATTAATTCCTCTTTCTGGCACCGAAATATGAACTAATAAATTTTCTTCATGCTGAAAACCTTCGGGAATTATTTTGGCTATTTCTGTCAGTTGTTGTTCAATAGGGATATCTTCTGCTGAGTTTGCAAATTGATGAGAAGCTTGAGAAATTTTGTATAAACAAGATAACTCTTTTATTCTTTCTGCTAAATGCTTTTCTAATTGTATATTGCTTTTGTCCATAACCTAATAAGGCTAAAGTACAGTTTTTTCTGAAATAAAGTAATAACTAAAACAAAGTAAACTTTTTTAAAAAGAGATTTACTAGTAAGAGCTTAACGGAGGTGTTTTTTATTGAACCATGAAGGAATGAAGATAATTAAGGAATTTTCTTAATGTGCCTTAACTTAATGGTTTTACTCTTTAGCATCTATTTTTGAACCATTTATTTTTTTTGAACCATGAATTAAAGAAATTAAGGAGTTTTTCAAAAAACATAAGACCAACCTACCTCACAAATCTCTTCAATAAATTATCAATTAACTCTCTTAAATCGGACGAAAGCTTAAAATAATAAACAGCGGGAAGATAAATAATGGAAAGTAAAGTTCCTTTAAGGAATAGATTGAATATAAAGTTTTCGACATTTGGAACGGATTCCACTATTAAAAAACTCAAAATTATAAGAAGAATAATTTTAAATGTAGTCAGCGAAATAGGTTGGATTTTGAAAATTCTCCAAACTGCAATTAATCTTAACACATTCACCATAAAAACAGAAGAAAATGTAGCTATTGCTGCTCCTTCAACACCATACATTGGAATAAAGAACATGTTTAGTCCAACAGCTGAAAGCGCAGACAAACCAATGAACCAAGTGTTTAATCTGTACTTTGGTGAAGACGAAATAATTTCATGATTTACACCGCAAACCATATCTACCAATTGGGCTATTCCTATCCAAAAAACAATAGCAGCACCTATTTCAAATTCTTTTGGTAAATACGCAAAAACAGAATATAGATTGGTAAAAACACCTAAAAAGATGAAACCGCCAACCACCAAAAGTACATCACTACTTTTTCGGTAAATAGATGCAATTTCTGTATAATCTTCCTCTTTGTATGCTTTGGAAAGAATTGAAACAGCAGCCGCTTTCAAACTTCGCGCAGGAACAATAACAATGATTCCAAATAAAAATAAGGTTCCGTAAATCCCAACGTCGCTCTCTCCTAAATAATGATTTACCATTAAAGTATCTAAATAAAGATAAAGCGAACTTCCAATGGTAGTAAGTGTACCGTATAAAGACAAATTGAGTAACTCTTTTTTTTCAGGCTTTGAAAACTTTGTTTTAGCTGGTAGTTTAGGCAGGCTTTTTCGTTGGACTAAATAACCAATTATCAAGAGAGGAAAACAGAGATAAAGAGCCATTTCTAAATAAACAAACGATGTGAAATTTATCCAGTTTAAATAGAAGAGCAACAAAAACACCATCATTCCTCCTTTAAGGAAAATATTTTGAATGATAGTATCTACTACAATCTGCCCTGTCATGCGGACAAATCCGTATAAGGATATGTATAAAATTCGAAAAAGAATAACGATAAAGACCCCAATTAAAAAGAAAGAAGTCTTTTCAAAATCAGTAATTGGCTCACTAAAATTGAATACATTCTTGGCTGAAAAGAAATAAAAAGGTAAGGCCAAAAATGTTCCCCAAATAGCTATCTTAATGGAAAAGTAAAAAAGCTTTGCTAATTTCTGACTATCGTCACTAAACAAAGGATAAGCGCGATAAAGCAACTGACTAATTCCCAATGAAAAAATACTAGAAAAAACACCTGTTACCGCAACTATCAACTTTGTTAAACCTAGCTGGTCGGTCGTCAAAATTTTTGGCATAATCAAAGCAGATGTTATAAAGCCAAACACAACACCAACATAGGAAATAATGGTGGAGTAAATGGATTGAGACTTTATAACACCCATCAGCGATTATTCTTGTTTTCTATTCAAAATAAAATCTTTTGCAAAAGCCCCAGCAATTACTAAAAAGAGTAACAAGGAACCAGCTAGTGCGATATTGTTGGCCGTAGAATAAAATGGAACTTCAAATTTCATTTCTACAGTATGGTTTCCATCTGGAATTTCTAAACCACGCAATAGGTAGTTCACACGGTGTATTGGAACTTGTTTTCCATCGATATAAGCGTTCCAGCCATCTGAATAATACATTTCTGAAAATACAACAAATTGGTCGCCACGCACATTAGCTTCATATTTTAAATAATTTGGTCTGTATTCCAACATCTCTACCCTACCCTCACCTGAAAAAGTCAAGCTTGAAAGTTCATTTGCTTGTTCTTCTGAAATGATAGCCGTGGTTGATGGGTTAAATTCTTCCTCCACTTCAACGGAAACAATCTTTTCAAATGAGTTCAATGTATCTTTAGTCAATTCCCTAGTTGGAATCCAATTTCTCACTCCTTGCACATCAGACACATAGACCGAAGCAATTCCTGAGCGCGTAACACGTTCCAAATCTAATGGTTCAAGGTTTCTGCCTTCTTCAAGCTCTAAGGTTTCAGCTCCAAAAACAATGGATTCTTTCATCTTTTCACCATTAACTAAAATGGAGGCATCGCCATGCACTGCAATTCGGTAGCTTGTTCCTAACGCTCTTATTTCATCGTTTTCTGACGCTTTTAGAGAGATGTTTTTTACTAACCAAGCATTTCCCATAGCAGAAGGCAACTCTTGCACTTGATTTCCTTGTAAAATATATTTGACATTCAACATATTCAAAACGTCGAGATTACTTTCTGAAATATGAAATTCATATAAATTTTGGATGCGACGAAGTTTGGCTCCATGGTATCCACCAATAGATTTATGGAAATAAGAAGCCCTAGAACTTGAAAAACCACCCGATGGTTCAAAAACGCGGTAATTCGAATGAAAATTTAATAACTGGAATCTTTTTGACCACTTTTCATTTTCAGAAACTTTAATGGTTCTGTCTTTGGTGAAGGAAGCGTCTAATTTTTTCAATTCATCTTGAAGGGTCGGACGAGAAGCAACTTCTTGTTCAAAGATATCCATGTCGGCTTTTGTTGGAGATAGTGGAAAATTAAACTTATCTTTTTCCATCCAATAAGCATAATCTCTCCCTTTTTTACTATTGTTTAAATAATTCAAATTGACAGGGATTAAGTCTATTCCAATCAGAATAGCCAAACTAGCTAGGAAATAATTTACATTAAACTGATAGTTTATAAATACGAAAAGTAAACCAGCTGCTAGAATAGTAAATAGCAATGAACGCAACATACTATCCCTATATACTTGGCTTCTAAATTCAATGACAGCATCAAATTGGTCGTTAACAATTTTAGATTGACGAGCAACAAGTTCTTCCAGCTCTCTATCATTGCGAATATCAATTTGATATTGCGCCATAAATGCATCAGGGTCTTCTTGTTTTATTTGTGCTCTTATTCGTTCTTCATAATTGAAAATACCTTCCCTTTCGCCTTCACTGAGATATCCATCACCAAGACCAACAAAGGTTAAAATCAATAATAAACCAGCAAATGAACCAGTTGTAATATAAAAGGTTTTTATTCTCTCTTTTATTTTATCCTTATTTTTAATCAATTCATGCACGAAAAGAAAACCGATTAAAGGAATAATTAACTCTACAATTGCTAGAATAATGGTAACTGCTCTGAATTTGTTATATCCTGGTACATAGTCAATAAACAAATCTGTGAAACCTTCAAAGTTTTTTCCCCATGATAAGAGTAAAGCTAAAATCGCTCCGCCAAATAAAAGGTACTTCATTGTGCCTTGCAGAAAAACTAAACCAAGAATTGCCAGTAATAAAACGGTTACTCCAAGATATACCGGTCCTGACACAATAGGTTGATCCCCCCAATAGGCATTATTATCAGCAATTATTCTTGCATCCGAACGCAGCTCAGGAGATTTTAACTTATCAGCAAAAGGACTATCTTTAATGTATCCGCTTCCTCCTCCTTTTACATAAGGAGATAAAAGTGTAAATGATTCAGTTATTCCGTAACTCCATTGATTGATATAATCTTTATCTAATCCTGAGGTTTGTATTTCAATGTTTTCGGTTCCATCTGGTTGAATAGTAACTGCATTTCCTCCCCTAATCGTATGCTTTGCATAATCATTAGTTAGTTTGATATTTCCAAAGTTGATACTCAATGCAAAACCATAAGCGACTAAAATTCCAATTGTAGCTATTCCGAATTGAGGCATTGTTTTTTCCTTTATCGCTCGAATTAATTCATTTAATCCAAGAGCAAGAAGAACAATTCCAGAGTAATACGTTATCTGTACGTGATTTGCTGCTAGTTGCATTCCCATAAAAAGTGCGGAAAGTAATATTCCCCATTTCAACTGACGACGATAAGTCAGATAAAATGCACCAATAACAGGCGCTATAAGCCCAATTGCTAAAGATTTGGTATTGTGTCCCGCTTGCAGGATAATTATGAAATAAGTGGAAAATGCAAAGGCTATCGAACCAACGATTGCAACTCTTGGATCCACTTTCCAGCACATTAATAAAATATAAAATCCAATAAGGTAAATGAAAAAATATCCAGCGGGTGATTGCATCCAAAGCCGCATAACAGAAATAGACTTTTTAATCCAATTACCACTATAATCAACAGAGATTTGATAGGTTGGCATTCCTCCAAACATAGAGTTTGTCCACAACGGTTCTTCCCCATACATTTCGCGAAACTGAACCGTTTCATTTGCCATTCCTTTGTATTGGGTTATATCGTGCTGTTTTAATCGATAACCATGAAATTGCGGTTGAAAGTAGCCGTAAGTTAATACGAAAAATACGCCTAGCGCGATGAAGTGAACAAGATGTTTCTTTAAAAAATCAATCATATTGAATATTGCGTTGTATTTAGAATAAAGTATTTGACATTATTTTAGGGGATGAAGATAAGAAAACCAAACAAAAAAAGCTTACCAGAACGGCAAGCTTTTTTTATTTCCTATTTTTTAACTTTTATTATTCTGTTTCTTCTTCGTCTTTAACCAAGTCCACAACTGCTGGAGTTGCAATACAAAGCGAAGAGTATGTACCAACGATTACACCAATCATCAAAGCAAAAACAAAACCTTTAATAGCACCACCGTCGAAAATAAATATGGTAAGAAGTACAACAAATGTTGAAACCGATGTATTGAATGTTCTACTTAATGTGGAATTTAATGCATCATTAATAACTTCTTTACGTTCTCTTTTTCGGTATTTCTTCAAGTACTCTCTAATACGGTCAAATACAACAACGGTATCATTTATGGAGTAACCAACAACAGTAAGGATTGCAGCGATAAATGCTTGATCAACTTCCATATTAAATGGCAGTATTCCATGGAGTAAAGCAAAGATACCCAGTACAATCATTACGTCGTGCCCCATTGCTACAAGTGCACCAACACCGTACTGCCACTTTCCAAATCGCAATAGAATATATCCAAAAATTATCGCTAAGGATAGAATAATTGATATAGCTGATGAACGCTTCAATTCTTTCGAAATAGAAGGAGATACCGAGCGGCTATTTTCAATTATTGGAACACCAAACGTTGCGCTTTCATTTTCCAATGCAGTTAGAATTTTTTCTCGAACTTCTGCTTCTGAATTAGGAACATTCTGCATGAAGTCTGTTGCTATTTCCACACGGAAATCAGAATTACGCTTTTTAACTTCTACGGAAGCTTGTGAACCTTTTTCATCAACTAAAGCCAATCTCAATGTACTATTTAACGCATCAATTTTATCTGCAACAGGTTGGTCAAAAACCGTTTCATACGTTCTTCCTCCTGAAAACTCAACACTTGGCTTTAATTCTCTGGTAACTAAACCTACAGCACTTACAATTATTAAAATCGCAGAAAGGATGTAATATTTTTTTCTATTCTTCACAAAATTGAACGATACATTTTTAAATGCATTTTCTGTCATTTTTGTTGAGAAAGATATAGTTCCTTTCTTTTCAATTTGGTATTCAAAAATCAATCGAGTAATAACAACTGCTGCAAATACAGAAGTGAAAATACCGATAATTAATGTCGTTGCGAAACTCTCAATAGGACCGGTACCAAATGTTTTAAGAACAATCGCCGTTAACAAAGTGGTAACGTTCGCATCTATAATTGAGGAAAGTGCGTTTTTGTAACCGTCTTTCACCGCTAACTTTAGTCCTTTGCCATCCCGAATCTCTTCTCTGATACGCTCATAAATAAGTACGTTAGCATCAACGGACATTCCAATAGTCAATACGATACCTGCGATACCTGCTAGTGTTAAGACAGCTCCAAACGCCGCTAAGAAACCAAGTATAAAAACAATATTTGTTACCAAAGCAATATCTGCAACAATACCAGCTTTACCATAGTAGAAAATCATGTAAATAAGTACTAAAGACAAAGCAATACCGAAAGAAATCAAACCAGCCCTAGAGTTTTCCGCGCCTATAGTAGGACCTACAACAGCCTCATCAATTATAATACACGGAGCTGGAAGAGCACCTGCGTTCAATAAGTTGGATAATGCTTTTGCTTCTTCTGCACTAAATCCACCTGAAATTTGTGTTTCTCCTCCACGAATTGCTTCGTTAATAATAGGTGCGCTATATACTTTTTCATCCATCGTAATGGCAATAAAGTTATTTACGTTTTCAGAAGTCATGTCACCCCATTCCTCTGTACCACGAGCATTCATGGAAACATTTACAGTGATTTTACCATCATTAGGATCCACTGACACTCTTGAATTTTCAATATCTGATCCGCCAACTCTAGCTTTTCCATCTTCTGGAATTTGAAGAGCATAAAGCGCGTAATAAATAGTGTCATTATCTACAAAACGTCTTTCACCTTTAGAACCCCACATGAAGCGAACGTTCTCCATCATGATTTTTTCAGCTTGTTCAGCTATAATTTTATTGATTTTCGATGTATCAGCTGCTTTCGCAAAACCTAATCTTGGGTCTTGAGTAAATCTGCTTTCTTGATCTAAATTAAGTTTAAACATTCGAGCAAAAGAAGTAAACTTCACTTCCTCCTCAGCATCAGCCTCTTCTTCATCAGCTAAAATATCATCTAGGTTTAACTCATCTTCTGTTTCCGACTCTTCTGATTCAGCTACTTCTTCACTAGACTCTTCTTCGTCATCACTTTCTAGCAAATCTTCTAAGTCTAATTCATCATCTTGTTCAATAAGCAAATCATTGAAGAAACCACCTATTTCGTTTCCTTTAAAAGCTAAGAAAAACTCAAGGTTTGCCGTACTTTGTAGTCTATTTCTAACAGTTGCCTGATCTTTAACACCTGGTAATTCAATATAAAGTCTATTACGCTCTAAATCTTGCGTAATATTTGGCTGAGCAACTCCAAACTGGTTGATACGGTTAGCCATGATAGTTTCAACACCTTCTAACGCTCCTTCTGACAAACTATTAAGGTATTCTGCAACTTGAGCATCTGTTGCTTTATTGGTAATAGCAGAAACAACTTCTTCTGTACTGAACTCTCTTATCAAAGGTCTATCAGGAGTCATTTCTTGATGCTTCGCTACGAAGATATCAATAAAGTTACCTCCTTGTGAATTATGCTCTTCTAAAGCAGCTTCAAACGGTTTAATAAAATTTAAATCACGAGGATTAAGCGCGGCATTTTTTACAAGGTCGGGCATGGATAACTCCAAAGTTACAGACATACCTCCCTTAAGGTCAAGACCTAAAGAGATACTTTTCTCTTTAACTTCTTTAAATGTATTCCCAAAGAAAACTTTCTCGTTGTTTCTTTCCTTTAAGATTTCATTAATAAAAGCCGCTTTAGCTAGATCTTCTGCCTCAACATCATTAGCGAAATTCACTATTGTTCCGTTTGGCAATTTTGCATCTTGGTCTCCTGACTCTTCCTTTAAAGTCTCTACTTTTTCCATTGCAAGTAGTTCCGCTTCTTTTTCAATGGAATTACCTACAAATGTGAACGTTAATTGGTAAATGCTTACAACAGCAAGTAAAATTGTAAAAAACCAAAAAAATCCTTTGTTACGCATTTTTATTGTCGATTATTATTTAATAGCTGGCAAATATAGAATTAAGATTTATTAAACACAACACAATGTTTGTAAGATGTTAAAAAAATATGATTTTCTGGTAGTTTAGTTGTGGTTTTAGGTTGATGATGAGCTAATATAATCAAAACTCTGTTTTGGAGTGTTGAATAAAGTTTACACTTTTAACAATCATTATGCGTAGTAAATACCAGTTATTCCAAGAACTGTAAAGACTATTAGACGAACTAAAAGACGAAAAAACACATATTGATTTGTAATTATTTGATAAATATAGTAAATGATTGCTGTTATCGCAGATATCGTTCCAACGACCATCAACACTTTTGCTCTTGGAAAGTCCAGAATAAAAAACAGCAAGCCTAAACTCAAAATGGAGAGTGACAAGTATGATATTTTTTGAAAAAAGAATTGCATTTGAGGATGCTGCATTTCTCTTTTTTCTTCAAAATAAAAAGAACTAAACATATATAAAATAGCGAATAAAGCCAAAGGAATAATAAATGGGTATATACTAACGACATATCTAAACATCAGAAAATATGCTATTAACACAATACACAAAGCAAGAATTCCTAATTCTAGTATGTTAACTCTTTTGCCAATAAACTCAGTTAATCTCTCTGAGAACTCTTTGTCTGTATTATCTTTCATTCTGTTTTTATAAAACCGCAAGATAAGACTTTATTGCTATTTTATGAAATTTGTCAAGATTAACAGATTAATTAGTACTAAAAAAGCCCAAATCTGAAAAGATTCAGGCTTCAATATTTCACCGCAGTTCTTACCTACAATCCGTATAGTGAAAATACTTTTTGAAATATACAATTAATTATCGAAAAAAAGTAACCCAACCGAAGTATTGACCGGGCTGGGTTTTACTCTAAAGCGGACAAACTACCTTTAGAAACTTAAATATCTGTTTATTTAGTACACAAAAATACAGTAAACTAAATTAAAACACTACAAAAAACATCAAAAATCTAAAAACAAAAAGAGACCTTAAAGCCTCTTTTTCTAGTTCTACCTGACCGCTATTGTGCCTAATCCCAACGCTTACGCCCTAGACGTAATCAGCTTCAACCATTACAAATTTAATGCAAATTAAATTAAGAAAAAAAATGTTTTAAATTAATTAGTTATTTTAATACAAAGTTAATACTATGGGTGCAATACTTATTAAAACTAAAGATGCCTCTGAATTAAAATTTGTAAAGGAATTACTTCGACGTTTAAGAATAAAAAACAAAGAACTCAGTAATAATGATTTTGAAGATATTCTTTTAGGAGAAATCATGAGTGACAGAAGAACGGGAAAATCAGTTTCTAAAGCTACCATTACTAAAGAGCTCAAAAAATGAAGATTGATACTATCTTAGTATTCAATAAATAATTCGAAAGAAAACACACTTTTATAATATTTAGATAAAAAATAAAGGGATTTAAAAACCTGCCTCTTAAAGAGAAAATGTAGTTATCGACTTTAAAACTAACATGCTTTTCAGTTAAAAAACCCCTTTAAATATCCGCCGATTAGACTCAACAAATATAAGGAAAATTAAATATAGAGTGTTTGTATATTGGATTCAATTTAGTAAAAAATGGGGGCTTTTTTCTGTTTGGCCGCTCTGCGATACTCAAATAATCAATGGACTGTTGAAGATTTTGAGACTATTCTACAGAAATGTTACCCCCGTGTCCATTGCAAATATAAAGTAAACTAAATAAAGAACAAAAAATGTTTAAATTAGTCAATTAAAGATATATCCAATACTGAATATTAATGAGAGCTTTGACCATTACTATATTGACATTTCTGACAATTTTTGGTTGCTTAGACCAAACTTCAAAGGATATTAAACAAGTTAAAGCGACAGAACTCGATATTGACACAAACATTAATTCTCGACAGACAATTATTGCTGATGATAGTGCTAGATTCTATATGTCAGTAAAAAGACTTGAAGAAATTAATTTTTTTATCGCTGGACTAGACAGTGTTGTTGTAACGAAGGATCCAACAGAAATAATTGAACTTAACACGACTAAAAGTGCCTTTTATAACTCATCAGAAAATTCAGATACAGGTCATAGTAAATATTTGACAGTTGATTTGGTGAGAAAGTATCACGTCAAGAGAATAGATGGTCAATTGGGAGCAAGACCTTCTGCCAATATTATTCAACTATCCTTTAAGGATAGCGAAGAAGCGAATAACTGGTTTGACGTTTTCGACAAAAGCTATAAGAAGAAAATTATACAATCTAAACCAAAAACTGAATTGTGGTTAGACAGCAATCATGTTTACTTCGTGCAGACTTACCATACCCCACTTATGGACTATGTTGACTTGATAAAAAAAAATATAATAGAAAACTTGAAGAAATAAAGTACTGGCTATAACAGCCCTCAAGCTATCCTTTTAATTTCGATAGATTCAGTACAGGCAGTCAGGTTGAACTGTGGTTCTCATCCCTCTCAAATTACTTTAATAGAAATTTTGGATACAAAAAAAGGTCTTGCGATTAACAAGACCTTCTGGCGGAGAAAGAGGGATTATTCCACTACGCTACATGCTCTCCCTGCGGTCGGGTCGAACCGGGGTTCTCATCCCTCTCAAATTACTTTAATAGAAAATTTTGGATACAAAAAAAGGTCTTGCGATTAACAAGACCTTCTGGCGGAGAAAGAGGGATTCGAACCCCCGATACCTCTCGGTATGCCGGTTTTCAAGACCGGTGCATTCAACCGCTCTGCCATTTCTCCGGGGCAAAAGTACATATTCTGTAATTATTGGCAAGTAGAAATTTTAAATATTTTTGAAAATAATTTTAAGGCTTTGTTAATCAAGCTATAACCCAAGACTTTTTTTCAAATCAACCGATTCGGTGTATTCTGCAACAATGGAACTGTTATTTTGAATTTCAATCCAATGTAGTTGATCAAAACTAACCAAAATCCATACCTCTACGAAAAATCCATTGTAGCAAAATAAATGTATGCGATGTGCTCCTTTCAGCCTTGCACCAATGTATTCTCCATCATCTAAAATTGCTTTGTAACGCTTATTTAATGACGCTTTGGCAAATTCCTTTTTTGAAAGTAACATAAAAAATGCGTTTTATTTGAACTTTTCTCTATCTTAACGGTACAGTTCGAAAATAACAAAAATATGAAGATAGTGTTTTTACTTGTATTCGGTTTCCTCTATTCTGTTTTTGGGATTACACAATCCAATAATCAGAGTCCTGAAGGTGTTGTCCAAGAGAAAGAAGGTGAGCAAGTCATAAGAAATAAAGGTACAGGACTTTTAAAGGAACAAAATCAGGTTCGAAGTAGCGCCTACAAGAAAGTTGAATTGTCTTCCAAACAGCAACAACAATTTGCATTAGCTGCTCAAAATTTTAATTCTCTTTACTCGGGTTTTCAACGTAACAATTACGCTAAAACATTTTCTAGCAAACAAGTTTCTAAAATGAACCAAGAGCTTGAGAAAATGGAGCAACTTAACGCTATATCCTTTGATTATCAACTCAATAATTACCTCATTGGTCAACATGATTTTTCGAAGATTAATTCGTTAAAAATGGCAAGTGAATGGAGTCCGCAAAACGAAAAAGTACAATTACAATGGATTGCTTATCATTTTATTATGAAAAATTATTCCAATTTAATTGCCTCTTTAAAATCGATAGAGCAATCCAACTATTTTAATACGGAATTATATTGGTATGCCAAAGATGTGTTATCTGGACTCCCAAAAAATGCAGTTTTAGTTACACATGGTTATGCAGATAGTTATCCGATTCTTGTTCAGCAATATATTTACAATCACCGCAAAGATGTTAAAATCATAAATTTAGACTTTCTTACTAACAAAGAAATGCGCCAAAACCTTACTAAGGAAGGATGGAAAATTCCTTCTAACACAACGATTAATACAGCTTTTTTAGCTGAGTTTATTGCATTGAATCCATTGCGTATAAAGGATATTTTCATTTCGATGACAGTTCCTCAAACGTATTTCAACGAAATTGTAAAACCCATCGAAATAGTTGGCTTAAGTTTTGCTCTTGCTTCTAGCGCATCCAACGAAAACATTAATTCAAGTTTCGTAAAGTCAGTTTTAAATAATTCAAAACCAAATGGATGGACATCAACAGAAGGGAAACGAGTTAAAGCAAATTACTTATTGTCTTTTATTAAGGCATATCAAGATTGTACATCATGCACAACAGAAGAAAAAAATAAATATAAAGAGGTGATTCTAGATTTAGCCAAACGAACAAATAAAGAATCTGAAATTTCAACTCTAATAGCTAATTAAAGTATGCGCTTATTTAAACGTTCCTATAAAAATGCTTCCGATGAGGAGTTAATGCGCTTTATCGCATTAGGAGAAAAGAATGCCTTTGATGAGCTATATAAACGTTTTGCTGAAAATTTACATTATTATTTTTGGCGTAAATTGAAAAAAGATGCTGAAAAAGCAGAAGATTTTGTGCAAGATATATTTACAAAAATTATCGAAAAGCCTCATCTTTTTGATACTTCAAGAAATTTTAAGACTTGGGTATTTTCTGTTGCCAACAATATGTGTAAAAATGAATATCAAAAAATGGAAGTTCGCTCTTCTGTTCAAAATGGTTTAGACGAAAGTTATGCAATTACAGAAAATGAAAAAAGTCCGTTGCATGAATTAAGTGACAAAGAGTTTGTTGAGCAATTAAATACTTTATTGTCACAAATGGATACCAAGCACTCAGAAGTTTTTCGCTTGCGCCATATAGATGGTTTTAGTTTGCAAGAAATTGCGGAAGTTTTAGAAATTCAGGTCGGCACAGTTAAATCTAGACTATTTTATGCTACAAAACACATTACCAAAGAATTAGAGCAGTTTAACCCAAAATCAAATGCACTATCATGACAGAAAATATTAGAAAAATAATTTTAGAAAAAAAGTTCTACTCCTTGTCCGAGGAAGAACAAAAATTGCTTTCTGACTACGTTGAAACGGAAGAACAGTTTGAGCAATTAAAACGCATTATTTCATTAAAGTCTTCCCAATGGAA
The DNA here is from genome assembly GCA_007117355.1 of Lishizhenia sp. Taxonomy (GTDB): domain Bacteria; phylum Bacteroidota; class Bacteroidia; order Flavobacteriales_D; family Crocinitomicaceae; genus CSBr16-161. The sequence goes on along the minus strand of SKGS01000255.1, from coordinate 6,219 downwards.
AATGGAAAAACCTGTACTTTCCAATACCACGAAAAAGAAATTAGACATGCGTTTTAACCAAGTCTATCAATCGAATAGAATGGTTTGGTTAAATTCATTTTGGTTATTGATTTGGCCAGAAAACAGACCTTTTTTGTACCGCCCTTTGGTTGCATTTGCTTCTTTAACTTTAATCGTTTTGACCGTTACTTTTTTTCCATCGCTGGATAATAAACAGCAAATAGCACAAATCATGGAGACAAAAGATAGTAGAGAAAAAAAGTCAGAATTGAAAGATGCTGAGAACATGGAAAAATCTGAAATTGTTAAAGAAAAAGTGGAGACAAAAATGGATGAAACCAATAGTTCAATGCAACGAAATTCTCAGGAGCAATTGGAAGAACCAATTAACTTAAATCAACATGCGATAGGAGCACCTGAGGAAACATTTAAGGAAGAAGATTTCATGGCAATGGATGCTGAAGTTTACGAAATGGAAGAAGCGGGCGTATCTAACGAAGAAGTTATGATGGAAAACTATTTTTCGGAAGAGCCAGCATTGAGAGCTACAAATCGAATTATGACCGATGATATGGATGTAATGTTCTCAGCTCAAGAAGATAAAAACGCCCAAAAGGCTAAAAGTCTTGATAATATGTTGCCGATTATTGAGCCGTTGTATTGACCATTTATTTAAATTTACTTTGTTAAAGTAAAACACGCTGAGACTCAGGTAAAATAATGTTACATTCCTGTACTAAACAAAAATTAAATTGCCTATTTTCGAACAAAATGAAATCAAAAACAAATAGTGCACTAGTAGTTTTTTCAGGAATTCTAACCTTAATAAACTTCGTTTTACATTATGGATCTACTGACGGAATGCTATACCTGGAAGTAATTGAAAGTTCGGTAAACCTCCATCAAGAAGTGCCTGTTTTTGAGAGAAGGATGCTACTTACAAAACTTCTGTTATTTATTAAACAATTCACACCTATTAGCTTGTTGCACGCCTTCGTAATAATTAATTACACTGCTTTGTTTTTCTGTTTTATTATACTGGGCAAGATATCAATACTAATTCACAACAACCTCAAAATTGCATTGCTTAATATAAGCTTTTTTGCTTTCTCCTTTTCAATTCTATTCGCCTTCTTTCATCCTACTTACACATACGACGATATATTAGCCTATTTATGGATTTTGCTTTCATTTTACTTTCTGATTCAAAATAAACTACTTTGGGCTATTTTTTATCTCTCTATTGCTGTATTGACCCGAGAAACATCAATCATTTTAATCATTCCTTTTTATTATCTGCATTCTAAATTTTTCCACTCCAATTCGTTATCAATAAATAAATTTTTCAAATTCAGTGTTCCAGTATTGGTTTATATAGTGTATCGCATAATTCTTTGGAGAATAAATGGTACTCAATGGGAAATGGAAGAATGGAGTTTTCGATTTAGTGGGTTAAAAGACAATTTTTTAAACTATGAACGCTCTGTTGAAACAATTACTATGTTTTTAGTTCATGCATTATTGCCTATCATTTTAATACTCAATGTTCAACCATTGGTGAGTAGCAAGGAATTTATTCATAAAAAGAATGCTTTTTTGCTTGCAATAATCTTAAATACATTGGTAGTATTATTTTTTGCATCTGCAAGAGAATCAAGATTGTTCATGCTTCCACTATTAATAATATCACCTTGGATTGGTTCGTATCTTCATATTAAAAATTACAATTTCCGGCTGTCCATGAAATGGTTAGTTTTCATCGCTTCTTGCATTCTATTTTATGGGTTTGCATTTTATGTTTATGCTCCAACAATACGAAACGGTGAAAATGGACTATTTCAATGGTATGTTTATTTTTATTTTATGTTTTGTATATCACTATTTGTCTTCTCAAAAGATGAAAGACCTAGTTAATATGTTGTCGATTATTGAGCCGTTGTATTAAGCTTGAATTTTCACTTTTAAAATCACTGCTTTTAACAAGTTTGATGAATCCAAATATACTCGCCATTTTTAAACGTAATCAAACCACCGCCTAATTCATCTGCGCCTATCGCAATAGAAGGATTTTCAAGAGCGATTTTTTCGCCTGCTCCGATATCGCCGTTTTCATCAATAACAGATTGAAAAGTTTCTTTATCTCTTACTAACCCCCAGTAATCTACCCAATCTAAATTGGTTAAAAGGTCAAAACTTTCATCAAACCCAATTCTAACCTTGTTACCATTATTACCATGAACAATAACAATTCCTGACAAACTATCATTTTGAATAAAAATCGCCATATCTTCAAAACCATCTCCATTAAAATCAGCAAAAATGGAGTCTTTCAAATCGTAATAATTTCCTTGCTCATAAGAAAACTCTAAAGCTAATTTACGATATGTAACACTATCAAAATCCGCTTCTTCTAACCCTTCATTAATATCAAGTATTTGTTTTTCTTGCTTTAAAGAATTAGCTGAATTATTTTCAACTAAATCAATATTTTCGGCAGACTCTGAACAACCAAAAAATATAATCGATAGTAGAAAAATTCCGAAAGAATGTAAAGACATAAGCTACTCCTAAGAAACAATATTACTTTCTTTTCCAAATTGGCGATACGATACAAAAACAGAGATACATGCAAAAACAACCATCACTGAAAAACTAAGTAATAATAAAAGAGGGTTGAGTGTTCCTGCGACTAATTCTTTTGTAGATAAAACGATATTTACAATAGGAATTAGTGCTGTCATAGCCGTCAACTCAATAGAAGGTAAAAACCCAACTAACGCTGGAAGAATAACAATAAAATTAATTGGGGTTAAAATACTCTGCGCTTCTTTAAAGGTTTTAGCATACACTGTTAATGGAATCATTAATCCGGCAAAGAAAACAGTTAATGGTAAAAGAAGTAAATACAACATTCCGATAAACGATGGGCTTAAAATACTTCGTATTAAATCTAAAATCGTTTTATCTTCTACCAATTGAAATACATCCAAAGAAAGGTATAGACCAACTAAAGCGAAAGTAGCGGCAGCAATTCCGGAAAGTACAACAACTAACATTTTTCCAAATAATATTTTCCATCTTGCGATTGGAGCTGTTAACAATGTTTCCAATGTTTTTCTTTCTTTTTCTCCTGTAAATAAATCAATTGCAGGATACATACAGCCAATAAAGCCAAAAATGATAAATAAATAAGGTAAAAATCCACCGACTAGCTTTCCTAACATTTCTTTATCTGAAGCCACATTATGATGAATTGGAATCAACGGCTCCATTATCAATGGATTAATCGATCGTTTCTTCAAACGGTTTTCTAGTAAATCAGAAGAAACAAAATCTAAATATGCATCCGCTCTGTCTTTTGTTCCGAGATTTGTTCCCTGAAAATAGATATGAATAAAATTTTGTTCATCCATTTTCTCTGTTTCATCGAAATCCGTTGGACTTACAAAAGCTAATTGGATAGAATCCTTCTTAATCAAGTCTTTTAATCCAGTAGTATCGGACAGAAAGACTAATGATTTGGGACCGAGTTCTTCAGGAACACTGGAAATTAGCCTCGTAAATTCACTATGCTCGTTTCCAATAAGTGCGACATTAAATACATCTTCTTTTTGACTTTTTTCCATGCTTCTAGTGACACTTGTCATAATCCCCAAAATCAATGGGAAAACCAAGATAGGTATTACGAGCATTGCAATTAAAGTTCTTCTATCGCGAAGTGTATCTTTTAACTCTTTTAAAAATACGGTAACTATCATGATAATTGATTTGCATTAGTGATTACTCGAATAAATTCAGCGGTTAAAGTAGGAGCTTCCATTTGATTTCTAAAAGCTTCCATGCTGTCGGAATATAGAAGTTTCCCTTTGTGAATGATGGCTAAATCGTCGCAAAGCAAATCTACTTCACTCATAATATGAGAGGAGAAAATAACCGTTTTACCTTGATTTTTACAATCTTTAATCAGATGAATAATGTTTTCGGCTGTGATTACATCCAATCCACTGGTTGGTTCATCAAAAATCACCACTTCAGGGTCGTGAATCATTGTGCGACAAATAGAAACTTTTTGTTTCATCCCGGTACTCAATTTTCCAATTCGCTTATTTTGAAAGTGATTCATGTCTAGCAAATCGAATAATTTAACTTTTCTTTCTTGAATCATCGGTTTTGATACGCCGTAAAGTGCACCAAAATAATCTATAATTTCGTTTGGTGTAAGTCGTTCGTAAAGACCTGTTGAGCCAGTCAGAAACCCCATTTTAGCTCTAGCCTTTTCGGGATGTTTTTGAATATCGATTCCTGCGATTTCGATTTTACCTGATGTTGGTTTCAAAATGGTAGCCAACATACGCAATGTAGTTGTTTTCCCTGCACCGTTTGGCCCAAGTAATGAAAAGACTTTTCCAGGCTCACAGGTAAAAGAGATGTCTTCTACTGCAATTGCTTTTTTTTCGGTGGTGTCGTTTTCTTTTTGTTGCTTTTTGGAAAGTTCGAACTCCTTAAAAAGATTTTCTACCCTAATCATGTATATAATTTAAAAGATAAAGGTAGTAATTTTATCTTTGACGGAGTTAAAGAGTAAAACTATAATTTTATCACCACTGAAAAGCTTCCTTCGAGAACCATTTCCCTTGCACTCTGAGCGTTTGTTCAATGACATCCCTCACACAATGTTGACCTCCTTTTTTCGGCGAAACATAATCAGCTACTTCTAACAATTCAACCGCTGCATCGTTTGGACAAGTACCAACCCCTACCCTTTTGATAACAGGAAAATCCGGCAAATCATCCCCCATATACAGCACTTGTTCTTCCGTAAATTGGTAGTGACTTTTTAACTCTTCAAACACAACCATTTTATCTTTTGATTTTAGCCGTACTTCTGTTGCTCCTAAGTCTAGTAATCGCAATTTCACTTCTTCAGAGCTTCCGCCAGTTACTATAAAAATGTTGTAACCCATTTTGGAAGCATACTGCAAAGCATAACCGTCTCGTGAGTTAAGCGTTCGCACAATCTCTCCTTTTAATAAATGCACCGAACCATCCGTAAGTACTCCATCCACGTCAAACATAAACGTGGTGATTTTAGCTAATTTTTCTTTATAACTCATTTTTTTCGTGTAAGGATTTAATTGATGCCGCCATCAACTCATATATTTCCTTTGAATAACCATTCAGTACTTCTAAATGTTTTGATTCAATTTTTTCATCACCTCTAATTGTCGGTCCCGTTTGTGCATCCATCGGATTCATGCGATTTAACTTACTACTTGTCTCTTCAATCAACGGAAGTAGTAAATCAAAATCTAGTTCCTTTTCTTTCAAAAAATCAAACGCTCGTGCATACAAATGATTGGTGAAATTATTGACCATTACAGCCGCAACATGCAAATGAAAGCGATCTTGGCTATTTGCGAATAATACATTGGAAGAAATTTGCGCAGCAAGCTCTTTTAATTCGACAGCAAAATCAACATTTTCCGATTCAATTAAAAAGGGCACTTTTGAAATATCCGTTGCCACATTTTTCGAAAACGTTTGTAGTGGATAAAAAACACCTAGTTTTAATCGATTTGGCAAATCTGACAATTTCACACTACCCGAAGTATAGGCAACTGGGACATCGAATGGTGTCTTTTCAATTACCTCATGAATAGCAGTATCATTTACACAAATCAACACTAAATCGGGCAAAAAATCCAATTCATTGTATGATGTAAGCTGCGGTAAATGGGAATACCAATCTTCAATGAAGTTAGTTTCCTTCACTATCATTGCTTTTACCCTATTTCCAAAAGCTTTGACAAGATGGTAGCTTACATTTCCGCGACCAACAATTACAATAGATTCGAATACCTTCATAATGCGATACCAAAAGTAGCGTTTTTTATCAATTTAATTTTTTTTTTAAATTTAAAAGCTTAGGTTCCTTACTTATACTGAAAGAGTATTTTTTCAAGATACGTGAAGGATTATAAAATGGCTCAATTTATTCAAGTAGCGATCAATAATTGTAAAGCCATTTGTAACAGGGCAAACGCATTTACTTTTGTTTTATTAGCAGTATTCCATATAAAACTTTGTTTTTAAGGTTGTTATGTAGGGTTAAGATTTGCTTTTTTACTTTTTTTATTCAGCATAAAAGTCTTTCAGCGGTCTTTCCCGAAAGTCGGGACAGGCTATGAGCTCACTTCGTTCGGTTCATTGCCAAAAATC
>SKGS01000174.1 GCA_007117355.1 Lishizhenia sp. | reverse complement strand
AATTAATCAGTTAAATTAACATCTGGAATTTTGTTTTCAAATTTACGCAAGTTAATTGATACATATGCGTTTACTCTTAGTACTAGACGTTGACGAAATTGAAAACCACCTGGATTTAATCGTTGACCTGTGGTGTACATTGGTCCTCCTCCTAGTTTTAATCTAGGGCTAACAATATATCCTAATTGAGGGTAAATCCTTAAATCTTCCAAAGGACTATCCACAACAGCTTTACCACTTTGCATGATAATTTCAATATCTGGAATCATGTACCAAGCCCCTGGTTCTAGTTTGGGTTTATTTAAAGGTATAAAAGCAAATATTTTATATCGGTAACGATCTCTGTAAATCCAATCTGCGTCAATAGCATTTCCTTTACTCCAACGATGTTCAAAACGTAGTCTATGATATAACATGAAGCGTTCGTAAGGCATAATAAACATATATTCGTGCCAAAAACGAGGTTCGTATCGCAAGTTTTCAAAATCAGGATTTCCCGGGTCTGGAGTGAAATTTAAACGAAGTACACCACCAGCTGTAGCTCTAAAGGAGGAGTTGAAAACGTAAGAAATTGCATGTCGATTGTAAAACTGACTCATTCGACCAACAAAGGGAATTCCGTTATGTCCTCCTCTTCTGTAATGATGCTGTGCATCCCAAAGTAGATTTTCTCCAATTCTAAACACGTTATACGATCCGATCCAAAGGTTGGTTCCCCATTCTTCAAATATCGTTTCGTTTGGTATATTGTATTCCTCTTCTTCCTCTTCTTGAGCAATTGCATTCTGAAAAGTAAAAAAACAAATAAAAAACAGTAGTGACGTTTTCCACATAATTAATCTAATTCTAATTTCATTGATAATGTTGAGCTAATTTTTACGGGGTCATGAACTCTTCTTAATTCACGTTCGATTTCTTTTGTATCTTGGTCTCTCAACTCTCTCATACGTTCGTAAACCAATTTGAAATTATCCATCTTTGCAGCAATCTGTTCACAGGAATTGATTTCTTCTAAACCATCTAATAAAAATGGAAGTAAATCCTTTTTATAAGCATTGTAAACTCTTTCCTTGACAATTTCATGCATATCTGTGAAAGTGAAAGGATTCCAAACTACTCGTGTATAAACCTCTTCTAGTCGCTCAATTTTGTACTCTAATTGTGTAAATTGATTGTAACTATTAATAAGATGTTGCATACATGATAGCGCATTATCCGTCATTTCTATTCTATCTTCAATATCTAGTTTTGCATAATTAACAAAAACCTCTTCTGATTTAGAAACAAATTGAGAAGCGAAGCGCGTATGAAAAGAATTGAAGTTCTCATCATCAAGTTGGTTCGTAAACAAAATTTTCACACTGTCTCTTTTAAGTAACAACAACTTTTCTTTGTCCTCTATCTCGAATCTTTTTCTATTACGATCTATTATTGGTTCTACAACCTCTAATTTTTCTTTGAGCATAGCTAACATTTCACTGGCGTGATTTGCAAGAACCTGAATTGTCGTCTCTTCTACAGAAACATTTTTTGGAAACCTTATTTTTTCTTCACTCGTTTTGTCTTTATAGGTGAAGGTTACTATTTCCGGGTATTCAATGCCTTCAAAAATATAAGGCATTATTTCTTCTCTATTAATAAATTCATAACTTGGAAAATTCAACAATTCAAAAACTTTTTCCAGTTTCTTTAATTCGTCGATGTATTCCACATATACTTCATAGTACAAAGCTAGCTCACGGTATGCATGCTTATTCAATTCAACTTGAGGGTCTTTCAAATATTGATTAATTATCTGTTTGGATTCATTGATTTGCTTTGTAGCTGTGCTTATAAGTGCTTTTTCTTCTACTGTATATGGAAATTTTCGAACCCTTAATTTTGGTAGGTATATGTGCGTATTATCTTCATTTATTTTCCAAATATCGATGTGATTAAACTCACGAAAAGAAATTAAACTATGCTTGAGAAACAAGTTAGAGTTTTCAATTATTGCATCGGTTAACTCGGTGCTTCGACCCTCTGCTTTTTTTCCAATATTCGCTCGTAAAATGATGTTAAAATAATCTTTATTCGCATTGATCGTAAGCCATTCTCCGTCATCATCAGGATTTTTAGAAAGCCCTATATGCTCAATCTCATACGTAACATCTTGACGAATTATCTCGTGATTCACCAACACACCTTTTTCGTAATATCTTTTTTCTACAATTATTTCATTATTTCTATTGTGCTCGAAAATCCAAGTGTTTGTAAAAAGTCCATTTTCATCAATTTCACCTGTAATTCGCAAAGAATCACTTTTTGCTTCAAATTCACCTACAAAATAATTTTTATCAAAATTTGCGGAGGCAGAAAATAAATTTTTGTGTAATTCTGAATTTTTTATTTGATTTGTGATAACAGAACCTTCTCCCGTGGCAATTCCATTTTTAAAAGGAACGTCAACTAAATGCTCAACGCCCGCACTTTTGTGAATGACAGAGTAACCATCTACAATTGGAATACTGGTTGGCTTAAAACGCTTGTGTATAAATTGCCAATTGTCTGATTTAAAGTTATGGCGATAATTTCCGTTAACTCGGATTTTATTCGTGTATTCTTCATTCAGTGTGTCTTGACTGTTGAAAAAATAAGTGAATTTTCCGTTTTTTACTTCTTCATTATTTCTAATAATGTAATCATAAGTTGCTAATCCTTTTAATTCAGGATAAGCTACAATAGAATCATTAAATTTTTGTGTGCTTTGTGCATACGAATTGGCAGAAATAAAAATTGTGAGAAAACTTAAAGTCCATATTATTGATTTCATAATTATCTATCTCTATCTTTAAAAAAAATATACAAATGTACTAAAAACTATAGTTATACCGTCGTTTGTTTCTACTAATTATGTCCATAAAGAGATAAAACATTGGACCTTGAGAAAAATCTATTTGTTGATTATTTCCACGCGTATTAAATTGATATAAATACCCTAATTCTATTCTTGTCCAATCCCAAAAACGGTAACCCAGACCTAAAAAGTTCCTGTTCTGAGAAAAAAAGTTAGTTCCGTAATCTCTGCCGAACTCAACATGAACCTCATGATAATCAGTGATGTACCAAGTATTGTTTTTGTAAAAATAATCTGTGTTTAGGGGTATTCTGGTACGTATTCTATACCTGAAACGGAAATTGTGATTGGCTCTATCTGAATCTATGTCACGCCACCTTGACTCAAAACGCATGCGATGCGTAAAGTTAAAACGTTTGTAGTATGCATAATTATTAATTTGAAGTGTTGTCCTAAGTTCTCTTTCAAAATCTCTGTCGAGATCTGTTTCTAAAGGATATCTTGGAGCCGTATTAAAAAGTGCAATAGGGTTCAAACTCACTCTCGTCATTTTTGTAAACTGATAGGCTATCCATGGTCGAATTGAATATCGCAAAGGATGTTCCCAAGCATTTGATTCGCCTAATTGACTTTGTCGTCTGTAAACAACATCCCATTCCCATGCCCACTTAGAAGTGTCATTGAAAAAATCAGCCACATAATATTTTGTATAAATAATTCTATTATCCAAAAATTCAATGTCATTTTGAGCTTTTGTTTCTAGTGAAACGCCAAAAACGACAGACAGTAATATTATTATTAATTGCTTCATGTATTAATTATCATCTGATAAACCAAGTACCCTTTCAATTCTATTTGGTACAGACTCTCTTCTCACCAAACGATTAATTCTTATTGTTTCTTCATCGTTATGAGATGCAGCCAATTTTTCTAATTTTTTAAACAATTTCTCTAAACGATCTATTTTAGTTGAAATCTTGTCGCATTCTGCAGTTTTAAGTAAATCTTCAATATAATATCGGAATAACGTTTCACCGCCTTTTTCACGAACATTACCTAAAATGCGACTTTCAAATTTTCTGTTATCAAAAGGATGGTCTTCAAAAACCGTAAAAAGGGAGTCAAGTGAGGCTCTTTGTTCACCAACTTTAACTAACCTAGTGTGTTCATTATAAAATTTGCTATAAAAACAAGAAAGCTTTTCACCTAATTCTTTTTTCTCTTCATAACTGTGTACTTCTAAATAATTATCTTTAACCTCTAATAATAATTCATTAAGAAAAGCAACGTAAATTTTTTGATGAAAGTCAAGGTCGTCAAAATTAGCAGACCTCAAATCATCTATTTTACCGTACAAAGAGTCGTTTATATCTTGTGTTGATACTATTTTTACATCCAGACTATCAATATCATCTTGCTCTCTAAACAACTGTATCTTATCTTTTGCAACAAGCTTGTAATCTGCAGTTTTTGCTTTCATTTTATAAAAATAATCACTCATGTCTTGAACGATATTTTCGTGTTTTTTAACCAAAATCCCAACATCAAAAACAACGGTTGCGGTGTCTGATTTGAATCTATATTTCAAAGTGTCTATTTTATTTAAACCATCTATTCCTGATATAAAGAAATTAGGACGATATTTGAAATCAAATTCGCCAGAAAGAAAACGATCAATTTGATTATCAATTATACTGCACTTTTTATTCGCATGTTGAATATAAGCCATAGCTTCTGATAAACCTTTAGATTTGGTTTTATATAACTTATTTCTGGGCTCATTAACGAAGTCGTTGTACGTAACACATAATTCTTGAAGGTCTTTCTTTAATTTTTTTAGCATTTCTGTTTCTTCTTCTGGGTAAGCGTATTTAATTCTTTTGGTAAAATTAAATCGAGGTGATTGAAATGTTTCTTGTTCACTATCAATAAAACTTTGAAAGTAAGTTAGAAAGTTTTCTATAATCACATTTCCTTGTTCTTGAGAATGAATTTTCTCTTTTTTCTCTTCTTCAGACACATAACCATTATCAAATAAGAGACCAAATCCTTCACCTTCAGATATTTTATAATTTACCTCGTCAGGATACTGTGAAAGACTATCGAGCTTGTTTGTAATGTCTTCATATATGATGATTTCAAAAGGGCTTCTCATTTTTTCATATACTTTCTCAATACGCAGTAAAAATCCATTTTCATAGAAACGGGTCTCTTCAATAACTTTATTTGAACTGGAATCAGGATAGCTTAACTCCATCTTACCATCAATGAAACTATCGTCATTTAAGGTAAATAAAATATTTGTGTTTTGATCTTGATTGATGTAGCTTACTTTTCCAATTCCAAGCCCCTGATTGAAATTTAATTCACCTGTATTTGTTTGTGGGCGTTTTCTTCCATTTTCAATGCTACTTCTTTTAAATAACCAATTTCCATCAGGAACTCCCGAAGAGAAGTTTAGGATTAACTGCTTTTCTTTTCCAGAAAGATTGTAATCAATGGAATAAAGTCCTCTTCTTTCATTAATATTTTGAAGCTCTATGGTATATGTTGTTTCATTAAAAGTCCACGTTTTATCTTTGAGACCTTGTAAATAATTTCCTTGAAAGATGATTTGCTTAATTTCTCTTTCAACACTTTCTCTAAACAACTCTGATTCAAAACTAATCGTTCCATGGGGTATTTTTTTATCTTCTACTAATTTATATTGATAACTCATTACCCCTTCATATAGATCTAAATAGAGGGTATCTTTCTTTTCTGATAATATCTGACCATTTCCGACGAAAACTATTCCGAAGCTAATGAATATTAGAATTATGTAATGTAAACTTTTCATTCTCAATTATTCGTTCTTAATTTACGGAAAAGAAAATATCCAAAATCTATGTAAAAGGCATGTAACATCCCTTGTTCACTGCTGTAAAAGTTATTAGATCCACTTGCTGACCTTAAACGAAAATAGAAGTTGTTTCTTTCTGCACTTAGACCAAAAAGCATTCCTCCGTCGAAGTTTTTGTAACGTCCATCAATAGGATAAAAAAACACATCAGAATTCGTCACTTCTTCTTGGTATTCATTTACTCGATTTGTGCTTAGACGGTAGTTAAACTGTACGCCTAGATTGAATCTAAAATCATATTCTCGTAAAACAGGAAGTTCGAAAGAGGCAAACAATGGAAACTCTAAGGTATTATTCTGAAATTCTATTCTATGATTTTCAGAAAATCCTTTTGGCAAATGACTAAAGCGTTTTTGCGAAAAAAGAATTCCAAAATTCAAAAAAGACTTATTCATTAAAGGGGTGTATGTTTCTATCCCGAAATTAAAGCCATTTCCATCACTTAAATCACTGTAGTGGTTACTCCAAAACACTCCTCCTCTGTTAATTCCTACGGTAAAATAGGTGTCTTCTATCATGTACTCCAAAAAGTCAAAGTTGAATCTGCTATTGATAGATTCTTGACTATTTAGCAAATTGGAGTATAGGAACAATACACCAATAATTGACGCTGACAAACTATGATTCAATAATGTGAATTTACGAAGCATTCCGATTTATAAAAGAACAAAAGTAATAATTTACAGTTTCCTCGACAGTACTTTTGTTACACAAGCTCATAATCTTTGTTAATTAAAGCATGAAGTTGTACAGTTCTTTTGTTTAGTACATCGCTTCCAATTGCTCCGCAATTTTTGAATCTTTTAAATACTCTTCATAAGGCATCATTTTGTCAATGATTCCGTTTGGAGTGATTTCAATAATGCGATTAGCTACAGTATTTACCAACTCGTGGTCATGTGAGGTAAATAATAATGTGCCAGGAAAATCACTCATGCCATTATTCAATGCGGTAATAGACTCTAAGTCTAAGTGATTGGTTGGTTCATCCATCATTAACAGGTTTGCTTTTGCTAACATCATTCGAGATAACATACAACGGACTTTTTCACCTCCGGAAAGGACTTT